>JACZKS010000022.1 GCA_014859895.1 Rhodospirillales bacterium
GGTCACCCCGGCCGCCCCTGCAGTTCCCGCAGCCGGGCCGGGGTGACCACCCCTCCGGGAAAGAGCTCGCCGACGGTCCGCCGCGAACTGAAGAACAGCACCGAGCCGTCCGGTGAGAGAGAGGCGCTGGCCGCCTGTTCCCCCGGCCCGTTGAAGGGCTCGCCCAGGTTCACCGCCGGCAGCCAGGCGCCGTCGGGACGGCGGAAGCTGATCCAGTAGTCGGCCCCCCCCAGGTTGTCCGGATGGTCCACGACGCAGGCGATGAGCCAGCTCTCGTCCGGCGCCACGGTGGCGTTGTAGACCTGCGCGGTGAGGTTGACCGCCGCCGTCAGCCGCACCGGCACCGCGAAGCCCTCGCCGTCCGGTTCGGCGCACCAGACCGCGGCACCGGCGGCGTCCTCCCGGGTGAAGTAGAGGGTGCCGTCGGCAGCCAGGCTGGGGAAGTACTCGGCCGCGTCGCTGGTGATCGGCGGCGGCAGGGCCGCGGGCACCGACCAGCCGCCTGCCGTCCGCCGCGCCGTGAAGATGTTCTGGTTGGTCCAGCCGGAGCCCTGCACCTGGCCCGGGGCGGCGCGGTTGGCCAGGAAGAACACCCGCGAGCCGTCGGCCGAGAGCGCCGGCTCGAAGCAGGCGAAGTCGGGGTCGTCGCAGAAGGGCACGGTCACCGGCTCGGTCCAGACGCCGTCGACCAGGCGCGTGGCGAGGATCGTGACCAGGCCCCGGTCCATCAGCCCGTACCAGACCTCCTCTTGCCCGGGCAGGACCAGCACGTCGCGCTCGCCCAGGCCGGTGCTCAGCAGCCCGGGCGCGAACAGCTCGGGTTCGCTGCCGGGCAGGGTCTGCCCCAGCCAGGGCCCGCGCGCCGTCGGGAACGGCAACGGCGTCGCGGTCGGTGCCAGGGTCTGCGGGCCCGTGCCCGGCCGGTCGAGGTCCGCCCAGGCCACCACCGCGATGCCGCCGGCGGCCCCGGCCATCCGCGCGCGCCCCTGCAGCTGGCCCCAGGTGCGGGGCCAGGGATCGTCCGTGGTCGGCACCGCCAGGTACGCCAGTACCGTGCCGTCGGGCACAAGCGCCTGGGACGAGCCGCGGCCCCGGCCCGCATTGACCCGCGCGCCCAGGTTGGCCGCCTGACCCCAGGTGCCGTCCGGGCGCCGCTCGACCTGCCAGTAGTCGGCTGCTCCGTGGGCGCCTTCCAGGCCGACGATCGAGAGGATGAGCCGGCTCTCGTCCGGCGCCACCCAGGCGTTGAAGCGGTTGCTGCCGGCGTTGACCTGCGGCGGCAGGCGCCGGGGCTCCGCGAAGCCGCCGGCGCCGTCGGGCCGGGCCCGCCAGATGCCGTAGACGCGGCCGGTGGAGTCGGCCCGCGTGAAGTACAGGGTGCCGTCGGCCGTGACCGCCGGGAAGGACTCCTGCCCGGCCGTGTTGACGGGCGGGCCCACGGGGCGCGGCCGGCCCCAGCCGTCACCCTCGCGCGGGACGAACCACAGGTCCGGGTCGTCCGCCCCGTCGCTATCGTCGTTGCGGGTGGACATGAAGTAGAGCCGCCCGCCGTCGGGCGCGATGAAGGGCTCCAGGTCGAGCCAGCGCGGGTCGCCGGAGAACGGCGCGACCGCCGGCGCCGTCCAGCCGTCGGGGGTGCGGCGGGTGACGCAGATCACCGCGTGGGCGTAGCCGGCCGACGCCATGGTGAAGTAGATCTCGTCGCCGGCGGGCATGACGGCCAGATCGCGGGTCAGGACCTCCGTCGTGACGACGCCCGGCGCCAGCCAGACCGGCTCCATGCCGACAACCGTGCCCCCGGGCCAGGCCGGGGTTCCGGCGGCCGCGCCTCCGCCTGTCGCCAACACCGCGGCGACCGCCGCCGCGCTCATCCAGACCATGCTGCCGACTCCCTTGCGCCGGCCGCGGGCGGGCGGGCTTCCGCGGCGCCCTTCCAGCGGCGATGGACCCAGAACCACTGGGCGGGATGCCGGAGCACGCCGGCCTCCACCCCGTCGGAGATGCGCCGCATCAGCGCGGCCACCGGGTCGGGCCCGGCCGCAGCGGGTTCGGCCGCGATCGGCTCGCCCACCTGCAGGACATGCCCGCCACGGCGGCGCACGATGGCCACCGGCACCACCGGGCAGCCGGTGCGCAGGGCGAAACGCGCGGCGCCGGGCCAGGTGCTGGCCGGCTGTCCCAGGAAATCCAGCCGCACCCCCGCCGCGCCGGCGTCCTGGTCCACCAGCAGCGACACCATGCCGCCCCTGCGCAGGTGCGACAAGACCGCCCGGCCCGCGCGGTCCACCGGTACGGTCGTGATGCCGTGCCGGTTGCGCAGCGCGTCCAGGTCCCGCTCGAAGGCCGCGTTGCGCTGGGGCTTGACCACGTCGAGCAGCGGATAGCGGGACGCCAGCACGCGGCCCCCCAGTTCGAAGTTGCCCAGGTGGCCGGCCGCCACGATGACGCCGCGCCCGGCGGCCATGGCCGCGTCCAGGACCTCCCAACCCGGTGCGACCGTGACCGTGGCGGCCAGGCGCTCCGGGTCCGCGCAGAAGACCTCCGCGGCCGTGCGGCCCAGGTGGTCGTAGACCGCGTTGCGCAGGGCGCGGCGGCGGGCGGCCGGCAGGTGCGGAAGGATCGCGGCCAACTGGGCGTCGACCACGCCGCGCCGCAGCCCGCAGACCGGGCCAGCCAGGTGCGCGGCGCGGCGCAGGATGCCCTCCGCCACGGGGTAGGGCATCCGCCGCAGCAGGCCGACCCCGCCGCGGAAGACCAGGTGCTCGATGGTTTCGGGCCAGCGCATGGGGTGACGATAGGATCCGCGGTCCCTGGCGTCCACCTTGCACACCTTGCGGCCCGGAACCGCGTCAGGCACGATGCGTATCAGACCGATCCCGCCCGCAAGCCGCGCCCGGGCCCGAACCCTGACCGGAGGCGACACCATGTCCGGCGCCCGCGCACCGTCCGCTTCTCGGCTCTTCCCCTCGTCCCTGCTGCTGGTCCTGCTGATCCTGCCTGCCGGCCCCGCGCCCGCCGCCACCGCCCCTGCGCCGGCCGAACTCGCCCGCCGCCTGGCCACCGTTGCGCCGGGCACCCTGCTCAGGGTCCGGTGCGACGACGGCGTCGTGCACGAGGGACGATTCGCGGCGGTCACCGCCGACAGCCTGACGCTGGTCGCGGCGGGCGGCAAGCCGGTCCACTGCCCGCTCGCGACC
>JACZKS010000165.1 GCA_014859895.1 Rhodospirillales bacterium
CGCATGGCCAGGGCAGTCGACGTGCGCGTAATGACGCTTCACCGTCTGATACTCAACGTGCGCCGTCGCAATCGTGATCCCACGGGCCTTCTCTTCCGGCGCCTTGTCAATCTGGTCAAACGGCGTGAATTCCGCAAACCCGGACTCCGCCAGAACCTTCGTGATCGCCGCCGTCAGCGTCGTCTTCCCGTGGTCAACGTGGCCAATCGTCCCAACATTGCAGTGCGGCTTCGTCCGCTCAAACTTCTGCTTGCCCATGGCTTATTCTCCGTTCTCGCCGAGTTTCGTGGTTAGCCTGCTAGCTTGGCCTTGACCTCGTCCGAGACCTGCTGCGGCACATCTGTGTAGTGATCGAAATGCATGGTGAACTGGGCCCGCCCCTGGCTCATGGAGCGAAGCGTACTGACGTAACCGAACATCATCGCCAGCGGGACCTGCGCGTTGATCACCCGGGCGTTGCCCCGCTGATCCATGCCCGAGATGCTGCCGCGGCGCGAGTTCAGGTCGCCGATGATGTCGCCCATGTACTCGTCCGGCGTCACCACCTCGACCCGCATGATCGGCTCCAGCAGAACCGGCTTGGCTTTCGCCATGCCTTCCCGGAAGGCCGCCCGCGTGGCCACTTCGAAGGCCATCACGCTGGAGTCGACATCGTGCGAAGCACCGTCATAGAGAACCGCCTTGAGGTCGGTCACCGGGAACCCGCACATGACGCCGGTCTGGATCGCTGCATTGAGCCCCTTCTGAACGCCCGGAATGAACTCCTTCGGGACGTTGCCGCCGGTGACTTCGTTCTCGAACAGAAAGCCCGAACCCGCCGGCAGCGGCTCGAAGCGGAACTTGACCCGCGCGTACTGCCCGGACCCGCCGGTCTGCTTCTTGTGGGTATAGTCTACATTGGCGTTCTGACGGATGGTTTCGCGGTAGGCCACCTGCGGCTGGCCGATATTGGCCTCGACCTTGAATTCACGCCGCATGCGATCGACGATGATCTCGAGATGCAGTTCGCCCATTCCCTTAATCACGGTCTGGCCGCTTTCGGGGTCGGACGCCACCCGGAAGGACGGGTCCTCGGCCGCCAGGCGCGACAGGGCCTGGCCCATCTTCTCCTGGTCCGCCTTCGACTTCGGCTCGACGGCGATCTCGATCACCGGGTCCGGGAAGGTCATCTTTTCCAGCACGACCGCGTGCTGGGGATCGGAGAGCGTGTCGCCGGTGGTGGTCTGCTTGAGACCCGCCAGCGCCACAATGTCGCCGGCCCGCGCCTCGTTGACGTCTTCCCGCGAATTGGCATGCATCAACAGCATGCGGCCGATGCGCTCGCGCTGGTCCTTGGTGGTGTTGCGGACCTGCTGGCCGTTGACCAGCACACCCGAATAAATGCGCGCGAACGTGAGCGAGCCGACGAACGGATCGTTCATCACCTTGAAGGCCAACGCCGCCAGCGGCTCATCATCCGAATTCTGGCGGACGATCGGCTCTTCGGTCCCCGCCTTGACGCCCTTCACGGGCGGCACGTCGGTCGGCGCCGGCAGGTATTCCACCACCGCGTCGAGAAGAGGCTGCACCCCCTTGTTCTTGAAGGCCGAGCCGCAGAGCACGGGCACGAAGACGCCGCTCACGGTACCGCGCCGGATACATTTGTTCAGGGTCGCGACGTCGGGCTCTTTACCGCCCTCGAGATAAGCTTCCATCGCCGCGTCGTCCTGCTCGACGGCCATCTCGACCAGCCGCTCGCGGTACATCGCCGCGTCATCGGCAAGGGCGGCCGGGATCGGCCCGCGCACGAACTCTGCGCCCAGCGACTCGTCCTTCCAGATCACGGATTCCATAGTGATCAGATCGACGATGCCGGCGAACTCGGATTCCTCGCCGATCGGCAACTGGCAAACCAGGGGATTGGCCCCCAAGCGCTCGCCGATCTGCTTGATGCAGCGGTAATAGTCGGCGCCAATGCGGTCCATCTTGTTGACGAAGCAGACGCGCGGCACTTTGTAGCGGTCGGCCTGCCGCCACACCGTCTCGGACTGCGGTTCGACACCGCCGACGCTGTCGAATACGGCAACGGCCCCATCCAGAACCCGGAGGGACCGTTCGACTTCGATGGTGAAATCCACGTGGCCAGGCGTATCGATGATGTTGATACGATGCTCGCGCCACTGACAGGTGGTCGCTGCCGAGGTAATGGTAATACCGCGTTCCTGCTCCTGCTCCATCCAGTCCATCACGGCGTTGCCGTCATGGACCTCGCCGATCTTATAGGAGCGGCCGGTATAATACAGGATGCGTTCGGTCGTCGTCGTCTTACCGGCATCGATGTGAGCCATGATGCCGATGTTACGATAGCGGTCGAGGGGCGTCGTGCGGGCCATGCTAGGATCTGCTCCGGGTCTCTACCAGCGGTAGTGCGAGAACGCCTTGTTGGCGTCTGCCATGCGGTGCGTATCCTCGCGCTTCTTGACGGCGGACCCGCGGTTGTTGGCGGCGTCCAGGAGTTCGCCCGAAAGACGCTCGGTCATGGTGTTCTCGGAACGCTTGCGCGCCAGATCGACGATCCAGCGGATCGCCAGGGTCTGACGGCGGGCCGAGCGGACCTCGATCGGCACCTGATAAGTGGCGCCGCCGACCCGTCGGGAACGAACCTCGACGGCGGGCTTCACGTTCTCGATGGCATCGTGGAAGACCTTGAGCGGATCCTGCCCGGTCTTCTGCTGAATGATATCGAGGGCCCCATAGATAATGTGCTCGGCCACCGAGCGCTTGCCATCCAGCATCAAGCCGTTGGTAAACTTGGTGACCACCGCATCCCCGAACTTGGGATCGGCGAGAACTTCACGTTTTTCGGCAGCGTGTCGACGGGACATGCTCTTCTTCCAATCCTACTTCGGCCGCTTCGCGCCGTATTTCGAACGACGCTGACGGCGATCCGAAACGCCTTGGGTGTCAAGGGTGCCACGAATGATGTGGTAGCGAACGCCGGGAAGGTCTTTGACGCGACCGCCCCGGATCATCACCACGGAGTGTTCCTGAAGATTGTGCCCCTCGCCGGGAATGTAGCTGGTGACCTCGAACCCGTTGGTCAGGCGGACGCGCGCCACCTTCCGCAACGCCGAGTTCGGCTTCTTCGGAGTGGTGGTGTAGACGCGCGTGCAGACGCCCCGCTTCTGCGGACAGCTATCCAGCGCCGGAACCTTATTGCGAATATCCGGCGCCTGGCGCGGCTTCCGGATCAATTGGTTAACTGTTGGCATTGCGTCGTTCCACTTCACACGTGCGCCCGGCCCTGATGATCAAGACCGTGGCGCGCACCCCGAAAACGAGGCAAAAAACCACTCCCGACGGTTATCCTTACCGCCCGGAGGGCGCTGACCCAGTTTTGTTTTTTTCACATCCGAGACCGCGTCTGAACCGTAAGGTCCACCACCGGCCCCTTGCGAAGAGGGGCGAATACTAGTTTCGCCGCCTTACCCAGTCAAGCAAAACAATCCTTAATTCCTACGGCTTCCGCCGGCCCCTCCGAGGGTCCCGGCGGGGATATCGGGTGAAGCCCGATATCCCCAGGGATTCCGCGGAATAACAGGCTGTTGCCTAGTCGTCTCCGGCCGTTCCGGCGTCAGTTGCCGAAGCCTTGTCCTTCCCCTCGGCCGCGATGTGGGTCGGGCCGGCCCCTTCCTCGACGGCGTCGGGCCGGCTGCCATCGACCTCCGCCATCTCGCGGTCGCGCTGGGCGGCGATGGCCCGCAGGCGATTCATCACGCTGCCCGTGCCGGCCGGGATAAGCCGGCCGACGATGACGTTCTCCTTGAGGCCTTCCAGATCGTCCGTCTTTCCGGAAACCGCCGCCTCGGTAAGGACGCGGGTGGTTTCCTGGAAGGACGCCGCCGAGATGAACGACTGCGTCTGCAGGCTGGCCTTGGTGATGCCCTGCAGCACCGGGACCGCCCCGGCCGGCCGCAGGTCGCGTTCGGCGGCCTTGCTGTTGACCATGTCGAACTCGATGCGATCGACCTGCTCACCGACCAGGAAGGTCGTGTCGCCGGGCTGAGTGATCTCGACCTTCTGCAACATCTGGCGAACGATCACCTCGATGTGGCGGTCATTGATCTTCACGCCCTGCAGGCGGTAGACGTCCTGGATCTCGGCAACCAGGTATTCGGCCAGCGCCTCGACCCCCATAACCCGCAGGATGTCGTGGGGGACCGGGCTTCCATCCATCAGCGAGTCGCCCCTGCGCACGAAGTCACCCTCCTGGATGCTGACGTGCTTGCCCTTGGGGATGAGGTACTCGTGCGGTTCCTCATCCTTGGCGGACGGGTTGACGATGATCCGACGCTTCGACTTGTAGTCCTTGCCGAATTCCACCGTGCCGTCGATGTCGCTGATGATCGAGTGGTCCTTGGGCTTGCGCGCCTCGAACAGCTCGGTCACTCGCGGCAGACCGTGAGTGATGTCCTCACCCGCGACTCCACCTGTATGGAACGTGCGCATCGTGAGCTGCGTGCCGGGCTCACCGATTGACTGGGCAGCGATGATTCCCACTGCAGTCCCGATGTCGACCGGAGTGCTACTCGCAAGATCCCAGCCGTAGCAAGCCTGGCAGATCCCGTGGGTGGCATGGCATGTCATGACCGTGCGAAGCATTACGCTCTCAATGCCTGCCG
>JACZKS010000023.1 GCA_014859895.1 Rhodospirillales bacterium
ACCATATCCCAGCGAAGCTGTGAGCGATCCGCTTGACGATACCGAACCTGCGACATCGGAAACCTCCTGATCCTCATACAGAATCACAAGTCAGCCGGCGATGCCATTTCCTTCACAGGCTCGGAAGCGGGAATCCAGACCGAGCCGGGCCCTGGACTCCCGCCTTCGCGGGAGTGACGGGAAAGAGGACGGGAGAGACGAGTTGGAGTCTCCTACTCCGAATTCTCCAGGTACGCCTCGACGTCCATCGGGTAGACGGCGAAGTTCTGCTGGCCGCGCAGGATCGACAGGTAGAGGTTGAGCAGCGCCTCGCCTTCCTGGCCGACCACCACGGCCGGCGAGGACATCGGCTTGCGCGCCGCGAACCAGTCTGTACTCAGCACGCACACGCCGTGCACGTGGGTGTCGACTTTATCGAGGCTGGCGCCGAGCGCCCCGACGAAGTCCTCGTACGACCGCCCGAGGCCGCGCTGGCGGAAGGCGACCACGTAGGAACGCGGCGGCACCGTGCTGATGCGCTTTTCCGACACCACCTTTTTGCTGCCGCCGACGTCCTCGTAGCGCGAGATGACGACGTGCTTGCGGCTGCCGATTTCGCGCAGTCCCTTGATGTCCTCGAGCGAGGCGTCGAGTTCCTTCGGCGTCAACGTCGCCTTGACCTCGATGGAGGCATAGACGCTCTCCACCGGGAACACCGACGGGCCGAAGGCGGACGGGATGGGCGAATTGAAGAAGTTGTCGTAGATGACGATGTCGATCTGCTCGCTCACCTGCCCCTTGGAAGAGACGATCACCCCGTTGCCGATGGAGAAGCGCTTGGGCAGCACCCTCTCCAGCGCCGACTTGATGATTTCCTCGGCGATCCGCCCCCGCTCTCCATAATGGGGCATGAGGGCGGCCAACTGGCGTAGCGACTCGTCGGCCAACAGGCGAAGGGAGGACACGTAGGAAAGGTGCTGGGCACGCCGCTGATCCGCCATCGGTCCTCCGACTGCCGCTAAAGGTGGTGCGGGCGGCCGGACTTGAACCGGCAAGGCCGAAGCCGAGGGATTTTAAGTCCCTTGCGTTTACCAGTTTCGCCACGCCCGCGAGGCCCCGAAGGTATCGGGACCGGTTAACCGGTGCAAGCCGGTTGGCGGACCCCACGACGCTCTTGCACCCGCCCATTAAATGCGCTTAGTGTCGAATTCTGTCGGAGTTGCGGCTTTTTTGTTCATATTCTGCCGCTGAACTGCCGGTCGCATTTTCTTCGGCCCAAAAGGTCGAACAGGGGGACCTGCGACGCGGCGGAAAAATCATCGTTAGGTCACCTTATTTCGAGGGAGAGGGCTGCTATGCTTAAGAAAATGATGATCCTGGCTGCGGCCGGGTCGGTGTTGGGTGCGTTCTCGGCAAGCGCCGCGGACTTCTATGGGACGCTTCAGAAGATCAAGGAATCCGGCACCATCGTGCTCGGCCACCGCGAATCCTCGGTGCCGTTCGCCTACGTCGGACCCGACCAGAAGCCGATCGGCTATTCCATGGACCTGTGCATGAAGGTCGTCGAGGCGGTGAAGGCCGAACTCAAGCTCGACACGCTTAACGTCAAGTACGTGCCGGTGACGCCGCAGACGCGCATTCCGCTGATCGCCAACGGCAACATCAACCTGGAATGCGGCTCGACCACCAACAACCTGACCCGCCAGCAGCAGGTCGACTTCGCCCATACCACCTTCATCACCGGCACCAAGCTGCTGGTCAAGAAGGCGTCGGGCATCAAGGAGGTCGAGGACCTGAAGGGCAAGTCGATCGCGCTGGCCCAGGGCACGACCAACGAGCGCGCCATCAAGGAGACCATCGCTAAGTTGGGCATCGCCGACGTCAAGATCCTCAACGTCAAGGATCACGCCGAAGGATTCCTGGCGCTGGAAACCGACCGCGTCGACGCCTATTCGACCGACCACATCCTGCTGTTCGGCCTGATTTCCAAGGCCAAGAGCCCGGCCGATTACGCGGTGACCGGCCGCTTCCTGTCGTTCGATCCCTATGCGCTGATGCTGTCGCGCGACGACTCGGCCTTCCGCCTGGTCGTCAACAAGACGCTGGCCGGCCTGTTCCGCTCCGGCGAGATCGAGCCGCTTTACACCAAGTGGTTCATGTCACCGATCCCCGGCGGCTCGGCGCTCAACGTGCCGATGGACGAAACGCTGAAGACCAACTTCATGGTCCAGGCCTTCCCCGAGTAACGGAAGGGAAAAAAGGCCGGAACGCCTAAGCGCGCTTCCGGCCTTTCCTTTTCCGGCTCGTTCCGTCGCCACCGAACGCCATCGGATCGCCACCCATGAAATACAACTGGAACTGGGGCATCCTTTTCGAGGAGCCCTATTTCGGCTGGCTCGTCTCCGGCATCGAGTGGACGCTGATCGTCTCGGCCATCGCCTGGATCATCGCGTTCTCGCTGGGATCGCTGGTCGGCGTCGCCCGGACGGTCAACTCCATGCCGGTGCGCGCCGTCGCCACCGCCTACGTCGAGCTTTTCCGCAACATCCCACTCCTGGTGCAGATGTTCATCTGGTTCTACGTCGTGCCCGAGTTGGTGCCAGACGGCCTGGGCCGCTGGATGAAGCGCGACATGCCGTTCCCCGAGGCCACCAGCGCCATCCTGTGCCTTGGCACCTATACGGCGTCGCGCGTCGCCGAGCAGGTGCGCGCCGGCATCGAATCGATCCCGCGCGGCCAGACGGCGGCCGGCCTGGCCATGGGCCTGACCCTGGCCCAGGTCTATCGCTATCTGCTGGTGCCGGTCGGCTATCGCATCATCGTGCCGCCGCTCACTTCCGAGTTCCTGACCATCTTCAAGAATTCGTCGCTGGCGTTGACCATCGGCGTCGGCGAGGTGCTGATGCAGGCCCGCCAGATCGAGAACTACACCTTCCAGGGCTTCGAGGCCTTCACCGCCGCCACCCTCATTTACGTGGTGGTGACCCTGATCGTGGTGTTCGCCATGGACCGCATCGAGAAGCGGGCCCGCATCCCCGGCTACGGCGTGCAGAGGGGGCAGTGATGGGAGCTTTCGATTTCGGCGCCATCACCCGCGCGCTCCCCTACCTGTGGGACGGCATGCAGTTGAGCCTGCTGCTGACGGGTCTGTCGGCGGCGGGCAGCATCGTGCTCGGTACCATCCTCGCCCTGATGCGGCTTTCCGGCATCAAGCCGCTGCAATGGATCGGCGCCACCTGGGTGAATTTCTTCCGCTCGCTGCCGCTGCTGCTGGTGATCTTCTGGTTCTACTTCCTGGTTCCCCTGATCGCCCAGCGGCAGGTCGACGCCTTCCAGTCGGCCCTGGTCGGCTTCGTGCTGTTCGAGGCCGCCTACTATTGCGAGATCATGCGTTCCGGCATCCAGAGCATCTCGCGCGGCCAGGCGTGGGCGGGCTACGCGCTGGGGCTGCGCTATTCGCAGACCATGCGCTTCATCGTGCTGCCGCAGGCCTTCCGCAACATGCTCCCCGTTCTGCTCACCCAGACCATCATCCTCTTTCAGGACACCTCGCTGGTGTTCGTGGTGGGGCTGGCCGACTTCATGACCTCGGCGGTCACAGTGGCGCAGCGCGACGGCCGGCTGATGGAGCTCTACATCTTCGCGGCGGCGGTCTATTTCCTCATGTGCTACGGGGCGTCGCTCTACGTCAAATTCCTGCAAAAGAAGATGCACCAATGATCGAGATCCAACACGTCAACAAGTGGTTCGGCCCCTTCCAGGTGCTCAAGGACTGCACCAGCCGCGTCGAGAAGGGCGAGGTGGTGGTCATCTGCGGCCCCTCGGGTTCGGGCAAGAGCACGCTGATCAAATGCGTCAACGGGCTGGAGCCCTTTCAGGAGGGGATCATCACCGTCAACGGCATCTCGGTCGGCGACAAGGCGACGAACCTGCCCAAGCTGCGCAGCCACATCGGCATGGTGTTCCAGAACTTCGAGCTGTTCCCCCACAAGACGGCGGCCGAGAACATCGCGCTGGCGCAGCTGAAGGTGCTGGGCCGCAGCGAGGACGAGGCCAGGGCCCGCGGCAAGCTTCTGCTGGACCGCGTCGGCCTGGGCGAAATGGGCCACAAGTACCCGAGCGAACTGTCGGGCGGCCAGCAGCAGCGCGTCGCCATCGCCCGAGCGCTCGCCATGGACCCCATCGCCATGCTGTTTGACGAACCGACCAGCGCGCTCGACCCCGAGATGATCAACGAGGTGCTGGACGTCATGCAGGAACTGGCCCGCGACGGCATGACCATGATGGTGGTGACCCACGAGATGGGTTTCGCCCGCCGGGTCGCCGACCGCGTCATCTTCATGGACGAGGGCGAGATCGTCGAGGACGCCACCAAGGATGAATTCTTCGGCACGCCCCGAAGCGAGCGCGCCCAGCAGTTCCTCTCGAAGATCCTGCACCATTAGGACGTGCTGGCGCGCCGGAGGCCCATCCTTCGAGATGGGCCTAGCGGCCCTCCTCAGGATGAGGTTTTTATTTAAATTCAGTGTCTTACCTCATCCTGAGCCGCGTCGCGAAGCGGCGCGAGTCGAAGGATGGCCGCAGGCCGGAGCCTTCACTCCGGCGGCAGGCCGACCCAGGCCCTGGCGGCGTTGCGGTCGGTGAAGATCTCGACGCGCCCCTCGTCCTTGCTCAGCGTCTTGAACTGGCGCAGGGCGCCGTAAACCGCATTGCGCTCGGGCACATAGAAGGCCAGCCGTCCGGTCATCCGCGGCAGGGTGTCCGACGCGATGAATTCGACGACCGCCACCGTTTCGTCGAACCACAGCCGGTGATCCGTCACCTCCGTGCAGTCGACCAGAATGCGGAATTCGGGCCGGACACAGGGATTGGCCCGCACCTCCGCCATGGTGGCGCGCACCTCCTCCAGGGTGACGGTTCCCGAATAGGACGAGAAAATCACCCCGCGCTCAACGTCGATCCGATAGCTTGCCGCCATGGTAGCCCCTCGAAACCGGTCCAGGCCACACCGGTTTCTCACCCCTCTCGACAGTCATTATAGCGAAACGGAGGGCCGCCAGGGAACGATGTCCATGCTGTCTTCGCTCCCCGGCAGAGAGGGTGATCAATAGGGGAAAAAGTCGATGCCGTAATTCCCTGGAAATGATGCTCTTGGCCTTGGTTTCGATTTCGGCGTAATCTTCTAGAAGGGAGACACAACCATCAAGCAGCTTTTCTTTGTTCGGTGCGGCCCCAATCGCGGGTTCAGCGCCACGGAAGGAGTTGTCATCCGACTTTCCTGATTTCCGCTCATCGAACAGCCAACGGAGGAGGACATGCAAGCAAACGCCTTAGGGAGAGCGATCGCGGTTTCTGTCTTGGCCCTTTCTTTCGCCGGACCAGCCGTTGCTGCCGAGTATCCGACCAAGGATGTCCGCATGGTCGTGGCCTGGGGGGCCGGTGGCGGTACCGATGGCATCGTCAGGAAGATTTCCAACATCGCCGAAAAGTCGCTGGCGAAATCCGTCTACGTCGAGAACATCGAGGGGGGTTTGAGCGCCACCGGCGTCATGGACATCATGAAGGCCAGGCCCGACGGCTACAACCTCGCCAGCCTGACCTACGACAGCGTCATCACGGTGCCCTGGCAGAAGCTGCTGCCCGGCTACAGCCTGGACAAGCTCAAGCTCATCTGCCGGATCACCAGCGAGCCGGACGCAATCATGGTGCGCGCCGACGGCCCGTACAAGACACTCGGCGACCTGATCGACGCGGCGAAGAAGGACCCCGGCAAGATCAAGCTCGGCATCCAGGGTGTGGGCTCGCGGGTCCATCTGGCCATGCTGCGCTTCCAGGACGCCACCGGCACCAAGTTCAACTTGGTATCCTACCCCGGCGGCGCAGCTCCGCAAAAGGAAGCGATCCTTTCCAAGGAGGTCGCGGCGGTGATCACCAGCCTCGGCGATTTCGCATCGCTCATCCAGTCGGGCGACGTGCGCGGCATCGCCGAACTGTCGGACGCCCGCAACGCCACCTATCCGGACGTCCCGACCGCCAAGGAGCTCGGCGTCGACATCCAGATCGGCAGCTTCATCCTGCTGGCGGCGCCGGCCGGCACCCCGGACGACATCATTCAGAAGCTCGAAAAGACCTTCAAGGACGCCCACGAAAGCCAGGACTTCCGCAAGTGGCTGGCGACGACCGGCGTTTCCCCCACCTGGCTCGGCTCGGCCGAAGTCACCCAATGGGCGATGGATACGCAAAAGCAGTTCTTCACCATGATGGACGGCCTGGTGAAGCAGGGCGTCCTCAAGAAGTAGACGTCGCAGGACGGGCAGCCTCGCCCCCCCGTATCACGTGGGGGCGGGGGCCCTTTGTCCTTTCCGGGAGATGATGCCTTGAACGAAAAGCCGAAAGCCGGGCTCGGCGGGGAGGTCGTCCTTCCCGCCATCCTGATCGTCGTCACGGTGCTCTATCTGATCGAAGGGATGCGCACGCTGCGCCCCTTCCAGGAAGGAACGGCGGGACCGTCGTTCTTTCCCATCGTCATTTCCGTCATCATGATCGTCGCCCTGGTTTCGGTCATGTGGAGCGCCTGGCGGCGGACGGGGCGAAAGGAAAAATCGGCAGCGGCGGCACTCGCAGAGCCGCTCAAGGTCGTCCTCCTGACCGCCGCCTACATCGCGCTGTTCAGACCCGCCGGCTATTTCGTCTCGACGGCGCTCTACGTCCTGGCCCTGCTTTACGTCTTCCGGTTCAAGGCGCGGCATGCGTGGGTCAACCTCGTTTGGGCCGTGGTCATCTCGGGGGCTTGCTTCGTTCTGTTTTCGGAAGTCTTCCGCATCCGGCTTCCGAAACTGGGCGGGATCATCTAGATGGAATCGCTGACCGGAGTGCTCGACGGGTTCGCCGTCCTGGCCACGCCCGCCTCCATCATCGCCATGGTGCTCGGCTTCCTGATCGGCACCTTTTTCGCCGCCGTCCCCGGCCTGACGTCGGCCCTGGCCATCGCGCTTCTGTTGCCGCTGACCTACAGCCTCGACGTCACCGTCGCCCTGGTCATGTGCGCGGCCATCTTCATGGCCGGCATGTATGCCGGCAGCATCACCGCGACCACCATCAACATCCCCGGCGCCCCCGCCAACATGATGACCTCCATCGAGGGCTACGCGCTGATGAAGAAGGGCCTGGGCGCCAAGGCGCTGGGCCATGCCGCCCTGGGCTCGATGGTGGGCGGCGTGATCGGGGCGCTTCTGCTCATGTTCGTGGCGCCGATCATGGTGAAAGTGGCGCTGCTCATCCGCACGCCGGGCAAGTTCTCGCTGATCCTGTTCGCCCTCATCGTCATAGTGATCGCGCAGCGGAAATCGTTCGCCAAGGGCACCATCGCCACCGTTCTTGGCGTCATGATCGCCACCGTCGGCATCGACGTCATGGAGCCGGTCGCCCGCTTCACCTTCGGGTTCGAGATGTTCGTCGAAGGCATCGACATGATGCCGCTGATCATCGGGACCTTCGCCATCAGCGAGCTTTTGATTCAGTCCGAGCGAAACCATCAAAAGGTCGTCATCGTCGATGGAGCGCATGCGAAGATCCGCCGGCGGGACTTCTTGCCGACCCTGGCCGAGATTCGCGAAATCGGCCTCTTCACCTACCTCAAGAGTTCCTTCATCGGCTTCCTGATCGGGGTGCTTCCCGGGGCGGGCGGTTCGATGGCGGCGTTTGTCTCCTATGCCGAGGCGATGCGCGCCTCGAAGCGGCCGGAAAAATTCGGTGACGGGTCGATCGAGGGAATCGCCGCCGCCGAGTCGGCCAACAACTCCATGTGCGGCGGCGCCTTCGTTCCCATGTTGACCTTCGGCATCCCGGGCGACCCGACGACAGCCATCGTGCTGGGCGTTCTCGTCATCAACGGCCTGCAGCCGGGCCCCATGCTGTTCGCCAACCAGTTCGACCTGATCGCGCCGATGTTCGCATCGCTTTTCGTCAGCGCGCTGGTCCTCATTCCGCTGACGCTGTTCGTGCTGGGCCCCTACTTCATCAAGATCGTGACCATCAACAAGGCCGTGCTCTATTCCGGCATCGCCGTCGTTGCCGTGGTCGGCGGCTACGTGGCGACGTTCTCGATCTTCCAGATGTCGCTGACCCTGGTCTTCGGGGTGATCGCCTATTTCCTGCGCAAGCAGGACTATCCCACCGTCTCCATGCTGCTCGGCTTCATCCTCGGGCCGGATCTGGAATTGTACTTCCGGCGCGGTCTGTCGCTGGAAGACGGCAATCCGATGATCTTCCTGACCAGCCCGGACAGCTTGGTTTTCCTCGTCTTGACCGTGGTGTTCTTCTATTTCTTCGTGATCCGCAAGCCGAAGGCGCCCGTGCTCATCAAGGGCAAGATCGGCGGCTAGTCGCGATCCCTACTCCCGATCCTGCATCCAGCGGCCCCACATCTTTTCGCCGATCAGGCAATCGGTCTTGCCGCGGACCGGCCGGAAGGCCGCCGGGATGACCCGGGGCGGGACGCCGGCGATTTCGAAGACCAGCTTGCGGCGGACCGCTTCGGCCATGCGGCGGATCTCCTGGACCGCCACCACGAAGGCGCCGGGGCCGCCGATCACGCAGTCGCGGTAGTACTCCTCCAGCCCGAAGTCGCCGTAGGCCGCCATCATGCTGGGCCGGATCAACAGCGGCAGGCCGTTGATGACGATGCCCTGGGCGATCACGCGGTCGCGCACCGGTTCCACCGGCACCCCCATGTTGTTGGGGCCATCGCCCGAAATGTCGATGACCCGACGAGTGCCCTCGAAGCCGTTGCCCTCGAACAGGCCCGACGTGAAGGCGAGGCTGCCCGAGATGGAGGTGCCGCGGATGCGCGCCACCGGCGCGGCGGCGACGGCGGCGGCAAAGGCCTGCGCGCTTGCGGTGTCGTGAACGGCCGTCCACGGCACGGCGATGGATTGGGAGCCCGGCCCGGCCCATTCCACATAGATGACGGCGATCCTGCCGGCATATCCCCCACGGATGGCGTTGACCACCTCGGGGTGGGCCAGCGCCGCCACGTAGCCGTCGCGCTGAAGTTCCAGTTCCTGCAAATCCATGGAGCCCGAGACGTCGACCGCCAGCACCAGTTCGAGATCAACCCGCTCGGCCGCCGCGGGGCCGGCCGCCAACAAGCCCAGCCCGGAACCGACCATGAAGCCCAGAAGAGCGCGCCCCCGCATGGCGACGACCTCATCCCTGCCGCTGCGGAAGGCGACCCTGCCGCCCTCCATTTCCTTCAGATGGGAAGGCCGGCCCCGTTTACCAGGGCCGGCCGATCACCGAGGGGCGAGGTCGAGTTCCCAGTACTGGCCGACCAGATCATGACCGAAGGAATGGTGGGGTTCCTCGCGGACCAGGGTGAAGCCGGCCGCCTCGTAGATGCGGCGGGCAGCCGTGAGGATATCGTTGGTCCACAAAGTCACGGTGGCGTAGCCGGCTTGGCGGGCGAAGCGGACGGCCTCCTCGACCAAGCGGGCGCCGATGCCAAGACCCCGCGCCTCGGGCTCGACATAGAGCAGACGCAGCTTGGCCGCCTCGTCGGATTGGCGGACCAGGAAAACGGCGCCGACGGCCTCGCCGTCCACTTCGGCAATCCAGCAGCGCTCGCGCTTGGGATCGTGGCTTTTGGCGAAGTCGGTGACGATGCCGGCGACCAGGACTTCGAAGCTTTCGTCCCAGCCGTACTCCCCGGCATACAGCGCCCCGTGGCGGGAGATAACCCGGCCGAGATCGCCGGGGCGGGGCGGTCGCAGGATGTAGGAAACGCCCGGTGCCGGCTGGCCGCCCAGCAGCTTGGCGACGGTCGCCATGGCCCCCAGCAGCCGCTCGCGCCCGGCCGAGGACAGTCCGCCCAGCAGGACGGCGACCTGACCGCGCGAGGCGCCGTCCAGCGCGGCAAAGGCGGCGCGCCCGGCCTCGGTCAGCGCCAGGCGGCGTCGGCGGCCATCGGTTTGCCCCGCGCTTTTCGTCAGCAACCCGTGGCGGACGAGGCGCCCGAGGATTCGGCTGAGATAGCCGGCATCGAGGCCAAGGTCGCGGCAAAGATCGGCGGCGGCCGGATCTTCCCGGTTGGCCAGTTCATAGAGCACGCGGGCCTCGGTGAGCGAAAACGCGCTGTTCAGCAGCCCCTCTTCAAGCACGCCGATTCGCTGGGTGTAGAAGCGGTTGAAGCGGCGCACCGCCGCCACCTGACCCTCCATGCCCGCTGCCGCCATGGCCGACTCTCCTCATTCCATATAATTGCTTTTGTCATATAATTTGTTGCTTTAGTCAAGTATATGGCGAAATAGCTGCCGTCGTCATTTGGAGAGGGCCGAAGAGAGACGATCAGGCGGGCGGTACACCCAGGTCGCCGTCGATCGGCTCGGAGCCGAGGTCGCGGACCATCTGGCGGATGGCGGCGGCGGCTTCCTCCAGGCGGGCCGGCTCGGTGCCCCGGGCCACCAGGCTAGCGCCGTGAATGCCGTCACGATTGAAAGGATAGCTGCCGATCTCGACGTCCGGGAAGCGCTTCTGAACATCGGCCAGCGGGCCGCCCAGGATGCCTTCGGGCAGACGGGCGGTGACCGCCTTCGACAGCACCGGGGCGCCGCCCTTGAGCGTGTCGACGATGACCTCGAACATCGCCTGCATGATGCGCGGAATGCCGGCGAACACGAAGACGTTCTCCATGCGAAAGCCCGGGGCGTGGCTGACCGGATTCTCGATCAGGCTGGCGCCGGCCGGGATCTCGGTCATCTTGAGGCGGGCCTCGGTAAGCTCGGCATCCGATTTGTAGTTGCGCCGGAGCATGCGGCGGGCTTCGGCGTTGCGCTCCAGCGCGACGCCGAAGGCCCGGGCCACGCAGGCCGCCGTAATGTCGTCGTGGGTCGGCCCGATGCCGCCCGTGGTGAAGACGTGGTCGAACCGGACGCGGCATTCGTTCAACGCGGCGACGATGACCTCGGCGTCGTCGGGGATGACCCGGGCCTCGGCCAGCCGGATGCCGCGCTGGTTCAGGCGCTGCCCCAGGTATTGCAGGTTGGCGTCGCGCGTGCGCCCCGACAGCACCTCGTTGCCGATGATGAGCAGGCAGGCAGCATATTTCGGGGACACCATACTTAATTCACCTCCATAGCATCGCTTTCAACGAGACATTCCTTGAATTAAGTATGGTGTCCCCGAAATGAAATCAGAGGAAATCGCGCAGCATCGCCACCAGCGGCTCGTCGGCCGGCGGCATCGGGTAGTCGCGCAGCGTGTTCGGCTGCACCCACTTGAGGGCCTGGCCCTCGCGCGGGGTGAGTTCCCCCTTCCACACCCGGCACAGGTAGAGCGGCATCAAGAGGTGGAAGTCGGCATAGGCGTGCGACGCGAAGGTGAAGGGGGCGAGGCAGCTTTCGGTGATGTCGATGCCGAGTTCCTCGTTAAGCTCGCGCACCAGGGCCGCCTCTGGTGTTTCGCCGGCATGCACCTTTCCGCCCGGGAATTCCCACAGGCCGGCCATGCTCTTGCCGGCCGGCCGCTTTGCGATCAGCACACGGCCGTCGGCGTCGATCAGCGCGACGGCGACCACCAGCACGGTGGGCCGAGCCGCGCGGGCCGCCCGCCAGGATTCGGCCGTCATCCCGAACGCCACCGTGGCGCGCCCGGCGCAGCGCCCCTGGCAGCAGCTTCCCGTTCGCTCGCCCAGGCGGGTGAACCCGGCCTTTTCCAGAACGCGGGCCGAGGCGGCATTCTCGGCCATCACGGCGGCATGGACGCCGGCCAGCCCGAGGCCGTCAAAGGCCAGCCCGAGCAGGCTCTTCACCGCCTCGGCGGCGTAGCCCTGGCCCCAGAAGGGCTTGCCCACCCAATAGCCGACCTCGCCGCCCGCCGCGACGCCGACGGCGCCGATCACGTCGCCCTCGGCGCGACGCTCGAGGACGTAGATCATCTCCTGGCGGAGGGCGCGTTTGCGGGCCGCCACGGCGATGAACTCGTGGGCGTCGGATTCGGCATAGGGGTGGGGAATGAAGGCGGTGAAGCGCGCCACCTCCCACTCGCCGGCCAGTGCCGCCAGGGCCGCCGCGTCGCCTTCCGCCGGCGGCCGCAGGCGCAGGCGGGAGGTACCAAGCGGCGCCCCGCTCCACGCCCTGGCCGTCGTTGCCGAGCAGCCCGGCTCAGGACCGGTAGTCGGCATTGATGTTGATGTATTCGTGGGTCAGGTCGCAGGTCCACACCGTGGCCTGGCCGCGCCCGACGCCGACGTCGACGGCGATGTCGATTTCGAGGCCCTTCATGTGGGCGGCCACCGGCGCCTCGTCGTAACCGGGCACCAGGCCGCCCTTGGCGGTAATCAGGATGCCGCCGATGCGGATCTCCAGCTTGTCGCGGTCGGCCTTTTCGCCGGCCTTGCCGACCGCCATGACGACGCGCCCCCAGTTGGCGTCCTCCCCCGCGATCGCCGTCTTGACCAGGGGCGAGTTGGCGATGGCGAAGGCGATGCGCCGGGCCGCCCGCGGGCTGGCGGCGCCGCTGACCGAAACGGTGACGAACTTGGACGCACCCTCACCGTCACGGATGATTTGGCGGGCGAGATCGACCAGCACCTCTTCGAGCTTGCGCTTGAAATCCTTAAGCTTTGCATCGCCGGCGGCGCGCACCGGCGCATGGTCGGCCCGCCCGGTGGCGAACAGCAGCACGGTGTCATTGGTCGAGGTATCGCCGTCGACCGTGATGCTGTTGAACGAGCGCTCGACGGCGGGTCGCAGGATGTCCTGCAAAACCTTGGCCGGAATCGCCGCGTCGGTAAAGACGAAGCCCAGCATGGTCGCCATGTCGGGCGCGATCATGCCGGCCCCCTTGGCGATGCCGCAGATCGTCACTTGGGCGTCGCCGATGGCGGCGGTCCGCACCGAGCCTTTGGGGAAGGTGTCGGTGGTCTTGATGGCGTTGGCGGCCACCGTCCAGCCGGGCGCCGCCAGGCGCTTCTTCACCTCGGGCAGGGCCTGGAGGATGGGCGTGGGGTCGAGCGGCGCGCCGATGACGCCGGTCGAGGCGGCGAACACCTCGTCCTCGTGGCAGGAAAACAGCTTGGCGGCGGCACGCGCCACGTCGGCCACCGCCTTGTCCCCCACCTTGCCGGTGAAGGCGTTGGCGTTGCCGGTATTGACCACCAGGACGCGGGCGCTGCCGCCCTGCACGACCTCGCGGCACCACTCGACGGGTGCGGCAGCGGTGAGCGAGCGGGTGAAGGTGCCGGCCACCGTGGTGCCGGCGGCCAATTCGACGACCAGCAGGTCGTCGCGGCCCTTGTATTTGACCCCGCAGGCGGCGGTGGCCAGCGTCACGCCGGCAACCGCCGGCATTTCCGGAAAGCATTCCGGAGCCAGAGGCGATATCTTGGTCATGGCTTTTTCATCCGCTTGCGGCACGCCGGGACGGGGCCGCACGTCCCCCCCCCCCCGGCGACGTTCCTCTCTGTCCGGCCGATTACTTGGCCGGCGTTTCCGGCGTCGCCGGCTGCATCGGCGTCCCGTCCATGTTGAAACGCTCGACCTTGGCCTTGTCGCGCAGGTCCTTGACGAAGGAGATGCCGATGTCGCGCGACATTTCGGCCTTCAACTCCTCGCGCGAGTCCTCGAAACTGGGCGCCTCGGCGGCCTTGCGTTCCTCGACCTTGATGACGTGCCAGCCGAACTGGGTCTGCACCGGCTGCTGGGTGGTCTCGCCGGGCTTGAGATTGAAGGCGGCGTCGGCGAATTCGGGGACCATCTCGTCCTTGCCGAAGAAGCCGAGGTCGCCGCCCTTGGCCTTGGACGGGCCGGTGGAGCGTTCCTCGGCCAGCTTGGCGAAATCCGCGCCTTTCTTAAGATCCTCGATGGCGCGCTTGGCCTCGGCCTCGGAATCGACCAGGATATGGCGGGCGTGCACCAGTTCGGAAGCCGGCATGCCGGCCACCATCTTGTCGTAATGGGCCTTGAGCGCGTCATCGGTCAGGGTCTTCTCGATATGGCGGGTCAGAAGCGCGCGTTGCAGCACGTCCTCCTCGACGCGCGCCAGCGTCGCCTTGACCTCGGGGTCGTTGCCCAGGCCCTGCTTGCGGGCGGTGTCGGCGGCAAGGCGCCGGTCGACCACCATGTCGAGGAGATCGGGAAACAGCATCTGCAGCGGATAGGCCCGGTACTGCTCGGGCAACTGGCTGTGAATGCGCTCCACTTCGGAAAGATGGATGCTGGCGCCGTCGACGGTGGCAACCACCGGATCTTCGGCCGCCCGGGCCGGTGTCAGCAAAAGCACGAAGGCACCAGCGATCGCCCAGGGGGCCACGGCAAGAAATCTCGGCATCAAGTTGAATCCTTCTGTTGCGCCGGACGCACGCATCCGCTTGGCCGCTTCCTCGGCCGACCGGCATCCAGCATAATGCACAACGACACCGGCGCGGCAAGGGCCGCCGCGCTCGAATTCCATCATCCCTCCCTCTCGATATTGGGATGCCATGGCCGCTTCGCCAAATCACGGCGATGTTAGGACCTCATCGACGCCGGCCGCGTTGACAGAGCCTTTCCAGGGCTCTATCTCTTGCCCAAAGCTTCGCGTGGTCACCCCGACTTCGCGGGTGTACGGATTCCTGAGGTTTTTTCTATGATCGGTGCCATCGCCCGGCGGCTGTTCGGTTCGGCCAACGACCGTTACGTCAAAAGCCTTCACAAACAAGTCGCCGCGATCAACGCGCTCGAACCCGAGATCGAAGCCTTAAGCGACGACGAACTTAGGGCCCGCACCGGCTGGTTCCGCGAGCGCCTTGCCAAAGGCGAGGAGCTGGATGACCTGCTGATCGAGGCCTTCGCCACGGTCCGCGAGGCGTCCAAACGCACCTTGGGCCAGCGCCATTTCGACGTCCAGCTGGTCGGCGGCATGGTTCTCCACCGCGGCCAGATCGCCGAGATGAAGACCGGCGAAGGCAAGACCCTGGTGGCGACGCTGGCCATCTACCTCAACGCCCTCGGCGGCAACGGCGCCCACGTGGTGACGGTCAACGATTACCTGGCCAAGCGCGACGCCGAGTGGATGGGCCAAGTCTACCGCTTCCTCGGCCTTACGGTCGGCGTCATCGTCCACGACTTAAGCGACGCCGAACGCCGGCAGAACTACGCCTGCGACGTCACCTACGGCACCAACAACGAGCTCGGCTTCGACTACCTGCGCGACAACATGAAGTTCCGGCTGGAAGACATGGTCCAGCGGCCGTTCAACTATGCCATCGTCGACGAGGTGGACGGCATTTTGATCGACGAGGCGCGCACGCCGCTGATCATTTCCGGCCCGGCCGAGGATTCGTCCGAGCTTTACAAGCGCATCGACAAACTGATCCCCAAGCTGGCCGACGAGGATTTCGAGAAGGACGAGAAGGCGCGCGCCGTCACCTTCACCGAGGCCGGCAACGAGCACCTCGAAGTGCTGTTGCGCGAAGTCGCCCTGATGGAGACCGGCAACCTTTACGATCTGCACAACGTCACCCTGGTCCATCATGCCAACCAGGCGCTGCGGGCGCACAAGCTGTTCACCCGCGACGTCGACTACATGATCAAGGACGGCAAGGTCGTCATCGTCGACGAATTCACCGGCCGCATGATGGAGGGCCGGCGCTATTCCGACGGCCTGCATCAGGCGCTGGAGGCCAAGGAAGGCGTCGAGGTCCAGAACGAGAACCAGACGCTGGCATCGATCACCTTCCAGAACTATTTCCGGCTCTATCCCAAGCTGGCCGGCATGACCGGCACCGCCATGACCGAGGCCGGCGAGTTCCAGGAGATCTACAAGCTCGAGGTCATCGACATCCCGACCAACCTGCCGTGCATACGCATCGACGAGGATGACGAGGTCTACCGCACCGCGGAAGAAAAGAACGACGCCATCGTCACCACCATCGCCGAGTGCTACGCCCGCCAGCAGCCGGCCCTGGTCGGCACCGTCAGCATCGAAAAGTCCGAACACCTTTCGGACCTGCTAAAGAAGAAGAAGATCCCCCACAACGTTTTGAACGCCCGCCATCATGAAAGCGAGGCTTCCATCATCGCCCAGGCCGGCGCCCCCGGCGCCGTGACCATCGCCACCAACATGGCCGGCCGCGGCACCGACATCCAGCTGGGCGGCAACGTCGACATGCGCATCCGCCACGAACTGGCCGGCGACATGGACCCGGCCGTGCGGGCGCAGAAGATCGCCCAGATCCGCGCCGAGGTCGAAGCCTCCCGCCAGATCGTGCTCACCGCCGGCGGCCTGTTCGTCATCGGCACCGAACGCCACGAGAGCCGGCGCATCGACAACCAGCTGCGCGGCCGTTCCGGCCGCCAGGGCGACCCCGGGGCATCCAAGTTCTTCCTGTCGCTCGAAGACGACCTGATGCGCATCTTCGGGTCTGAGCGCATCGACCTGATGATGCGCAAGCTGGGCCTGGAGAAGGGCGAGGCCATCGTCCACCCCTGGGTCAACAAGGCGCTCGAAAAAGCCCAGCAGAAGGTCGAGGCCAGGAACTTCGAGATCCGCAAGAATCTGCTCAAGTTCGACGACGTCATGAACGATCAGCGCAAGGTCATCTACGAGCAGCGCAAGGAGCAGATGGATGCCGTCGACGTGGCGGCCGACGTGGCCTACATGCGCCACGAGGTGATCGACGCCCTGGTCGCCCGCCACATCCCCGAGAAGGCCTATGTCGACAAGTGGGATGTCGCCGGCCTGCACGAGGCATGCGTGCGCCTGCTCGGCATCGACCTGCCGATCGTCGAATGGGCCAAGGAAGAGGGCATCGCCGACACCGAGATCCGCGAGCGCCTGACCCAGGCATCCGACCGCAGGATGGCCGAAAAGGCAGCCCATTACGGCCCCGAGGTAATGCGCAACGTCGAGAAGTCGCTGCTGCTCCAGCTTCTGGATCAGATGTGGAAGGAACATCTGCTGACGCTGGATCACCTCCGCCAGGGCATCGGCCTGCGCGCCTACGGCCAGCGCGACCCGCTGAATGAATACAAGCGCGAGGCCTTCAACCTGTTCGAGGACATGCTGGTGCGACTGCGCGAGCGGGTGACCATGGTGCTGTCGCACGTCGAGTTGCGCTTCGAAACGCCGGCCGAATTGGAGCCGCAGCGTCACCCGCAGGAAATGGTGGAAACCCGCGACGACCCGGCCTTCGCCCAGCCGTCGGCCCGCTCCGCCGCCGATGCCGGCAGCGACGTCACGGTGCGCTCGCGCCGGGCCGCCGCCGCGCTCGACCCCGCCGACCCCGCGACCTGGGGCCGGGTGGCCCGCAACTCCCCCTGCCCGTGTGGGTCCGGCAAGAAGTACAAGCACTGCCACGGCGCCCTCGAATAGGCGCCGCCAGCTTTGGGGCGGTGTCTTGACCCTCCCCGTCATGAATGGCAGTTTCGCCGCAGCCGTTGAAGGGAGGCCGCAGGGATGGATGGCGCGCTGAGGATATTTCTTGCCCACAACCCCGAGGATCGCGAGGTCTATTACGGCCGCGCTCTGGCGCATCTCAAGGCGTTGGGCGAGATCAGCTTCAATCCGCTGGACCGCGACCTGACGACGCCCGAGTTCATCGAGGCGGCGCGGGGCAGCCAGATCATCGTCTCGCACCGCTCGCCGCCGGCCGAGGCCGGCCTGTTCGACGGCCTTCCGGACCTGCTGGCCTATTTCCGCTGCGCGCTGGACGTGCGCACCGTCGATATCGAGGCGGCGTCGCGCAACGGCGTCCTGGTCGCCAACGCGGGGATTTCCTTCATCGATGCCACCGCCGAGATGGCGCTGGCCCTGATGCTGGCGGTCTGCCGCGACGTCGTGGAATCCACCGTCGAGTACCGGGCCGGGCACGTGCCGCCTTCGAACATGGGCCTGCAACTGGCCGGCAGCACGGCCGGCGTCATCGGCTTCGGCGCCGTCGGCAGCCGGCTCGCCGAGATCCTGGTGGCGCTGGGCATGAAGGTGCTGGTCTCGGACCCCTTCAAGAAGATCGAACGGCCCGGCATGACCCAGGTGGATCTGGACACCCTGCTCAGGGAATCCGACTTCGTGCTGCCGCTGGCCATCGCCAACGAGACGACCGAGAACCTGATCGGGGCGCGCGAATTCGCCCTGATGAAGAAGGGCGTCGTCTTCGTCAACGTGTCGCGCGGCAACCTCATCGACGAGGCGGCGCTGGAAGCGGCCTACCGTTCGGGCCACATCGCAAAGCTGGCGCTCGACGTCGGGCGGGCCGCCGACCAGCGCCCCTCTCCCCAGCTCGCCAGCCTGCCGGGCGTCGTTTCCACACCGCACCTGGGTGGCCTGACGCCGGCCAACGCCGACGCCCAGGCGATGAGCAGCGTCGAACAGACCAAGGCGGTTCTGGAAGGGCGCATGCCGGAACGCGCGCTGAATGCCGATCGCGCCAACCGGCTCAAGGAATTCTGGAAAAGCCGGCGCCCCTGACCTTCAAGATGGAGAAAGAATCATGGCCGCGTCCGAACCCACCCGCCCCAAGTTCGCCGCCCCGGCGGGGACCTGCGATACCCACATGCATTTCTATAGCGACAAGTTCCCCACCGCCCCGAACAAGACCGCCCCGTCCGGCGCCTGGGTCGAGGACTACCGCGAGGTGCAGAAAGTCCTGGGGCTGATGCGCGTCGTCGCCGTCCAGCCGACCGCCTATGGGCGCGACAATTCCTGCCAGCTTGCCGCCATGGCCGCCTTCGGGGATAACGCCCGCGGCGTCATGGTGGTGGACGAAACGACGCCGGAGAGCGAGCTCGACCGTCTGAACAGGCTGGGCGTGCGCGGCGCCCGCTTCCACATGATCCCGGGTGGCGCCGTGCCGTGGGAGATCATCGAAGAGGTGGCGGCCCACGTCCACGCCTTCGGCTGGCACATCCAGCTTCAGCTGAACGGCCGCGAACTACCGGAACGCGAAGCCCTGCTGAAGCGCCTGCCGGGGACGCTCGTGGTCGACCACGTCGGCCGCTTCACGCCGCCGGTGAAGGTCGACGATCCCGCCTTCCAGGTGCTGCTGCGCCTGCTGGAGGGTGGCCGCTGCTGGGTCAAGCTGTCGGCCCCCTATGAATCCTCCTCCACCGGCGCCCCGGCTTTCGAAGACGTCCGGCCCGAGGCCCGGCACCTGGCCATGGCATATCCCCAGCGCATGCTGTGGGCCAGCAACTGGCCGCACCCCGGCCAGAAGGCTCCGCTCGGCCATGCCGCCACGATGGACCTGCTGGCCGATTGGGTGGACGACGAGAAGACCCGCCACCGCATCCTGGTCGACAACCCGGCCGAACTGTACGGGTTCTAGGGGACGAAACCTCTAGTCGGTGACGGCTCCTTCACTGGCCGGCCTCGCCAGTCGGGCGAACTTCGCCAGCACGCCGCGGCTGTAGCGCGGCGGCGGCTGGCGCCAAGCCTGTCGACGCCTTGCCAGTTCGTCATCGCCGACGTCGAGTTGCAGCAGTTGTCTGTGCGCGTCGATGGTGATCGGGTCGCCTTCCTTGACCAGTGCGATGGGACCGCCGTCATACGCTTCCGGCGCGACATGGCCGACGACCATGCCCCAGGTGCCGCCGGAGAAGCGCCCGTCCGTGACGAGGCCGACGCTTTCGCCCAGGCCGCGGCCAACCAGAGCCGAAGTTGGGGCCAGCATCTCGGGCATCCCGGGGCCGCCGCGCGGGCCGAGATAGCGCAAAACCAGGACGTCGCCGGGCCTGATCTGATCACTCAGGATGGCCGCCAGCGCGGAAGCCTCGTCTTCGAAAACCCGGGCCGGCCCCTGCATGACCGGGTTCTTCAAACCGCTGATCTTGGCGACCGCTCCGTCGGGAGCCAGGTTGCCCCTGAGCACGGCCAGATGCCCTTCGGCATAGAGGGCGTCTTGCAGCGGATGGACGACCGATTGCCCCACCGGCGGGGCGTCGGGAACCGACGCCAGTTCTTCGCCCAGCGTGCGCCCGGTGATGGTCAGGCAATTGCCGTGGATAAGGCCGGCGTTCAGCAGGAGTTTCAGCACCTGCGGGATACCACCCACCTGGTGCAAGTCGGACGCCATGAAATGGCCGGAAGGCTTGAGGTCGCAGATCACCGGCACCCGGCGGCGGACACGCTCGAAATCGTCGAGCGTCCATTCCACCTCGGCGGCATGCGCGATCGCCAAGTAGTGAAGAACGCCATTGGTGGAGCCGCCGATCGCCATTATCAAGGCGACAGCGTTCTCGATGGCCAGCCGGGTGATGATGTCCCTCGGCTTGATCCCGTGCTTGACAGCCTCGACCAGAACGCGCGCAGAGGCCGCCGCGCTTTGCGCCTTCTCGGCTTCGGGATTGGCCATGGTCGAGGATCCGAGCAGCGACAGGCCCAGCGCCTCGAACGATGCACTCATGGTGTTGGCGGTATACATCCCGCCGCAGGAGCCGGTGGAGGGACAGGCGTGGCGCTCGATCCCCTCGAAATCGGCCTCGCTCATGCGTCCTGCCCGGTAGGCACCGACCGCCTCGAAGGCGGAAACGATGGAAAGGTCGTTTTCCTTCCAGCGGCCCGGCTTGATGGTGCCGCCATAGACGAAGATGCCGGGCACGTTGGCCCGCGCTATGGCTATCATGCCGCCCGGCATGTTCTTGTCGCAGCCGCCAATCACCAGGATGCCGTCCATCCATTGGCCGTGCACGCAGGTTTCGATGCAGTCGGCGATCACCTCGCGCGAAACCAGCGAATATTTCATGCCTTCGGTGCCCATCGACATGCCATCGGAGATGGTCGGCGTGCCGAAGGTCTGCGGGTTGGCGCCGGCCGCCGCAATCGCCGCCACAGCGGCGTCGGCCAAAGGCTGAAGCCCGGAGTTGCAGGGCGTGATCGTGGAATGGCCGTTGGCGATGCCGATCATCGGCTTGTCGAAATCGGCCTTCTCGTAACCCATCGCATAGTACATCGCCCGGTTGGGCGAGCGTTCGACCCCCTGGGTGATGTGCTTCGATCGCTCGTTGAACGGCATGAGATCCCCTTCCCTGTGGCAGTCTGAACCAACAGATGGGGATACCCCGACTTCCGCGCACGCCGTTTGTGACCGGCGGATGATGCCGGAGTCAGTTGAGGCCGAGTTTGCCCATGTCGAGGAACTTCTGGCGGCGCTTGGCCTTGATGGCGCCGCGTTCCATGCCGGCGAAGGACTCGAGCGCACCCTCCAAGGCCTTGCCGACGTTCTCGATGGCTTCCGCCGCCCCGCGATGGGCGCCGCCCATCGGCTCGGCGATGATGTCGTCGATCACGTCGAGGCGTTTCAAGTCCTGCGCGGTCAGCTTGAGCGCGTCGGCCGCGTCGGCCGCTTGCTCGTTGTTGCGCCACAGGATGGAGGCGCAGCCCTCGGGCGAGATGACCGAATAGACGGCGTGTTCCAGCATCAGCACGACATTGGCGGCGGCCAGCGCCACGGCGCCGCCCGAACCGCCCTCGCCGATGATGACGCTGACCAGCGGCACATGCAGCGACAGGCACGTCTCGATGCTGCGCGCGATAGCCTCGGCCTGGCCGCGCTCCTCGGCGTCGATGCCGGGAAAGGCGCCGGGGGTGTCGATCAACGTGATGACCGGCAGCCCGAAGCGCTCGGCCATCTTCATCAGGCGCTGCGCCTTGCGGTACCCCTCGGGGCGGGCCATGCCGAAGTTGTGCTTCATGCGCCCCTCGGTCTCGCGGCCCTTCTGGGTGCCCACAACCATCACGGAGCGGCCGCGGAAGCGGCCGAGGCCGCCGACGATGGCGGTATCCTCGGCGAACAGCCGGTCGCCGGCCAGCGGCGTGAAGTCGCCGATCAGGGCGCCGACGTAATCCAGCATGTTGGGACGATCCGGGTGGCGCGCCACCTGGGTCTTCTGCCAGGGCGTCAGCTTGGCGTAGGTCTGCGACAGCAGCTTCTCGACCTTGCCCTGAAGCTTGCCCACCTCGTCGGCGATATTGAGCTCGCCGTTACCGGTCAGGTGGCGCAGCTCCTCGATCTTGCCTTCAAGTTCGGCAATGGGTTTTTCGAAATCCAGGTAGTTGTGCATGGCGCTTTCCTACCACGGCATCCCCGGAGAAACGAAGCCAATTCTGCCATCTGCTGCTGGATCTGGCTCTCAAAAAACATCCGGCGGCACCCATGGGTGCCGCCGGACATTCCGTCGTGCAGAGATCACTTGTGGCCGGAAACCTGCTCGGCCTTCTGCACCAGGTTCTGGGCCTGCTTGATCGAGGCGATGTCGATCAGGCGACCGTCGAGCGACACCGCGCCCTTGCCTTCCTTGGCGGCCTGTTCCATGGCCTCCAGGATGCGCTTGGCCTGGCTGACCTCCTTCTCGGAGGGGCTGAACAGCTCGTTGGCGATGTCGATCTGGCTCGGATGGATCGCCCACTTGCCCTCGCAGCCAAGGACCGAGGCGCGGCTGGCCTGGGCCTTGTAACCCTCGGGGTCGGAGAAATCGCCGAAGGGGCCGTCGATCGGACGCAGACCGTTGGCGCGGGCGGCGACGACCATGCGGGCGATGGCATAGTGCCACATGTCGCCCCAATGGACTTCACGGCCGCCCTTGTCGTCGGCATCGGTCAGCACGTGGTAGGCCGGGTTCGGGCCACCGATCTTGGTGGTCCGGGCCTTGGTCGAGGCGGCATAGTCGGCGACGCCGAAGTGCAGCGATTCGTTGCGCTTGCTGGCCGGCGCGATCTCGTTGACGTTGGCCATGCCGAGCGCGGTCTCGATGATCAGCTCGAAGCCGATGCGCTTGGTAAGCTTCATCGCCATTTCGCACTGGGTGACCAGCATGTCGACGGCATAGACGTCGGCCGCCGTGCCAACCTTGGGGATCATGAACAGGTCGGCCTTGCCGGGCGCCTGCTCGATGATGTCGACGACGTCGCGGTACATGAAGTGGGTATCGAGACCGTTGATGCGGACGGAAATGGTCTTGCCGCTCCAGTCCAGATCGTTCAAGGCGGCGATAACATTCTTGCGGGCCTGCACCTTATCGTCCGGCGCCACCGCGTCCTCGAGGTCGAGGAATACCACGTCGGCCTTGCTCGATGCGGCCTTTTCGATGAATTTCGGGTTGGACCCGGGCACCGCGAATTCGGTACGGTTCAGACGCGGCGTGCACTGTTCGACAATTTTAAAGCTCATGATTTCTCCTCCCGGAAGAAACGTCAGGGAAAGTCTGGATCAAACGCTAGCAGATTGTGTTGATTTCCGTCTTGCGGGCGCCCTCTACTCGCGTGAGCGCCCCTTATACCGCCTACCCAGAACCGTCACTAGGCGTTTTTCGCATGCTGGAACGCCCCTTTGGGCCGCCGTCAGCGGGCCGAGGCCAGGGGGTGCGCCTGGCGAACCAGCGCCTTCATCCGCTCGTCCAGCACATGCGTATAGATCTGGGTGGTGGCGATGTCGGCATGCCCCAACATTTGTTGCAGAGAGCGCAGATCCGCCCCGTGCGCCAGCAAGTGGCTGGCAAAGGAATGGCGAAGCACGTGGGGTGAAACGCGCCGGACATCGAGCCCGGCCTCGAGAGCCATTTCCTTGAGGATCTGGGCGAAGCGCACGCGAGTCAGGTATCCGGCCCGGGCGCGCGACGGGAACAGCCAGCGCGAGGCGGCCGCCCGGGCCTTGCCCTTTTCGACGAAGGCGCCGCGCACCGCCTTGTAGGCCTCTATCGCGGCCATCGCCGGGTCGCTCAACGGCACCATCCGCTCCTTGCTGCCCTTGCCGCGCACGATCAGCATCCGCCCGTCCCGCGAAACCGCCGCCAGCGGCAGCCCGACCAGTTCCGAGACCCGGAGTCCGGTTGCGTAAAGCACCTCCAACAAGGCGGCGCGGCGCAGGCCTTCGGCGTCGTCGCGCCGATGCGCAACCACAAGCAGACTGTCGACCTCGGCCTCGCTCAGGTATTTCGGCAGCGGCCGGCCCAGCCGCGGCCCATCGATGGTGGCCGAGGGATCGTCGCCGCGCTCGCCGTTGCCATAGAGGAAGCGGAAAAACTGCCTGAGCGCCGAAAGTCGACGGGCTCCGGTGCGCGCCGACAGACCGGCCGCCGCCAGGCCGGCCAAATAACGGCGCACGTCGGCGGCGTCGGCATCCTCGGGCAGGCGCCGCCGGCCGGCAAGAAAGCCGGCGAAGTCGTTGAGATCGCGGCGGTACGAATCCAGCGTGTTGGGGGAGGCGCCGCGTTCCGCCACCATCATTTCCAGAAATGCCTCGACCCGCCGCGAACCGGGCGTCTCGGCCCGCCGGGCCGGACGTCCCACCCGGGCCGGCGCCTTCATAGGCCGGCGGCCAGGACCGCTTCGACGGCAAGCGCCCGGGCGGCGCCTTCGAGGTTAACCGTGCGAAGCCGGCTCAAGACGTCGTGCAGCGCCATGGGATCGATCGCCGCCGGCCCGTCTTCGCCCAGCGTCACCAGGGACAGCAGGACCGTTTCGCCGATCCTTCCTGCCGCCGCCGCATCGCGCAGGCGGAACCACAGGGCCGCTTCGGGAACCGCCGCCATGAGCCGCCCCGGTTCCTCCAGCAGCGCCGCGGACAGGTCGCCCGGCACCGCTTCGCCGAAAGCATCGAACAGGCTGAGCAGAAGGCCGGCCTGGCCGGGCCCCGCTCCGGTCTTCTTGGCGTTGGCCCACCAGGCGGTCAGGTCCTCGGGCTTCCAGTCCGACACCTCGGCCGACCCGGCCAGCCGGAGGATCGGCCTGAGCGCGGTCACCGCCGCGGCGGATTCGGGATTGAACAGCGCACTGGCGCGCAGGATGCCGAACCACGATTTGGCCATCTCGACATCGCCGCCCAAGAGAAAAGCGCGGACAGCTTCCGGCGCGAACCAGATAAGCTCGACCGACGGCGGAATGCGCTCGAGAATGGGTTTGAACGTGCGCGCCGCCGACGCCAGCCGATCGCCCCTTCGGGCCAGCTCGAACGCCTTGCCGACCGCCTCGGCCTGGGCGATCGGAACGGTCTGGAGTTGCGCCGCGCGGTAAAGCAGGGCACGGCTGACAGGGCCGCTTCCGGCTTCCGCCCGCGACAGCGGGTTGGCCAGCGCCTCTTCGGGAAACTCGACGGCCATATAGATCTGGCGCAGCGTCTCGACCGGCAAGGCCCCCGCCGCCTCGGCCCGCTCGGCGGCGTCCAGGCGCAACTCCACCGGCCCGTTCGGGCTGGTCGCCACCACCCTGAGCACGCCCGGCTGGTTCAGCGCCAGGACGTCGGCCGGCAGTTGCATGCCGGCCGCCCTGGCCATCGCCAGGATCAGTGGCGTCGGCGTCGGCATCTTGTTCAGAATCTTGGCCGTTTTCTCGGTGCGGCCGTCCTTGCCGGCACCGGCAATCAGCGCATCGACCACGGAAAAGAACGGCGGATCGTCAACTCCCGCCTCGCGCAAGAGGGAAACGCCGAGAGAGGCCTGGGCGATTTGGTTGGCCAGGACCTGGCAGAAGACCAGGGCCTTCTGCCAATAGTCGGTGCCGTTGTCGCTTATACGGGTGGCGACGAGCGAGCAGGCCCTGGCGTTGTCGTTGGCAAGAAAACGCGCGTTGGCTTCGATCCGTGCCAGGGCGGGATCGTCGGTCCGGTTGGGCGTTACCGCCAGCAGGGCGTCGACCGCCTCGAAGGCACCCATGCTTAGGAGCAGGTCGGCACGTGTCGCCAGAAGTCCACCCTTCTTGCCGCCTTCGGCCGGCGGCGGCACCGCCGCCGACAGCAGGAGACGCCGAGCCAATCCCTGCATCGCCGCCGAATCGACGGCGACGGGAAGGTGCGGCAGCAGGCGCTCGACGAGGGTGCGCGGCGTGCCCCGCCACATGGCCTCGCCGAAGCCGCCTTCGGCCGCCGACAGCGTACCCACGGAATCGATGTCGATGGCCTGCAGGGATTGCACCTGCACGTCGCTGGAGAGCGGCGGTTCCGCGGCAGGCGTTTCGACGGGGGTGGGAGCCTCGGCCCGTGGCAACGGCGCCAGCAACAGCGGACGACCGCCCCGATCGAGAGTCTGGATCGGGGTCTGTGCCGCCACAACAGACGACAGGGCCGCCAATGCGAAAGCGGCGAGCACGATCCGGGGAAGGGCCCTCATCATCGGCTCAACGGGGGAAACGGTCGTTCGGAATGACTTTCTCGACCATGGCCGTGGGCGCTGGAATGTCCCAGGTCGCCAGGAACACTGCGCCGCCTACCACCAGCACGGCAACCGCCAGGACGACCAACCGCGAGAAACTCTTCATTCCGCTACTCCCGTTCCCTTGAGGCCGTCCAGCGCGGGCGGCCCAGAGGTTCCCTCTATCGGCATCGACGACGCTACGCTATGACATCGGCCAGTTTGTGTTTATGCTAGGCATTAACTATGGCGAATATTCGGCAGTGTATCGGGTCCATCTCCGGCTTTCAACGACGGGGCGTGGCAAGTGATGGATGCATGACGGACAGGCATCATCGGCGCATGGCAAGCGGTTCCGGAGCCGATCTCCGGCAATGACCCCCGTCCTCGCACTTCCCGGCAACCGGCACCTCGTTCTGATCGGCCTGATGGGCGCGGGCAAGACCAGCATTGGGCGCATTCTCGCCAAGCGGATGAAGGCGACGTTCACCGATGCCGACACCGAGATCGAGAAGGCGGCCGGCCTCACTATCGCCGAGATCTTCCGGATTCACGGGGAACAGGCGTTCCGTGACGGCGAGCGGCGGATCATCGCCCGCCTGCTGGATGCCCCGCCCGGCGTGCTGGCCACCGGCGGCGGCGCCTTCATGGACGCCGGGACCCGGGCCCTGATCCGCGAACGCGGCACCTCGATCTGGCTCAGGGCCGACGTCGAGACCCTCTACCGGCGGACGCGCCAGCGGACCGGCCGGCCGCTGCTCAACAACGAGGACCCGATGGGCACGCTGGAGCGGCTGGCCCAGATGCGCTACCCCATCTACGCCGAGGCCGACATCACCGTCGATACCGGCGCCGAGAAACCGCGCGAAACGGCAAACCGCATCATTGAGGAACTGACGACCATGGCCAAACAGTCCGGCGCCGCGAGGGCAACCGCATGACGACCGCCCGCGAGGCCACACCATCCGTCGCCTCCACGCTCGGCGTCGAGCTGGGTTCGCGCGCCTATTCGATCGTCGTCGGCGACGGGCTTCTCATGGAAGCCGGCCGGCGAATGGCCGAGGTCATCAGCCGGCGGCGGGTCGTGATCGTCACCGACGCCACCGTCGCCTCCCTTTACCTGCAGACCCTGGAAGCTTCCCTCGCCGACGCCGACATCGAGCATTCGAGCGTCATCCTGCCGGCCGGCGAGGCAACCAAGAGCTTCGACCATTTGCGCGAGCTGACCGATAAGCTGCTCGACGAGCGCATCGAGCGCACCACCGCCGTCGTCGCCCTGGGCGGCGGCGTCATCGGCGACCTGGCGGGCTTTGCCGCCAGCATCGTGCTGCGCGGCGTCGACGTGGTGCAGGTCCCGACCACGCTCCTGGCCCAGGTCGACAGCTCGGTCGGCGGCAAGACCGGAATCAACACCCGGCACGGCAAGAACCTGATCGGCACCTTCCATCAGCCGATCCTGGTGCTGGCCGACGTCGGCACGCTGGCGACGCTGCCGCCCCACCAGCTGCTGGCCGGCTACGCCGAGACCGTGAAGTACGGCCTGACCGAGGACGCGCCCTTCTTCGACTGGCTGGAAATGCATGGCGATGCCTTCTGCCGGGGCGACAAAGCCATCCAGACCGAGGCGGTCATCCGCGCCTGCGCCGCCAAGGCGGCCGTCGTCGCCGAGGACGAGCGGGAAACCGGCCGTCGGGCCCTGCTCAATTTCGGCCACACCTTCGGCCACGCCCTGGAAGCCGAGTGCGGCTACGGCGAGCGCCTTTTGCACGGCGAGGCCGTGGCGCTTGGCATGGTGATGGCCACCGACCTTTCGGTGCGCATGGGGCTTTGCCCCGCCGCCGACCTGGAACGGACCCGCCGGCACCTGAAGGCGCGTGGGCTGAAGGTGGGGGTGGGCGAGATTGCCGAGCCGTCGTGGACGGCGGAACGCCTTCTTTCGCACATGATGTCTGACAAGAAGGTCCGGGACAGATTGCCAACGTTCGTGCTTACCCGAGGCATCGGCAAAGCCTTCACCACCCAGGAGGTCGACCCCGGCCTGCTCCGAAACGTCGTCGAGGTGGCCTTGAGCGACCGACCGCAACCCTAGTTGGAGCGCCGGCCGAGCCCCCCTGCCCTCCGCTTGCCGGCGGAACGAGCCCCATGATCGAATATATCGCCGCGATCACCGTCTTGATGGTTCTCTCGGCCTTTTTTTCAGGAGCGGAAACCGCGCTGACCGCGGTCTCGCGTCCGCTGGTCCACCAGATGGAGCAGTCGGGCAACCGCAGGGCGGCCATCATCAGTCACTTACAGGCCAACAAGCCGCGATTGATCAGCGCCATGCTGCTCGGCAACAACCTGGTGAACATCCTGGCCTCGGCCCTGGCGACGCGCTTCCTGCTCGGCCTGTTCGGAGAGGCCGGCGTCGCCTATGCCACCATCGTCATGACCCTTCTCATCCTGCTGTTTTCCGAGATCATTCCCAAGACCTACGCCATCCGCAACGCCGGCCAAGTGGCGCTGGCGCTGGCGCCGACCATCCGCATCCTCGTCGCCGTCTTCAGCCCGGCAACCCGCCTGCTGATGTGGATCGTGCGGGGCATCTTCAAGGCTTTCGGCAGCGACATCCAGGGCGGCGAGGCGTTGGGCGCGGGGGACGAGGAACTGCGCGGCGCCATCGAATTGCACAGCGGCGACGAGGCGGCGATCCGCCACGAGCGCGCCATGCTGCGCAGCGTGCTCGACCTCACCGACGTGCAGGTGGGCGAGATCATGGTGCACCGCCGCAACCTGGTGACCATCGACGCCGACCTGCCGGCCGCGGAGATCATCTCGCAGGTCCTGGCCAGTTCCTATACCCGGTTGCCGTTGTGGCGGGAAACGCCGGACAACATCGTCGGCATCCTGCACACCAAGGCGCTCTTCCGCGCGGCCCAGGCGGGAGGCGGCGGCCTGGAGAACCTGGATATCATCGCGCTCGCCGGCAAGCCGTGGTTCATCCCCGAATACACGCCGTTGCTCGACCAACTGCTGGCCTTCCGCGAGCGGCGGGAACACTTTGCCCTGGTGGTCGACGAATACGGCAGCCTGATGGGCATCGTCACCCTGGAGGACATCCTGGAAGAGATCGTCGGCGACATTTCCGACGAACACGACGTGACGGTCATCGGCGCGCGCCCGCAAGCCGACGGCAGCTACGTCGTGGACGGCGACGCCACCATCCGCGACCTCAACCGCGAGTTCGAATGGACCTTGCCCGACGAGGAGGCCTCGACCGTCGCCGGGCTGGTGCTGCACGAAACGCGGCGCATCCCCGACGTCGGCCAGACCTTCCTGTTCAACGGCTTCCGGTTCGAGATCCTGCGCCGGCAGCGCCATCAGATCACCTCGGTGCGCATCACGCCGCCCGGCAGCGACGGCGAACCCGCAACCTCGGGAACCAAGGGCACCACCGCGTAGTCCGGCGCCGGCGCGCATCGCATTATTGAAGTCGTCCCCGAACGGTCCCACATGATTCCGACAGGCATTCGTAAGCCGTGGGGAGATTGCGTCAATACGAACGGGAGTTAATCATGCGGAGAATCATCCCAGACGTCGTCAAGGACCAAAGCATCCACACCTTGCCGCCCGACAGCACTGCGCTGGAGGCCGCCAAGATGATGGCCAATCGCGATGTCGGGGCGATACTGGTGGTAGGAAAGGATGGACGGCTGGCCGGCATTCTGACGGAACGCGACATCACCCGGCGGATCGTCGCCAATGGCCTCGATCCGAAGAAGGCGACCGTCGCCGAGATCATGACGCACAATCCGGACACCCTTTCTCCGGACAACACCGAAGCGGAAGCGCTGGAAATCATGCGGGTGCGCCGTTATCGCCACCTGCCCGTCACCGTCGACGGCAAGGCGGTTGCCATGGTTTCCGTGCGCGATCTCTACGAGGTGATGAAGGTCGAGCTGGAGGAGAGCATCCGGGAAACCGAGGCGTTCGTCTTCGGCGACCGCTACGGCGCCTGACCCAAGATCGCCCCTAACCGCCCGACCGGCGTCAGCTTGCCGGCGGCGTGGTTGTGCTTGCGAAAAGCTCGCTCAGCTTGTTGGTCTTCAGGCGGTCGCGGTAATCGGCCATGAACGACTGGAAGTTTTCGGCTTCCTTGACCTTTCCGGCCACCGTCTGATAGTCGATCAAGCCGGTTTCACTGGGGCTGGCGATCAGCCGGAAGGCATCGGCGTAGGGTGATTCGGCCATCAGCGGCCCGAAGTCGGTGCGGGTCCGGCTGAGCCCGCGCTCGTTGCCGCTCAGCGCCAACGCTATGGTCAGCTTGAGGACCGCCAGGCCTTGCTTGTCGTCGAGCGGCTGCTTGAACGTGATGCCCGCCGCCTTGACCTGCCGCCCGAGAACCTGGGCCGCGTTGGCCCAATCCTGCTTGGCCCAGAAGATGTCCGCGCGGATGCGCTCGGCCTCGATCGCCTCGTCCTTGTCGAGCAGGGCAAGAGCCGTGTCCGTCTGCCCCACCAGGACGGCGGCGCGGGCCCGCAGGTAACGGCGCGCCGTGGCCAGGTCGGCGGGAAGGCCGGGACTTTCGGTGGCGTCGAGGGCGGCGAGCGCCCTTTCCGGCTCGTTGGCCATGAGGCGGATCACCGCCAGCCGGCTGCCGACCCTCGCCTTTTCCGGTCCCTGCAGGCGGAACTCGATCTGCGATTCGAGCAATTCCGCCCCGCGCTCCAGCAGGTCCACCGAAACCAGGCGGTCGGCCAGCTTGCGGATCATCTCGTCGCCCTTGGCGCCGGCCGGTGTCAACTCCTTGAATTCGTCGTAGAGCGCGATGGCCGAGACCGGCGGCAACGCGTCGGCACCGCCGTCGAGATACAGCTTGGCGAAGGAGTCGGTCATTTCCTGGGTGACCAGCGGCGACTCCCGATGGTCGCGGAAATAGGTGGCGGCTTGGCGCAAGGTACGCAGGCCGTTGCGATAGTCGCCCGCCTCCAGATGGAGATGGCCAAGCCGGCGCAGCAGGCCGAACTCGAAATCGTCGCCGCGCCAGACATATCGAAGCTTCTCGTATGTGCCGATCGCCTCGGCGCTCGTCGCCTTGTCAAGTTTCAGCATCAGCTCGGTGCGCGCGATCGCCGCCTTGGCGCGGCTCGGCAGGTGGACGCCCAGTTCGGCCTCCTCCCACTTGGCGAGCGCGCCGTCGAAATCGCCCGACAGTTCGGCGACACGGCCCTGCACGTAAGCCATCTGCGCCCGTTGGCGCGGGTTGGGATTCTCAACCGCCAGCAGATCGATGAAATGGGAAGCCTGGCGGGTATCGCCGACCTCGACCGCGGTTTGCGCCACCGTCACGCTCAGCGGCATCTTCAGCGGATCGGGATAGCCGCGCACCACGCTTCCCAACTGGCGCAGCACCCGTGAGGCCTGGACGGCATCGCCCTTGCGGGCGGCCAGCAGGGCGCGCCAGAAGGTCGCCTCGTCGTTGTTGTTGAGGCTCGGGTGGTACCAATCCTCCTCGGCCGCGGCCAGGCGGTCCATCAGGTAGCTGCCGGCCCCCCGCGTCGCTCGGAATCGGGGGTCCTCGGCAATACCGGGACGGCTGGCCGCCATGACGTCGAGCACGCCCAGCGCCTCGGCGGCAAACCCGCGGGCGAGAAAGAAGGTGGCAAGTTCGAGCCGGGCCTTTTCCTTTTCCAGTTCCTTGGCGGCGGAGGCCGCCTTGAGAAGCCGGTTCTTTTGCGACTCGAAAGCCGTCGGGGCGAGGTTCCGCCACCGTTCGAAATCGAAGATCGTGCTTATCGGCCCGCCAACCGCCAGGGAATTGGTGGCGGCCATCTCGCGCGAAACCGGGGTGATCTGCAGGCCGTTGCCACTGGTCAATTCGATCCCCTGGCGTAGCGCCCGGACACGCAGGTTGTCGATGGCGGGCTGGACGACCACCCCCTGGATGGTGGGCAGAAGCCGAAGCTCCGGATATTCGTAGGGAACGCCCATGCCGTATCCCAGCGGAATGACCGGCACCACGACCATGGTGTCGCCGACCTCGGGATCGTCGATCGCCAGCGCCAGGCCGGGTTCGGGAACCGGCAGGAAAACCCTGGTTCCCGCCGACGGTGTGGTCTGGGCCAGGGCCTCGATCGGGGTCTGCGGCTGGAGAGGCTGTTTCACGAAGTCCAGCAGCCACGCCAGCCCGTCGCGGCGCACGCTCGGGTTGACGCCGGCCACGGTCTCGATGCGCAGCACCGTTCCCTGCTCCACCGTCACCTGCTCCATGCCGCGGATGACGTTGCCCCCGACGGCCCTGAGCGCGGTCACGTCAAGCTTCTGGGGCCGATCGAAGACCACCCACAGGATTTCGGCCCGGCTGAAGACCGCCGCCGCCACCGGTTCCGTCCAATCGAAGCGCAGGGTCACCGCACCGGCCGGAGCGACCGTCGGCGCCGCCCTGGCGGGCCGTTCCGCCAAGCCCGTCGCCAATCCCGCCTGGGGCGGCGTCAACTTGCCGATGTTGATCGGCTGTACGGCCTCCGGCATCGGCACCTCGGCGGGCGACGCCAGGGGCGTGGGGGCGACCGGAACCAGCGGCGTCGGCCGCCCGGCGACCGGCGGCGGCGACAGCGCGCTGCCCGGCGCCTTGACCGTTGTCAGGGCCATCGGTTGTGCGCCAGCCGGCGGGACGCCGGCACCGCCGACCTTGACCGCCGGCTGAACGGCTTCGGACCCGCTTGCCGCGACCGGCGGCGGCGTACCGCGGACGGGCGCCATGACGTCGACCACCACCTTGGGGCCGGAACGGAAATGCCGGACCTGTGACGCCACCGGCGTGCGCAGGACGACCTTCAGCCGCCCGCCGTCGAGGGAGGAATCAACCCCCTCGATAAACCGTGGCGGCCGCGCCTTCAGTGAGCCGAGGTCTGGGTTGGCCGGCTGATCGAAGGTGATGGTGGCGGCACCGCCGGCCTGATCCACCGTGTAGCCGACCGAACGCGGCCAATCGAAGACGACACGGCTGTAGCCCTCGTGCTCGCCCACCCGGACGCCAAGCGCCTCGCCACCCCGCGGACCGGCCGGCGTCGGCCGCGCCGCGGC
>JACZKS010000166.1 GCA_014859895.1 Rhodospirillales bacterium
CGCCGTTCCAGCTCGCGCAGTTCGGCGGCCTGGGCGTCGGCGCGGCGCGCCGCAGGGGCGAGCAGGGCGTCGCGCAGGGTTTCCAAATCGCGGGCGGCCCGCGAGATGAGGGCGGCGGCGCCGTTCACCGCCATGCGGGCCGGCCCGGCCAGGGGCCCGAAAATCGATGCGAGGTCGGCGGTGAGGTCGATCTCGGCGTCGTCGATGGCGTTCCTCAGCGCCACCACCGCCTCGGTGTCGCCTTCGACCGCCAGGTCGCGCGAGAAGAAAAGGGCGTCGCCGTCGAGCCGCCCTTCCGCCAAGTCGATCAGCATCATCAGCGGCCCGCGAATGGTGGCGCTCGCCGCCTGAAGGGCGCCGTCGGCCTCCGATAGCGCGATCAGGTGGGGCCGCGCGGGGTCGGTCTCCAAGAAGAAGACGAAGGGCAGGTCGATGGGGTCGATCAGGAAACTGGGGGCGCCGACGCCTTTCAATCGGTCGAACAGGCCGGGATGGCGCCTTCTCAGGATGCGCACGGCCAATGCCAGGGCGGGCCGCAGGGCGGCGGGCGGCAACGGCCGCGCGGCCATGCCGGCCAGCAGGACGGGCGAGAAGGGCGGGGTCAGGCGGCGCGATCGGTCCATGTTCCAGCTATACCCCATCGCGGGAGGTCGGGGCAACGACAGGCCGACCGGCGACTTTGCTTTGGCGCGGTTGCGGCGATTGCGGCTAGGATGGCGCATGCGCGCGCTTTTTCCGTTCGGCTGGTTGTTCCTGTTCGCCGCCCTGCTGGGCGCCGCCGCCGAAACGGCGGCCCGCCTGGGGCCGCACGGAGGCGGCTTTCTGCTTGCGGCCTACGATGTGTGGTACGCGCTGTGGCCCGGGACCTTGGTGGTGACCAAGATCCGGCTTGAGACCCTGGTCGGGCCGTGGGCGTGGGACCCGCTGATGACCACCGTCCTGGCGCTGCCCCTGTGGGCGCTGTTCGGCATTCCCGGTGGACTGATGCTGTGGCTCGGCCGGCCCCGTCGCGGACAGCCGGACGCTGCCCAACAGCACGAGGAGGACGCCCTCTTCCTTTACGATTCCCTGGCCGAGCAGGCCGAGGCCGAGGAAAGGGAATTTGCCGCCTTTCAAGAGCAACTGACGGTTGAGGTGAAAGCCAGCGAATTGTCGGCAATGGTTGGGCAGGACGACGCGGTGGCCCGTGCCCAAGCATCGGCGCGCAAGATGACCGAGGGCAAGGATGATGCCAGCGTCGACGATTTCCTGGCCGAGCGCCATCGCGATGTCGAACGCGAATGAATGGACAGGGGATCAACGGACCACAAAACGGAATCGCTTGGCGGCTGTGCCCATCCTTCGACACGGGCCCGTTGGGCCCTGCTCAGGATAAGGTAATGAATTGAATTTAAATAATAACCTCATCCTGAGGAGGCCCGCAGGGTCGTCTCGAAGGATAACCACAGCGCATCAACATGATTGCAAAATGCCCTAGTTGTCGCCGCTTTTCAGCACCGCCAGGAAGGCGGACTGCGGGATCTCGACCTTGCCGAACTGGCGCATGCGCTTCTTGCCGGCCTTCTGCTTTTCCAGAAGCTTGCGCTTGCGGGTGATGTCGCCGCCGTAGCACTTGGCCGTCACGTCCTTGCGCAGCGGGCTCACCGTCGATCGGGCGATGACGTTGCGCCCGATGGAGGCCTGGATGGCGATCTTGAAAAGCTGGCGGGGGATAAGATCCTTGAGGCGGTCGCAAATGGCCCGCCCGCGGCTTTCGGCATAGGCGGCGTGGCAGATGAAGGAGAGCGCGTCGACCGGCTCGCCGTTGACCAGGATCTCGACCTTCTCCAGCTTCCCATCGGCATAGCCGTCCATCTCGTAGTCGAAGCTGGCGTAGCCGCGCGACACCGACTTCAGGCGATCATAGAAGTCGATCACCACCTCGTTCAACGGCAGCCGGTAGATGGCCATCGCCCGGTTGCCGACGTAGGTGAGCTCGACCTGCACGCCGCGCCGCTCGGTGCAGAGCTGCAGCACCGCCCCCAGGTAGGTGTCGGGCACCAGGATGGTGGCCTTGATCCATGGCTCCTCCATGTGGTCGATGCGCATCGGATCGGGCATGTCGACCGGATTGTGGAGAAGCAGCAGGGAGCCGTCGGTCTGATGGATGCGGTAGACGACCGAGGGCGATGTGGCGATGAGGTCGAGGTCGAACTCGCGCTCCAGGCGCTCCTGAATGATCTCCAGGTGCAGCAGTCCCAGGAATCCGCAGCGGAAGCCAAATCCCAGCCCGGCCGAGGTCTCGGGCTCGAAATGGAAGCTGGCGTCATTCAGATGCAGCTTGTCCAGCGACATGCGCAGGTCTTCAAATTCGGCCGCATCCACCGGGAACAGGCCGCAGAACACCACCGGGATCGATGGCCGGAAGCCGGGCAGCGCCTCGACGGTCGGGCGGCGGTCCTCGGTGATGGTGTCGCCGACCCGGGTGTCGGCCACCGTCTTGATCGAGGCGGTGAAGTAGCCGACCTCGCCGGGGCCCAGCATGTCGACGGTCTTCGCCTTGGGCGTGAAGACGCCCACCTGTTCCAGCTGATAGACTGTGCCGGCCGCCATCATGCGGATCTTCAGGCCGCGCTTGAGCTGGCCGTCATAGACGCGCACCAGGATCATGACGCCGAGATAGGGGTCGTACCAGGAATCGACCAGCAGCGCCTTGAGCGGCGCCTCGGCGTCGCCCTTCGGGGCCGGCAGCCGCTTGACGATGGCTTCCAGCACGTCGGGCACGCCAAGCCCGGTCTTCGCCGAAATCATCAGGGCGTCGGAGGCGTCCAGCCCGATGACGTTGGCGATCTGGTCCTTGACCTGTTCGGGCTCGGCCGCCGGCAGGTCGATCTTGTTGAGCACCGGAACGATTTCGTGGTTGTTGTCGATGGCCATGTAGACGTTGGCCAGGGTCTGGGCCTCCACCCCCTGGGTGGCGTCGACCACCAGCAGCGATCCCTCGCAGGCGGCGAGGCTGCGGCTGACCTCGTAGGAGAAGTCGACGTGGCCGGGGGTGTCGATGAGGTTGAGCTCGTAAACCTCGCCGCTTTCAGCGGTGTATTCCAGGCGCACCGTCTGCGCCTTGATGGTGATGCCGCGCTCGCGCTCGATGTCCATCGAATCGAGCACCTGCTCGCGCATCTCACGCGCCGTCAGGCCGCCGCACAGCTGAATCAGGCGATCGGCCAGCGTCGATTTCCCATGGTCGATATGGGCGATGATGGCAAATGTGCGAATGTGCGCGAGATCGGTCATGGCCGCGCCTTTTAACAGGTTGCCCGCCGTCTGTCATGAGCCGGATGAAGGGGGGTGATCGCCGGGCCTCGTTTTGCCGGAGCCGGGGCCGAAACGCCGCCACTTTTCGTGCATCCACGCCCGCGCCCGTTCCTCGGCGGCGCGAAAGGCCGGAAATCGCGCGCCCAGCCGCATTCTCATCAGCCGCACGCGGGGCGAAGCCAGCGACAGCAGGGTAAGTCCGACGAATAGAAAAAGAAAGCCCTGCAAAAACGGGAGAAACAGCCCGGCAACGCCCAGAACGACGAACGCCCAGCCGGCGACGAGGAGCGCCCATCGGCGCCATTCAGGCGAACGTAGACCCATGGGGAGTGAAGATGGCGGGGGGCGGCCCCGGCCGCAAGGGGGGCCGACGATTCAGCCGTGGCCGGCCGGCTGCGCCGCCGCCCATTCGTAGACGGCGTCGCAACGGGTATGGCAGGCGGTACAGCCGTCGCAATGTCCGTCGGGTGGACACAGGCGGACGGTGCCCTTGCGGACCCACACGTCGAGCATGCCGCGCAGCACCTCGGCGTCGGCCTCGAAGTGGCGGGCCATGGCGGGCAGCGAGGCCCGCCCGTTGTCGCGAAGATAGATCTTGAGGTCGGAAAGGATCATGGCCTCACCTCCGCTTCGCTGCCGAGTGCGCGGTGGCGCTCGGAAAGCAGACCGCCCATCCGCATGGCGGCGACGACCATGCCGAAGACGAGGGTGACGCCCCCGATCCACAGCGCCGAACTCAGCGGATGCTCGGCGATCGTGACGCTCTGGTAGGAAACGACCGCCGCGCCATAGGCCAGGCCGAAGGTCCAGGCGGAGACGAACAAGGCCCAACGGCCTCCGGCCTCACGGACGATGGTGCCCAGGGCGGCGACGCACGGCGTGTAGAGCAGGATGAACAGCAGATAGGCGAATGCCCCGGCCTGGCCGTGGAAGCGTTCGACCATGGCGCCGAAGGTGCCGCCCGCGACGCCCTGGTCCTCGACCGTTGCCTGAAGGCTCTCGGCGCCGATGCCCAATGGGTCGAGCAGAGCGCCGGCCAGCCCCGCCAGATTGGCCGGGATCGACAGGAAGGCTTCGCTGATGCCGCCGGCGAAGTCGTAGCCCTCTTCGGCGCTCGCCTCGCCTTCGCTCTCTTCGGCGGCGGCTTCCGACAGCCCGGAATAGAGCGTGTTCAGCGTGCCGACCACCGCTTCCTTGGCGAACACGCCGGTGAAGATGCCGACCGTCGCCGGCCAGTTGTCGTCGCCGATTCCCATCGGCTCGAAGATGGGCACGATGGCGCGCCCGACCGCGCTCAGGCTGGATTTCTCGCTGTCCTGATTGCCGAAGGTGCCGTCGGTGCCGAGCGAATTGAAGAAGCTGAGCACCACGACCACCATGACGATGACCTTGCCGGCGCCGAAGATGAAGACGCGCAGGCGGTTCCAGGTCTGGATCAGCACGTCGCGCAGGCGCGGCACGTGATAGCCGGGCAGTTCCATGACGAAAGGCGTGCTGTCGCCCCGGAGCAGGGTGCGCTTGACGATCATGCCGGTGCCGACGGCGGCCGCGATGCCGATCAGGTAAAGGGCGAACACGATGTTCTGGCCGCCGGTCGGGAAGAAGGCGGCGGCGAAGAGCGCATAGACGGCGAGCCTGGCGCCGCACGACATGAAGGGCGCCATCACCACGGTGACAATGCGGTCGCGGGCGTTGTCCAGCGTACGGGCCGCCATGATCGCCGGCACGTTGCAGCCGAAGCCGACGATGAGCGGCACGAACGCCTTGCCGGGCAGGCCGACGGCTCGCATGAAGCGGTCCGCCAGGAAGGCGGCGCGGGCCATGTAGCCCGAATCCTCGAGCGCCGAGAGGAAAAGGTAAAGGAAGCCGATGATCGGGATGAAGGTGGCGACAATCTGGATGCCGCCGCCCAGGCCGTCGGCCAGCAGTGCGGTCAGCCATTCCGGGGCGCCGGCGGCCATCGTCAGGGCGCGGGTGCCCTCGACGAAGACGGTGCCAAACGCGATGTCGAAGAAGTCGATGAAGGCGCCGCCCAGGTTGATGGTGAACAGGAACATCGCGTAGATGACGGCGAAGAAGATCAGCGGACCGGCCCAGCGGTGCAGCACGACCTGGTCGATGGTGTCGGACACCGTATGCGATACGTCGCCACGCCGGCGCACCGACTCGGCGGCGACGCGGTGGGCGAACCCGAATCGGCTGTCGGCGATCAGCACGTCGGGGTCCTCGGCGCCGGCCTTGCCGAATTCCTCGGTCAGGCTGCCGACCATCAGGTCGGCGATGCCCCCGGTGACCCGCCTGGCGATGCCTTCGCCCTCCAGCAGCTTGACGGCCAGCCAGCGGGCATCCAGGCCGCGTTCCTCGGCGATGCCGCCGACCAGCTTGACGAGGCGGGCGACGGCGGGTTCGAGCACGGGGCCGAAGGCGACGGTCTGGGTTGGCGCCTTGCCGTCTCGCGCCGTCTCGTTGAGCGCGGCCTTGAGCGCATCGATGCCGCGGCCCTGGGCGGCGGCCATCGACACCACCGGGCAACCCAGGCGCTGCGAAAGCGCCTCGGCATCCACCTCGATGCCCAACTGCTCGGCGACGTCCATCATATTCAGCGCCACCACCATGGGGACGCGCATCTCGAGGATCTGGGCCGTCAGGTAAAGGTGCCGTTCCAGGTTGGTGGCGTCGACGATGTTGACGATGACGTCGGGCTCACCGGACAGGATGTAATCCCTGGCGATGCGCTCGTCGATCGATCCGCTGCCGGGCGCCACCGCCAGCGAATAGACGCCGGGCAGATCGACGACCGATACCGCGGTGCCGTTCTCGACGAAGCGGCCGGCCTTGCGATCAACGGTGACGCCGGGCCAGTTGCCGACCTTCTGGCGGGCCCCGGTGAGGGCGTTGAACAGCGTCGTCTTGCCGCAGTTGGGGTTGCCGGCGATGGCGATCGAGTAGGCGGCGACGCCGGGCTCGGCGACCGAGCCACCGCTCGGGTCGCAGCATTTGCGGGTGGCGAAGCCGAAGGGACGAAACAGGTTCATTCCGAGGGTCCGTTGGTTCGCGTGACCATGATCTTGTCGGTCATGCCGGCGCCGAGCGCGACCCGCGACAGGTTGCGGGCGATGACCATGCGGCCGCCGCGCTGGCGGTTGACGACTTCGATCTGGGCGCCGATGGGCAGTCCCAAATCGGCCAAACGGCGGTTCATTTCCTTGCCGGCGTGGAACGAAGCGATGATCAGGCGATCTCCGGCAATGGCGTCCGCCAGCGGAAAGACCGGGTTTCCCGGGGATCGGGAAGCGTCGTTTGACACGATCTTCTCCATCTGCGTTTCTACCGCGAGTGTCCATACTCCGGTGGAAACTGATAATCAATTTCGTTTTTCCCTATATGATTTAGGGATTTGAAGTCAAGGAAAATGCGAATCGATTGCAGCCAGAACGAGGGAATCTCGACGGCTCTCAACCTCTGGTTTTGGCCCGGCTGGACCGGCAGCGGCGAGGCGCCGATGACCCAGAGGTGGCCGGCAATCAGAAGTGCGTAAGGACGAGGGCGGCCTAGATCGCCGGCACCGCCACGCCCTTCTGGTGGCAGGCGGCGATGAGCGTGTTGCGCAGCAGGCAGGCGATGGTCATCGGCCCGACGCCGCCGGGCACCGGGGTGATCGACCCGGCCACCTTGGCGGCCCCTTCGAAGTCGACGTCCCCGACCAGGCGGGTCTTGCCCTCGCCCTTCTCGGGCGCGGCGATGCGGTTGATGCCGACGTCGATGACGCAGGCGCCCGGCTTCACCCAGTCGCCCTTGACCATGCGATCACGCCCGACGGCGGCCACCAGAATGTCGGCGCGGCGGCATTCGGCGGCCAAATCGGCGGTACGCGAATGGGCCAGCGTCACCGTGCAGTGCTCGGCCAGCAGCAGGGCGGCCACCGGCTTGCCGACCAGCACCGAGCGGCCGATCACCAGGGCATGCTTGCCCTTGAGGTCGTCACCCAGGGCGTCCTTGATAAGCAGCAGACAGCCGACCGGGGTGCAGGGAACCATGGCCTTGGCCGAACCGCTCCACAACCGCCCGGCGTTGACGACGTGCAGGCCGTCGACGTCCTTGTCGGGGTCGATGGCGGCCAGCACCGCTTCGGTATCGATCTCCTTGGGTAGCGGCAGTTGGACCAAGATGCCGTGCACGGCGGGATCGGCATTCAGCCTGGCGACAAGGGCCAGCAGTTCGGCCTGGCCGGTCGCCGCCGGCAGCTTATGCTCGAAGGAAGCCATGCCGGCCTCCACCGTCTGGGCGCCCTTGTTGCGCACGTAGACCTGGCTGGCCGGGTCGTCGCCGACCAGCACCACGGCCAGACCCGGGGTCAGGCCGTGCCGGGCCTTGAGCTCGGCCGCGGCGGCGGCGACGCGTTGCCTGAGACCGGCCGCGAAGGCCTTGCCGTCGATGATCTTCGCTTCACTCATGGTCGTCTTCCACCCACTTCCTGATGCGGCGCGCCAGTTCGCCGGCGTCGCCCTCGATGAACAATACCTTGCGCCGGGCGGCGGCGCCGGCGCGGACCGAAAAAGCGCCCTTCGGCAGATGCCAGGTCTTGGCCAGCAGCTTGATCACCGCGGCGTTGGCCTTGCCGTCCTCGGGCGCCGCCGTCACCGCGACGCGCAGCACGACGCCGCCGTCGGCCTCGTGGCGCACCCCTTCGATGCGGTTGCGCGATGCCTTGGGCGTCACCACCAGGCGCAGGCCGACGCCGTCGGCCGCCGTCGCCAGGAAATCGTCAGTCTCAGCCAATGACCCGCAACGCCAATCTGATCAGGACCTCCTTGAGGAAGACCAGCCCAAGCAGCAGCACCAGGGGCGAGAGGTCGAGCCCGCCCAGGTTCGGCAGGACGCGGCGAATGGGCCTAAGCGCCGGCTCGGTCAGGCGATAGATGACCGTGCCGATCATGTAGACGAAACGGTTGTGGGTGTTGATCACGTTGAACGCGGTCAGCCAGCTCAGGATGACCGAGGCGATGACCACCCACATGTAAAGCTCGACGATAATGATGACGATATTGAAGAGGGGACCCAAGAGCACGTCCATGAAACCGATTCCCGAACCTGGCACGCCGGCCGCTAACCTATCGTCCCGGAACGGGCGACGCAAGGATTGGGGGCGGCCGGGAAAAGGCGTGCGCCGAGCCTTGACAGGGGCCTTCGTGCGACACATTATCCGCGGGCCCGGCGGTCGCCGGGTTCTTCGACGTGGGGCTGTAGCTCAGTTGGGAGAGCGCGACGTTCGCAATGTCGAGGTCAGGGGTTCGATCCCCCTCAGCTCCACCATTTTCCCAACCCGGCAAGACTAGCGGTGGCGAAACGGCGTCTCAGACCGTTGCCGCGCCGTTGCCGTCCAGGCAGGCGCCGCGCCAGTTGACGTGGGAGGCCAGCCAGATGACGGCGGCGTCGGGGTGTCCGTTGTAGTTCGGGTCATTCCGATAGCGGTTCTCGAGAAACCTGAAACCGTCGATCATCCGCTCGCGGCATGTCTTGGCGTCGAAGGTGCCGCCCAGGAAATCGACCAGTGCGACGTTGAAGACGCTGCCGAACAAGCTTGTGTTGCCGTGGTAGACGACAAGAATGTCGTCGAACCCGACGTAGCAATCCACCCCCTGGGCGACGGCGTCCTTCCCCAGGGCGATGGAGGAATCGCAGCAGACCGCGATGACGACGGCGCCCTGGGCGCGCCCAATGTTGGCGGTGTCGACGAGCGCGGCGGTCTGGCCGAGCTGCTTGTCCTGCCCGTGGCCGAAATACACCGCCACCTCCGCCTGGCCGATGACCTGCTCGATGTTGGCCCGGGTGGCCTGGGCGCCGACGAGGTCCTGCACCAGCAGGGTGGAAAGCGCCGACACATTGGCGATGACGGCAAGGGCATAGGATGAGAGAACCTGTGCCACGGGATCGCCTTCCGGACGGATGAACGCGATCTGCTTCATCTCACCGTCCTGCCTCGCCGGATGCGAGGGAACGGAGGATGGCCTCGAACGGCGCCACCTCCATTCCGAAGCGGACGACCCTTAGGAAAGCCCACCCCTCCTGCGAGCGTTCCCTTACGGCTTGCGCGAGTTGGATGGGGGTCAGTGGCAATCCAGAGTAGGCGAATCCGATCACCGGCATGTTCGGTCGCGGATGGCGTTCGGCCCAGTGCGCGAGGGCGGCCGAAAGCTGCTCGATTTGTTCAGGGGTCAGGTCGGGGGCAGCCGGCTCGACCATGTCGCAGCTCTATCTTGCGATACCCACGGGCGAACTGGCAGCCTTGAGCGAAATCTTGATCCGGTGGACGGACTGACTGCCCTTGAGGCCCTTCGCATTCAGGTCGGCGCCGATGCCGAGCACGCTGAATTTCAATCCGCCGCCCGTCTCGGCCGACCGGGATACGGTAAATGCCAGTTCCACCTCGGAGGCCTCTAGGTACAGCTTCGGCCCACCGGGAAGGTCAGCGACATGTTTCTCAGCGATGTCCAGTTCCTGCCGAAGCGATTTGAGCAGTTCGGCAAGGCCGATTCCAATGTCGCGATCTTCAGCCATCGTAGCTCTCCCAGGTGGGGCATCTCGCAGACGCCATTCAGCAGAGAGATGCGCCCTCTAAACTGAGGTATGCACGGTTGGTGGAGATGCAACAGGCAACCGCCAGCCTAACCCGAAAGATTGGCGGCGCGACCCTTAAAGCCCCAGGCGCTTCATCTGCCCGGGCGGGTAGCGCTCGCCGGCGGTGCCGCCGACGGGGAACGCCTCGGCGAGGCGGCCGAGCACATCGGCCCCCAGCCTGAGGTCGGCGGCGGCGATGTTGGCGTCAAGCCAAGTGCGCCGCTTGGTGCCAGGGATGGGGACAATGTCTTCGCCCTGATGCAGCAGCCAGGCCAGCGCCACCTGGGCCGGGCTGGCCTTGGCCTCGCGGGCGATCTCTTCGAGGACCTCGACCTTCTTGAGGTTGCGGGCGATGGCTTCCTCGGCGAAGCGCGGATGGGCGCGGCGGCGGTCGGCCTCGATCAGGTCGCCGGCCTTGCGGATGGTGCCGGCGAGGAAGCCGCGGCCCAGCGGCGCATAGGCGACAAACCCGATGCCGAGTTCGCGGCACGCCGGCAGGATCTCCGCCTCGACGTCGCGCGACCATAGCGAATATTCGGTTTCCAGGCAGGCCATCGGGTGAACCGCGTGGGCTCGGCGCAGGGTTTGTGGCCCGGCCTCGGAAAGTCCGATGTGGCGGACCTTGCCCTCGGTCACCAACTCGGCCATGGCGCCGACGGTTTCCTCGATGGGGGTGGCGGGATCGACGCGGTGCAGGCAATAGAGATCGATGTAATCGGTGCCCAGCCGCTTGAGGCTGGCCTCGCAGGCTTCCTTGACGTAGGCCTGCCTGCCGTTGACGGCGTTGGTGCCGTCGGGGTTGCGGATGTTGCCGACCTTGGTGGTGAGGATCACCCGATCGCGCCGTCCGCGGATGGCGCGCCCCACCAGCTCCTCGTTGCGGCCCTGGCCGTAGGCGTCCGCCGTGTTGATGAGGTCGACTCCGGCCTCGATCGCGCGGTGGATGGTGGCCACCGATTCCTCGTCGTTCAGCTCGCCGTAACGGATGGTCATGCCCATGCAGCCGAGGCCGATGGCCGAGACCTCGGGATCTTGTCCGCCCAAGCGCCGTCTTTTCATGGCATCCCCCAACGAAGTCCAGGCCCGATCAGTTAAGAACTGTTCGCAGATTTAGGCAAGCCCAAACGCCGGTGCCGGCGTCACCTTTCGTGGAAGGCCTCGCCGGAGAGCTTGTTGAAGGGCTTCATGAGGTACTGGAGGATGGTCCGCTTGCCGGTCTTGACGTCGACGCTGACCGTCATGCCGGGGATGATCGGCAGCGGATTGCCTTGCTTGTCGAGAAGGCTGGTGGTCTTGGCCTTGAGGCGGACGACGTAGAATCGTTCCTTCTTCTCCTCGTCGAGGATGGTGTCGGCGCTGATCTGGTCGAGCGTCGCCGCCAGCGAGCCGAAGATGGTGTAGTCGTAGGCGGTGAAGCGCACCACGGCATCCAGCCCCGGATGGATGAAGGCGATGTCGGAGGGTTTCAGCTTCGCCTCGACGATCAGGTTCTCCTCGGCGGGGACGATTTCCAGAAGATCCATGCCGGGGCGCACGACGCCGCCGATGGTATTGATGAAGAGCTGCTTGACGACGCCCGTGACCGGGGCGCGGATCACCGTGCGCCTAAGCTTGTCGTCGCGCGAGGTGAGGGTCTCGCCGAGCGCCGCCATGTTGACCTGGGCCTCGTTCAGTTCCTTCAAGGCGCGGCTGCGGAACTGGGCACGGACCTCCTTGATCCCCTCCTTGATCTCGTCGATCGAGGCCGACAGCTTGAGGATCGATTTCTTCGCCACCTCGAGGTCGCCCAGGTTCTGGCTTTCCTCGCGCTTCAGCCGGATGACCTCGATCGGTGCGTTGATTCCCTTCGCCACCAGCGGCTCGAGGATGGCCAGCTCGTCGCGGGCCAGCTTGATGGAAGTCTGCAACTGCGAGACCCTGGCCTTTGATTCGTCGATCTCGTGCAGGCGCTGCTGATGCTGCGAGTCCAGCTTGGCCAGCGCGGCGGCCAGTTCGCGCGAGCGCGACAGATGGAGGTCGCGTTCGGTGCCGGCGACCTTGGGCAGCTGCTTCTCGATGTCCTCGGGAAACTTGAGCGGCGTGCCGTCGATTTCCGCCCGAAGCCGGGTCACCACCGCCTGCAGGCCCAGGAACTTCATCTGGTTTTCGTTGAAGTCCGAGGAGAACTGAGTGGTGTCGAGCTGCATCAGGATCTGCCCGCTCTTAACCAGATCGCCTTCCCGGACGTGAAGTTCGGAAACGATGCCGCCTTCCAGATTCTGGACCACCTGCACCTGGCGGGACGGTACGACCCGCCCTTCGCCGCTGCTCACCTGGTCGACCTCGGCCCACGCCGCCCACAGGACCGCCAGCGTGAAAAAGCCGATCACGCAGACCAGGATCATGTTGGCCATCACGCTCGGCCGGCGACTGACCGCGGCCCGGAGCTCTGACATGAATTCGGTGTCGGAGGATCTCGTCATGGTCCGCTACCGGCCGGCCTTCACGTCGCCCTTGGCGAGGTTGCCGAGCACGCTGTCCTTGGGCCCGTCGGCGACGATGCGGCCCTTGTCCAGCACGATCAGGCGGTTGACCAGCTTGAGCACCGAGGTGCGGTGGGTGACCAGGATGATGGTTCTGCCTTCGGCCATGCGGGTCAGCACGTCGACCACCCGCCTTTCGGTGGCGGTGTCCATGGAATTGGTCGGCTCGTCCAGCACCAGGATGGTGGGATGCTTGAGCAGGGTTCGCGCCAAGGCGACCGTCTGGCGCTGGCCGCCGGACAGCCCGCCGCCGCGCTCGCCGACCTGAAGATCGTAGCCCAGGGGGTGGCGGGCGACGAAATCGTGCAGGCCCAGCTCCTCGGAAACGCGAGCGATCTCGTCGTCACTGGCCCTGGGCACGCTGATGGCGATGTTTTCCTTGATCGTTCCCTTGAACAGGAAGACGTCCTGGGGCACGAAGCCGATGCTGGCCCGGGCGTCGCTGGGCTCGATGTGGCGCAGGTCGGTGCCGTCGAGCAGCACCGCGCCCGTGGTCGGCGTATAGAGGCCGCCCAGCAGCTTGGCGATGGTGCTTTTGCCGGAGCCGACCCGCCCGGCGATGCCGACCCGTTCGCCGGGGTTGATGGTGAAGGAAATGTCGTTCAGCACGTCGTAGTCGGTGCCCGGATAGCGGAACGTCACCTCCTTGAATTCGATGCGGCCCTGCAAATCGGGGCGATGCAGGAAGGTGACGTCGGCCGGCCGCTCGACCGGGCCCTGCATGACGGCATCGAGCGACTTCAAGGAGCTCCAGGTCTGATGGAAGCGCATCATCAGCTGCGATACCTGGGCCATCGGCCCCAGCGCCCGGCCCGACAGGATCACCGCCGCCACCAGGCCGCCCGAGGTGACACCGCCGTCGGCGACCAGGAACATGCCCATGACGACGATGCCGATCACGCTGGCCTGCTGGATGAACTGCACGAAGTTGACGCCGAGGTTGTTGAACAGCCGCATCCGCTGGCCGATGGCGGCGCTCTGGCCGACGACCGTTTCCCACTTGGCGCGCATGCGCCCCTCGGCGCCGACCATCTTGATCGTTTCGAATCCGAAAAGGCTTTCCACCAGCACGCCGTGCTTGTGCTCGCCGTGCGTCATCAGGTGGCGCACGCTCCTGGCGATCGGGAACTGCACGAAGGCCCCCCAGAACACCACCAGGAACATTGCCGATCCCAGCACCAGGCCGATCAGGGGGCTGAGCATGATGATGACGGCGAGGAAAAGCAGCGAGAACGGCAGGTCGATGAAGGCGGCCAGCGTCGCCGAGGTGAAGAAGTCCCGGACCGTCTCGAATTCGCGCAGCATGCTGGCGAAGGCTCCCGAGGAGGCCGGACGGTGGGAGGCCTTGAGGTCGAGCACCTGATCGAAGATGCGGCAGGCCAGCATGACGTCGGCCCGGCGGCCGACGAAATCGATGAACCAGCCGCGCAGGTTCCTGAGCAGGAAATCGAAGAAGAGGGCGATCCCGGCGCCGATGGCGAGCGCGATGCCCGATTGCACCGCGTTGTTGGGAAGAACGCGGTCATACACGTTCATGGTGAACAGCGGATTGGCCAGCGCGAACAGGTTGATGACGACCGAGGCCAGCCCGACCTGAAAATAGGTCCAGCCGTTGCGGGCCAGCGTCCCCCAGAACCAGGCTCGCGGCTTATCCAAGTCGGCGCCGGTTCGCTCGCCTCTGAGATCGACCTCCGGCTTGATGAGGATGGCGAAGCCCGAATAGGCCTTCTCCAGCTCGCCCTCGGCCAATTCGGTGGTGCCGTCCCCGGCATCGCCGGCGGTGATCTGGAAGCGCCCCTGTTTCGATGTCCCGAGCAGAACGACGGCGCCGCCGTCCTTCATCGTCAGGACGGCGGGCAGCGTCCATGAATGGATGCGCCCCAGGCTGCGGCGGACCACCCGCACCGACAGGCCGGCCCGCCCGGCGGCGCGCTTGAACAGGTCAAGCGAGATCCTGCCCTCCGGCCGCGGCAGGGCCGACAGCAGGACCGAGGTCGATTTCGACTGACCGTGATAGGCCACCAGGAAGAGCAGGCACGAAAGCAGCGGATCGTCGCCATCGGCCGCCGCCTCGCCGATGGCGGCGGCATCCGGCCATCCACCGTCCTTGCCGGCGAAGTCGCTTTCGAACGACAGCGTCTCGGCCGGCCGGGCGGCCAGGAGATCGGATTCCTGGCCGGGCTTCGGGGTGCCGGTTTTGAGGGCGTTCTCGGCGGTCATTTCGCTATTCGTCGCACCAGAAGTTCAACGCCGGTATCCGGCGATCGGTCGGGAACGCGAATGATCGGAGATGCCGCCCGGCTCCTATTTTGGCGCCGAGGCGGCGTCCATATCGACCCGAACCCCCAGATCCTGCAACAGCGTGCCCTTGACGGCCAGGAATTCGTAGGCGGCAAGGATCTGCTCGTATTCCCGCGACGCCAGATCGGTCCGGGCGAGGAAAAGCTCGTTGCCGGAATCGAGGAGCTCGATCAGCGTGCGCTGGCCCAGCCGGAACTGCTCGCCGTAGGCGGTGGTGACTTCCTGGGCGGTCGCCACGCGGTCGCGCAGCAGGGCCACCTGGTCGCGGGTCACTTGGTAGTCGTTCAGCGAGACGTCGAGCTCGCGGCGGATCTGGCGGTCGATTTCGTGAATCTTGTACATCGCCTCGCTGGAGCGTTCCAACGCGCGGCGCACCGACGCCTGATCGGAACCGCCCTTGTAGAAATTCCAGGACAGTTTGACCAAAGCGGTCGAATCCGTTTCGTGGCCGCTGGTGCCGTCCACGCCGTCGCGCCGCTCGTGGGCTAATTCAAGGTCGAGCGAGGGCAGAAAGGCGCTGCGTTCGGCCTCGGCGGTGAACTTGTTGGCCTTTTCCTCCTCGATCGAGGACAGCAGCGTCGGGTTGTTCTTCATCGCCTCGGCGATGGCCGCCTCCACCGTCGCCGGCGGCTCCGACTGCGGGAAGGGGCGTTCCTGGAGGTTGCCCGGCATCTGGCCGATGGCCTCGACATAGGCGCTGATCGAATTCTTGAGGTTGCCCTCGGCCCGCCGGCGCTGCGACTGGGCATTGAACAGGCGGGTCTTGACCTGGGCGACGCGGGATTCCGAGCCGCCGCCGGTGCGGGCGGCTTCCGAGACGTCTCCCAGAATCCGGTTGTGCAGATCGATGTTGGCGCCGGCGAACTCGATCAGCTGGCGGTCGCGCGCGACGTCCAGATAGGCCTTGATGGCGCGCCGGGCGACCCGTGTCGCCGCCGCCTGGACCTCGAACTGCGCCGCCTCGGCGGTCGCCCGCGAGGACTCGGCGCGGTTGGTTGTTCCCGCGCCGTCGTAAAGCATTTGGGTGAGCGCCAGGCGCTGCTTGTTGCGCCACAGGTTCTGGTCGACCGACGAGCCGACCGGCCGATGGGCGCGCTGATAGCCGCTATCGGCCGAGAGATCGAGCGAGGGCAGGAACTCGCCCTCGATCTCATTGACGCCTTCCCCGGCGGCCCGGTATCCGGCCCGGGTGGAGGCCACCAGCGGGTGGGTCCGCACGGCCATCTCGACCGCGTCGCGCAATTCCTGCGCCTGCGCGCTCCCCCAGCCCTCGGCCCCGGCGAACGCAAGCAGCCCGGCTACCACGCCAGCCAGCACGGGATAACCCCGGCGGCCGATTCGGCAACCAAAACCCGGGGCGTGCGCAATACGCATCGCCTCGCTTCCGACTTCAGCGAACGGAATCACGGGTATCCCCCCTCAATAGCTCCAACCCTCAACCATCTTATGCCAACGCGAGAAAAGGCAAGAGGCCATGCCCCCCGCTCTTCTCCTTTTGCGCCCCCTTCCCGTGAGGCGAAACCGCGCTGCGAAATCAACAGTTGAATCCCGCCGCGATGGCCGCACTTAAGACTAATACAATTATTGAGGAAATCAAGCGCCAGCATCTCGCCTCGCGCCTTGCGGCCCGCCGCGAAGGCTGCAGTTTCCGGCGGGCCGCCGCGAATTCGGCCGCAAACCCGCGGCCTGCCTCAAAATTGGTTAAAATTCTATTAAAACTCTTGCGACGGCATTGCCATCGGGGGCCTACCTTAAGTAAACTAAGGGCACAGGGACACAGCCAATCCGACGCAATCATCCGGGACGGAACGCCACACGTCCGGAAAGACCATACAACCATAAGGGTGAATTTTTAGAAAGTTGTGGTGCCTCCAGATTGGGGGCTGGGAATCAGAAGGGCTGCATCCCTAATAGTATTACGGGAAGTCATTCGGTGCCCGCTCGGGGGAGCATATGGGCCTGAGGCCGGGAGTTCCGGCGCCGATGGGAGAGGACAACGCGGAAATGCTAGAACTGAGAATCGAACGCGCGTCGGGCGAGGTGATCGAGCTCGAGCTCACTCCGGGCGCCAAGGTGCCTGCCATCCAGGCCGGCGACAAGGTCCGGATCGTCACTCCGGCGGGCCAACAGGTCCATGCCGAGGTGCGCGGCAACGACATCGTCGTCACGACCAGCGGCGACGCCGGCCAGGCCGGCCAGCCCATTGTCTTCGAGAACATGGCCCTCTACCTGGGCGACGATCAGACCGCGCTCGCGGTGGTCGACGCCGCGACCGGCGAGACCATCGAGGTCGCCGATGTGGCCGACCTCGCCAACCTTGGCGCCACCGTGCCGTTTGAGGTGGCCTCGGGCGACGCCCCGCCGCCTCCGCCTTCTCCCAGCGGAAGCTCCACGCCGTTCACGAACTCCGGCGATATCGACCAGCCGGACGACGGCGTGCCGGACCCGCTGCAGGCCATCCTGGAGCGCCCGGAAGTGGGCGCCGGAGAGCAGGGGCGCGGGGGCCTCGGATTTACGGGCAGCGATCCCGATCCCACCAATCCCACGCCCACTCCCGAACCCATCGTCAGCCCCATCGTCATTACGCTCAACGGCAACGTCGTCGACGGCTACATCGTCGGCGCCACGGTGTTCGCCGACGCCAACGGCAACGGCGTGCAGGACACCGGCGAGGCTTTCACCACGACCGGCGCCAACGGCGCCTTCACGCTGACCGGCGGCAGCGGGCCGCTGGTGATGACCGGCGGCATCGACGTATCGACCGGCGAGTTCTTCAAGGGCACGCTGACGGCGCCGGCGGGCTCGACCGTGGTCACGCCGCTAACCACCCTGATCCAGTCCCTCGTCGAAGCCGGCCAGACGGTGGCCGCCGCCGAATCGGCGGTCAAGGCGGCGTTCGGGTTGGCCAGCGACCTCGACCTGACGGACTTCGATCCGGTGAAGGGCGTCGAGGACGGCGTTACCGGCGCTGGTGATGCGCTGGCGGCGGCCATCCAGATCCAGAACACCGTGGTCCAGGCGGCATCGGTCCTGCAAGGCGCCGGCGGCTCCGGCGTCGCCCTGGGAACGGCGACCGACGCCGTGTACGCCCAGTTGGCCTCCGCCGTGCTGGCCACGCCCAACAGCTCGCCGATCGATTCGGCGGCCGAGATCCAGTCCATCATCACCTCGGCGGCGAATGCCTCCTCGCTCGGGCTCAGCGCCACGGCCAAGACCCAGGTCTCCAACGCGGCGGCCGACGCGGCGGCCATCATCAACGATATCGTGGCCGCCATCGACGCGCTCGGCAGCAGCGGCACCACCCTGCTGACCGATCTGGCGAAGATTGCCTACGTCGCGCAGAACGGGTCCGCCGAGGCCCTGTACGACGCCCTCAACGCGGTCCAGGGGACCGGCAACAACGCCGATCTCACCACCGCCACGGCCGACTATTCGGCGGCCGGCGCGCTCAACACGGCGATCGGCAACGCCGCCTCCGAAATCGGTACCGTCGGCACCGCCAGCGACGCCGGCACGGCGGGCGACGACGTCATCACCGGGACGGCGGGCAACGACACCTTCGACGGTGGCGCGGGCAACGACGTCATCAGCGGCGGCGCCGGCAACGACATGCTGATCGGCGGCGCGGGGAACGACATCCTCAACGGCGACGCCGGCAACGACACCCTGATCGGCGGCGCCGGCACCAACACGCTCAACGGCGGGGCCGGCATCGATACCGCCAAGTTCAGCGGCAACTTCGCCGACTTCACGATCACCGCGACCGGCGGCGGCACCGACGTCACCCTGACGATCGCCGGCAGCGCCGGCAGCGATTCGGCGAAGACCGTCGAAATCCTCAAGTTCAACGACCTCACCGTGCGCGTCGCCGGCGGCGGTAGCGACTACACCACCCTGACGGCCGCCATCAACGCGGCAACGGCCGGCGAGCGCATCCTGCTGACCGGCGACGTTCCCTTCCCCTCCGGCACGCTGAGCCTTGCCAAGAAGGTCAGCCTCCAGTTGGCGGGCAGCGATCCGGCCGTCACCATCGCGTCGGACGGCGCGCTGGTCGTCGACGGTAGCCTCATGGGGTCGGTGACCGGCCTTGACATCTCGGGCATCCCCGGCACCACGGCGGTGCGCTTCACCGGCCTGGGCAGCATCGCCAGCATCACGACGGCATCGGGCCAGACCGTGACCCTGGCGGTCGGGGATCTCGACGGTCTCACCGTTTCGGGCGCCGGCACGGTCTCCATCGCCGGCGGCACCGTGCCGGACGGCGACGATCTCAGCGGCATTTCCAGCGCCATCTCGGTGCCTTCCGGGACTCTGACTCTCACCGCCGCGCAGGCCGACGGCCTGACCATCACGGGCGCCGGCGCGGTCGCCGTGACGGCGCTGGGCAGCGCCCAGGTGGACCTCTCCGACATCACGGTGACGGGCGCCAAGACAGCCGCCGTGCCGATCAGCGCGACCCTGGCGGCCGGCACCGACCTCGGTGATTTCAGCGTTACCGTCGCCGCCAACCAGACTCTGACTCTGTCCGCCGCCCAGGCCGATGGCGCCACCATCGGCGGCGCCGGCAACGTCACCGTCGTGGCCATTTCGGCCACCACCGACCTTTCCGACGTCGACCCCACCGGCACCCTGACCGCCACGGTGACGAGCAGCCTCGACATCAGTGCTGCCGCCGCCGACCTGGGCACGGTCGACACCTTCCAGCTGGCCGGCGCCCTCACCCTCACGGCGGCGCAGGCCAGCGGCACCGGCATCACCGGCACCGGCGCCGTCACCATCACCGGGCTGGCGGCGACGACCAACCTGTCGGGCGTCACCACCTCCGGCACCGTCACCGTCACCGTCGCCGCCAGCCTCGACATCAGCGGCAACGCCAATCTCGGACCCGTCGACACCTTCACGATTGACGCCGGCACTCTGACTCTCACCGCCGCCCAGGCCGACGGCGCCACCATCACCGGCGGCGCCGTGACCATCGCCGGCAACGTGACCGCCAGCGCCGACCTTACCGGCATCGCCTCGCCGCTCGGCTTCGGCGCCGATGGCACCATCGATGTCGGCACCGGCGCCACGCTCACCCTCACCGTCGCCCAGGCGGCGGGCCAGACCATCACCGGCACCGGCACCGGCCGCGTTCTCGTCGACGGCAACGTCACCGCCAGCGCCAACCTGACCGCCATCTCGGCGGCGGTCGACTTCACCGGCAACGCCATCACGGTGGCGGCCGGCCAGACGCTCACGCTGACTGCCGCGCAGGCCGGCGACACCGCCATCACCGGCGATGGCACCGTCGCCCTTTCCGGCAACGCCACCGGCGTCGACCTCGGCTCGATCACGGCTGACATCGTCGTTCCCGACGGCGCCACGCTGACCTTGAATACGGCGCAACTGGCCGCCCTCCACAACGATGCCACCCCGATCACGGGCGGCACGGTGGCGCTTTCGGGCAACGCCACGTCGCTGGTGCCCCTGAGCGATTACGTGACCGCCGACCTGGCGGTCGCGTCGGGCCAGACTCTCACTCTGTCCGCGACGCAGGCCAGCGGGCTGGACCTGACCGGCGCCGGCAACGTCACCATCACCGGCCTCGGCACGGCGGCGGTCGACCTTTCGGGCATCGACGTCACCGGCACCGCGAAGGTCACCGTCACCGGCAATCAGACACTCCATGGCGACACGGACTTGGGTAACGTCACACTGGAGATCGCGGCCGGCCAGACGGTGACGCTGACCGCGGCGCAGGCTAGCGGCGCCATCATCACCGGGGCCGGCACGCTGGTCATCGTCCCCGGCACGCCTCCCACCGCGCTGGACGACGCGGCGGACTTCGCAAATTGGAGCGTCGCTTCCATCGACCTGCGGGCGGCCACGCTCGACCTGCCCGACGACGCCTTGACCCTGCCCGGCACTTCGGAATTCCGCTTCACCTTCAATCAGGTGGATGGCTCGCAGACGGGCGCACTGACCAGCATCACCGGCACCGATGGCAACAACACGATTATCATCGATGTGAGTGGTGCGACTTTCAACCCCGACGATGAAGCCACGATCAGGGTGAACATCTCGACACTGGGCGGCAACGACCGCGTCGTATTCGATTTCGGAACGCTGGTCGACCACACTGTCATCCTCCATGAGGACAGCACGATTGACCTTGGTTCAGGCTCCGGCGACACGAACGACACGCTGGAATCCAGCAACGGCACCGTCAACATCTCGGCCGCCACCGTGACCGGCGTCGACAACCTCGAAATCAACTCGACCATCGCCATGTCGGCCAGCCAGTTCGAGGCACTGGGAAGCGACTTGTCGGCTCTGGAAGGCGCTGGCGAAATCCTGATCGTTGTGGCGCCGGGATTCACCGGAACGCTGGACCTGTCCGTTCTGAAGTTCACGCCGGGTGGCAGCACGCCGCCGACCGTGAAAATCATTGCCGACGGCTATGCGGTTGGTGACCCAGTGAGCGGTGTTTTTGAACTAAATGACGGCCTTGGTACTCTGACGATCAATCTGCCATCAGACCCGAACTTGGCGCCGGTTATCGTCTTGTTGGAGACGGGCGTTGCCGAAAGCGGCTTCGAGACATTCGGCCCACTCGGCGGGTTCGACGAGAATCGCGCCTATTTCCAGCCCACAACGACCGTCTTCAATGGTCCGCAGTTCGCAGATCTAGTAGTCGCGATCGCCACTCCGGGCGGCGTTGACGGTATCGGGAACACCCATTCGGGTGACGTCGACTTCATCAAGTTCAGCGGACCAATCGTGCTCAGCGCCAACTTGAATGTTTCCGGCGTTGATGTTGCTATCAACTACAACGGTTATTCGATCAACACATCCGGCCATACCCTGACGCTGACCGCCGAGCAGGCCAACGGCGGCACCATCATCGGGACCGGCGCCGTCGTTATCACCGACTTGTCCGGCGCGCCGGCCGACCTCGACCTGTCCGGCATCACGGCGGCCAGCGTGACGCTCCAAGTCGCGACAAGTCTGGACCTTGGCGAAACTTCGACCTGGAAGCTCGGCGACGTGAGCCTCTCCGTTGCTGAGGACGCCACCCTCACCCTGACGGCCGCTCAGGCCGACGGCATGACGATCGTCGGCGACGGCGCGGTGAATATCACCGGCCTTGGCACCGCCGAGGTCGACCTGTCGGGGATCGCCGACACGCTCACCGCGACCGCCACAGTTTCGGGCGCCTTTGCGCTCAACGGTCTGACCAATCTCGGCGACGTCGACCTCGTTCTCGCCCAGGGCGCCAACCTGAGCCTGAGCCGCGCCCAACTCGACGGCCGCGACATCACCCTGGCGGACGGTGCCGCCTCGGCGACGCTCACCTTTGGCGGCGACGCCTCGGTGATGACCTTCGGAGCCATTGACGCCGGCATCGCCTTCGCGGTGGCCGCGGGGCGCACGCTCACTCTGTCCGAAGCCCAGGCCGACGGCCGTGCCGTCGGCGGCGCCGGCAACGTTATCGTCGCCGGATTGGCGGGTGACACCGATCTCACTCACGTCACCACCACCGGCATGCTCTCCGCCACGGTCACCGGCACGGGCACCGTCGACATCAGCGCCAACACCCATCTCGGTGCGGTGGACGCCTATCAGGTCGCCAACGGCGCGACCCTGTCCCTGACGGTCGCCCAGGCGGCCGGCCTGCCGATCAGCGGTGCCGGCGCCGTCACCATTGCCGATCTCGGCAGCGCGGCGGTAAATCTCTCGACCATCACGGTGTCGGGGGCCAAGTCAGCCCTGTTGGCGGAGGACGCCACGCTGGCCGCCGGCACCAATCTCGGCGGCTTCGCCATCGATACGAACGGCCATCAACTGACGCTTTCCGCCGCCCAGGCCGGCGGCAAGACCATCGAAGGGTCCGGCTCCGTCGTCGTCACCGACCTCGGCGGCGCCGCGGCCGATCTGTCCAACATCTCCGCCTCGGCGAGCGCCGTGGTGTCCGGCACGGTCATCCTGCCGGCCGGCACCGACCTCGGCGACGTGGCGGTCACCGTCACCGGTACCCTCACGCTGGCCGCCGGCCAGGCGAACGGCGCCACCATCGGCGGCGCCGGCGCCGTCTTCGTCACCGCACTGGCGGCCGATACCGACCTTTCGGACGTCGATCCCGCCGGCACCCTGACCGCCACCGTCACCGGCAGCATCGACATCGCCGCCAACGCCAACCTCGGCACCGTCGAGGCCTTCCAGGTGGCGTCCGGCCAGACTCTCATTCTGTCCGCAGACCAGGCCGCCGGCCTGCCGATCACCGGCGCCGGCAGCGTCGCCGTCACCGGGCTCGGCGCCGACGCCGTCGATCTCTCCAAGGTCACGGTCGGCGGCAGCCGGACCCTCGACGTCGCGGCCGATACCGCGCTGCACGCCGACACCAACCTCGGTGCCTTCGCCATCACCGTGGCCGACACCGTCGTCCTCACCCTTTCCGCGGCGCAGGCCAGCGGCAAGTCCATCACCGGCACCGGCGACGTCGTCCTCACCGGGCTCGGCACGGCGGTCGTCGACCTGTCGGGCATCAATGTATCGGACGGCGCGACGGCGACGGTCACCGGCCCGCTGACGCTGGCTTCCGGCACCAACCTCGGCACCGTCGCCCTCGAGGTGGCCTCCGGCACCCTCACGCTGACGGCGGCGCAGGCCAACGGCCATGTCATCATCGGCGCCGGCGGCGTCACCGTCACCGGGCTGGGCCTGACGGCGGTCGACCTTTCCGGGATCGACGTCGTCGGGGACATGATCCTTCAGGTCGCCAGCTCGCTGACCCTGGCTTCCGGCACCGACCTCGGCGACTTCGCCATCGCCGTCGACAACGGCGCCACCCTGAAGCTGACGGCGGCGCAGGCCGACACCCTCATCATCACCGGGGCCGGCGGCGTCACCGTCACCGGGCTGGGCAGCACCGAGATCGACCTCTCGGCCATCGCGGTCACCGGCGCCATGACCGTCCAGGTGACGGCGACGACGACGCTTCATGCCGGCACCGAGCTCGGCAACTTCGGCGTCACCGTCGCCTCCGGCCAGACTCTCACCCTCACCGCCGGCCAGGCCGACGGCACGGTCATCAGCGGCGGCGCCGTCGTCGTCAGCGGCGATGTCGGAGCCAACTCTAATCTGACGGCGATCACCTCGCCGCTGAGCTTCGATGGCGGCTTGATCGCTGTCAACGCCGGGACCCTGACCTTGACAGCGGCCCAGGCCGATGGCCAGGCCATCACGGGGGCGGGCAACGTCATCATCACCGGGCTCGGCTCAGCGGCGGTCGATCTTTCCGCCATCACCGCCACCGGTACCGCTGCGATCATCGGTAATATCGCCCTGGCGGCCGCCACCGACCTTGGCGGCATCGTCCTCACGGTTGCGGCCGGTAACACTTTGACCCTCTCGGCCACCCAGGCCGACGGCCTTACCATCACCGGCAACGGCTCCGTCGTCATCACCGGCGACGTGACGGGCGTCGATCTCGACGGCATTGCCGGCACGCTCGACGTCACCCTGCCGGCCACCGGCATGACGCTGACCATCGCTGAGGGCGAGACCGCGATTCTCACCGTCGCCGAAGCCAACGCCTACGACGCGATTGAAGGCGAGGGCACGCTGGCCCTCACCGGTAACGCCGTCTCGGTCTTCGACGAATTGATTGCCAAGATCGATGGCGACATCACCCTCGCCGTTTCGGCCGACGGCACCCTCATTCTGACGGTGGCGCAAGCCGATGGCCTGACTGTCGGGGGCACTGGCGCGGTGGCCATCACCGGCGACGCCACGGGGGCCGATCTAACCGGCATCACCGCCACCCTGGCCGTGCCGGCCGATGGGACGCTGACGATGACGGCCGCGCAGGTGAACGGCTCTAGCATCGACATCGATCCGACGGGCAAGCTCGTCGTCGATGTGACCTTCGATCCGCTGAGTTCGACCGACCAAGCGTTGCCGGTCTATGACATCGCCGGCGTCACGGTCGACGGCCACAATATCCTGAGCGACCTTGTCGACGTCTGGAATCATGTCGAGATCGCGTCCGGCAGCGACGCCGACAAGTTCAAGCTGTTCTGGGCAAGCCAGGACGCCGCCTATTACGCGGCCACTCCGCTCGGCCAGAATGCAGAGGTCAACAGAGCGGGCGTCGAACTCGCCAACCTCTATGTCGACTATCTCGACGGAGCCGACAATGTCCTCGGCACCGCCGACGACAACCCACCCATCCTCGACGTCGTGCAGACCAAGATCCTGGTGGGCGGCGAGGGCACTCCCGCCTTCGATTCCCGCCAGCAGAGCCTGCACGAGAACCTGCTCAACAACCTCAACGATGCGGTAATCAACAGCCGGTTCCTCAACAAGGTGCCGCCGCTGGACGACCCGCGCAGCGATGAAGCCCAGGCTTTCGGCGACCGGCCACTTCTTTCCGGCACCGTGGTCGACGGCGTCTATTCGGATCTCGCCACTGCGTCCGCCGTCATCGCCTGGGACATCGCCCACGGCATCAGCTATCCCGACACCCTGCCCGGGCCCTATGCCGAGCTGAATGGTGCCAACACGCTGACCGGCACCGCCGCCGACAACTACATCTACGGCGGCGGCGGCGACGATGTCATCGACGGCGGCGGCGGCGACGACACCGTCGCCTACAACGGCGACCGCGGCGCGTTCGACGTTTCATACGACAGCGACACCGGGACTTGGACGGTCGCCGACGGCAGCACCGCCAACGGCGATGAGGGAATCGATTCCCTGAGCAACGTCGAAAAGATCGTCTTCGGCGACGGCTCGACGCTGGCCTTCAACGCCACCCTTGCCAACGGCTTCAACGTCGGCACGGGCAACGCCAGCACCGGCTTCGTCATCGACACCAGTCCAGACGGCATCGAGGTTGGCCTGAAGGCCAAGGAAGCCTATCTGGGCAACGACCTGTCGCCCGACATGGGCACCTACCACGCGGTGGCGGGGGCCGGCCAGCAGAGCGCGGCGCCCGGCAACATCAACCCGCTGCGCGCCAAGTGGAACATCGAGTACAGCATTGATCTGACCGGCAGCGGCAAGACGATCGGTGATTTCGACGTCAAGCTGGCCCTCGATACCGATCCGGGCGAGGCGGACTCCGGCTTCGTGCTCGATTTCAACGCCATCCCGGGATACAGCACCGAGCAGCAGGCCGGCGTTTCCGGCCTCACGGTTCTGCAGGATTCGCAGAATCTCGGGTTCGATTTCTGGGATGCGTATTTCGAGAACTTCGGCTTCGACCCGCGCATGCCGGGCGAATACCGGTTCACGCTGACCGTCGCCGATCCCGTTTCCGGCGAACTGGTCGGCGAGACGACGATCGTGGTCGACGTCCAGCCGGGCGCCATTGTCGACGGGTCGCGCGATCCGGCCGATGACGGCGAGGCGAACGACAACGGCGTGGCGCAGTATGCGACCCTCCAGGCGGCCATCGCCGCCGCCGCGGCCGGCGACGTGATCGTGGTGAACGGCGCCGTCGCGGACGATACCCTGACTCTCGATAAGGCCCTGACCCTGCTTATTGGGAGTGGGCCCGGCGAATACGACTATGCCGGCATCGTCTACGATGACGACGGCGTGCTTCGCATCGACATGTCGGCGTTGCCGGTGGATACGCTGGATCTCTCGGGACTGAATGCCACCATCGCCGTCGAAGTGGCGGATCTAGGCGAGGACGAGACCCTGGTTTTGACGGCCGAGCAGGCCGACGGCCTGACGGTCGATGGCGACGGCACCGTCGTGGTGACGGGTGCGGTCGAGAACGGTGACTTCTCGAACATCACGGCCAACCTCGATCTCAGCGGCGCCACCTTGACGGGTGACATCTCCCTGCCCGAGACCATCGACGACGGGAAGACCCTGACCCTGACCGCGGCGCAGGCCGACGGCCTCACCATCGGCGGCGACGGTACCGTCATCGTCGGCGGCGGCTTCGCCGACGGGTTCGAGAGTGTTTCTCTGGATGCGGACGGCGGCTGGGGAGTCGATCGTCAAGCCCCGGCCGGATTCGCGGTGGACAAGACGACGTTTGCCGGCGAAGCCGTTCTCAAGCAGAGCATCGACGCCACCGAGGCCAATGCCAACGTGTTCCGCCAGACGGAAGGCCGCAAGTTCGACCTGGTCGAGGGAACCACCACCCTTTCCGTCGACCTCCATGTCGATGAGTCCTGGCAGCCGAGCGGTGATGAGGGCTACCGCTGGGCCGGTCTTTGGGGCGTGACGTACAACGCGGCGGGCGAGAACACCGAGGACTATCCGATCATCGAATTCACGACCCTCGGCGGCGTGCCCCGCTTCCGCGCTTGGGATACCGACAACCAGTGGCATGATTTCGGGCTGCCGACGGGGTTCGAGTATGGGCAGTTCTACACCCTGACCATTACGGTTCAGCCCGATGGTAGTTTCCTCTATCAGGTCGGCGACGCAGTTTATGCGTCGTCGTTGACCAGCAACGGCGCGGTCGAACTCGGCGACGTCATCCTCCAGGGCTACAACAAGGGCCTCGAGGAAGCGGGCGGCGGCCACACCTATGACATCTATTGGGATAATCTCCAGGCCGAGCCCAACGTCTACATCGCCGAGGATACCGATCTTTCCGGCATCGGTGGCACGCTTGAGTTCGCCGACGTCGTCTTCGTCGCGGAGGGCGCGACGCTGACGCTGACCGCCGAGCAGGCCGACGGCCAGACCATCATCGGCGACGGCACCGTCACCCTCACGGGCGATGCGACGGGAAGCGACCTCTCCGGCATCTCGACGACCCTGGCCGTGCCGGCGGATGGGACCCTGACCCTGACCGCCGAGCAGGTCGACGGCGCCAGCATCGACGTCGATGCCGCCGGCACGCTGGTCGTCGACGTGGCGTTCGATCCGTTGAGCACGACCAACCAGGCGCTTCCGAACATCGACATTTCCGACATCACGGTCGACGGCAGCAACAGCCCCGAGGCGGTCTGGGACGTCGTCGAGGTCACCGGCACCGAGGCCGACAAGTTCAAGCTGTTCTGGATCAGCCTGGACCAGAAGTACTACGCCGCGAGCCCACTTGGCAGCGACGTCGGCATCAACCAGGCCTTCGCCGAACTGGGCAACCTCTACGTCGCCTATCTGGAAGCGGGCGGTGCCCCCATCCTCGACGTGGTGCAGACCAAGGTCGGCGGCAACCCGAATTACGCCGGACGCCAGCAGACCCTGCACGACAACATTCTCGGCAACCTGCAGGACGGCGTGATCACCGGCCGCTTCGGCACCGACCCGGCGAATGATCCACGCAGCGAGGCGGCCAAGGCTTTCGGCAGCCGTCCCTATTTCGAAGGGACCGTCAATACCTCAACCGGCCTTTACAGCAACGCCGCCGCGCTGGCCGCCGTCATCGGCTGGGATCTGGCCCACGGTTACGACTACACGGACGATCTGTCGGGTCCGTACGCGGTGCTGAATGCCGACGACAACTTTACCGGCAACGCCACCGACAACTACTTCTACGGCGGGGCCGGAGCCGACACGCTTTCCGGCGGCGCCGGCGACGACACGCTTTACGGCGGGGCCGGCGACGACACCCTGATCGGCGGCACGGGCGCCGATGCGCTCTCCGGCGGCGCGGGCATCGACACGGCCGACTATTCCGCCTCGACCGCGGCCGTCAACGTCAACCTCGGCACGGGCGCCGCGCAGTCGGGCGGCGACGCGGCGGGCGACACGCTCTCCGGCATCGAAAACGTCACCGGATCCGACTATGCCGATATCCTGACCGGCGGCGCCGGCGACAACGTGCTGACCGGCGGCGCCGGCAATGACACGCTGTCGGGCGGGGCGGGTGACGACACCCTGATCGGTGGCGCTGGCGACGATACGCTGACCGGCGGGGCCGGCGACGACACGCTGGAGGGCGGCGACGGCATCGATACCGCCGTCTACTCGGGCAAAGCTTCGGACTTTATCATCGCCGACGACGGCACCGGCCATCTGGTCGTCACCGATACCAACGTGCTCAACGGCGACGCCGGCCGTGACACGGTGAGCGGCGTCGAGCACCTGTCCTTCCTCGACGGGACCATCCTCGTCGTAGGGGCCGGCAGCCACTACGCCACCATCCAGTCGGCCATCGACGCCGCCCCGGCCGGCGGCACCATCGTCATCGCCGGCGGCACCTACGCCGAAGCCCTGTCCGTCACCAAGGCGATCACCCTCAAGGCGGCGGCCGGCGCCAATGTGATCGTCGACCCGGTGAGCGGCAGCGGCCTGACCATCGACGGCGATCTCGGTGGCGGCGACGTGACGCTGAAGGGCCTCACCTTCGCCGGCGGCAGTTCCGGCATTTATCTCAATACGAATGCCGATGTCGGCACCCTGACGCTGGACGGCGTGACCGTCGAGGACAACAACAATTACGGCCTGCGGACCAATTCGGGGTCGCTGAGCGATCTGGTGGTCACCGACAGCACCTTCGAAAACAACGGATTCGCGTTTTCGGAGAGCGGGTCGAGCAGTCATCTGAAGCTTTACAACTTCACCGGCAACGCCACCCTAACCGACGTCACCATCGTCGGCGCGCCCGATGGCACTGCCCAGAACGACCGGCCCGACTATGCCATCGAACTGGTTGGCGTCGAGAACGTCGATCTGGAAACCATCGTTCCGACAACGCCGATTGGCACGGTGACATTCACGAACGTCACGGTGTCGGGCGAGTTCCACAAGAACGGCGTCGCTATCTACAACTACGGCGATGTCGATGGCCTGACGATCAATGGTCTCGACCTGTCGGGGGCGGAGACCAATTGGGGCCCGGTGTTCAACATCGACGGCATTACCGATGATGTCGACGCCTCGGACTATGTTCTGACCCTGCCGGACAACGGCGCCATCGTTACCGAGCTTCAGGGCGAAGTGGCGGATCAAACCGATACGGATACGGTCATCACGGGCACGTCAGCCAATGACCGCCTGATGGGCAAGACCGGCGACGACACCCTTTACGGCGGCGCTGGCGACGACGAGTTGTACGGGGCCGACAAGCCCGGCCAAACGGCGGCGACCGTCGACGAAGTCGGCAACGACACCCTTTACGGCGAGGCCGGCAACGACAAGCTCTACGGCGGCGCCGGCGACGACATCCTGGTCGGCGGCACCGGCGACGATCTGCTGGACGGCGGCGCCGGAAACGACGTCGCAGCGTTCAGCGGCGCGCGGGCCGACTACAACACCAGCGGCCTGTCGTTCGAGGGCGGCGTGGTCGTCGGCACCATCGAGGGCGACGACGGCACCGATACGCTTTCCAACATCGAGGTCCTGAAGTTCGACGACGGATTCCACGTGCTGCCCGGCATGTCGATCCAGGCGGCCATCGACGCCGCCTCGGACGGCGACGTCATCCACGTCGAAGCCGGCGTCTACACCCTCACCGAAACCATCGTCATCGACAAGGCGATCACGCTGCTGGGCGCCCAGGCCGGCGTCGACCCGCGCGGCGCGGAGGCCCTTGGCGGACCGGCGCTGCGCACCGCCGGCGGCCCCGGTGAAAGCGTCATCGACGGCGGCGGGCTCGATACCCTGATCCGCATCGCCGCCGACAACGTCACCATCGACGGCTTCGACATCGGCAACGGCACCGGCGACCTCATCGAATCCGAGGTGGCCATCGCCAACCCGACGATCCGCAACAGTTTCGTCCACGATTCGTCGGGTGACGAGGGCATCCAGCTCCGGCTGGCGACCAACGCGCTGATCGAGAACAACCACGTCTACGACACGGCCGGCGACGGCATCAACCTCGCCAATTCGACCGGCGGCGTCATCCGCTTCAACGAGGTCCACGACATCGATTCGCCCGACGCGGCGATCTATGTCTACGGCTCGACCCACACCACGATTGAGGGCAACCTCGTCTATGCCGTCACCAACAACGACGGCATAAAGCTCGGCGACAAGAACGGCAGCAGCGCCGCCAATCCGGGCGGCTCGATCATCGACAACGTGGTGCGCGGCACCGGCCAGGACGGCATCACCGTCTACATGAGCGGCGTTACCGTCAGCGGCAACGACGTTTCGGGCAGCACCAGCGAGAACGGCGCCATCTATGTTTCCTTCAACGTCACCGGCGTCGACATCACCAACAACACCATCCACGACAACGGCGCCGCCGACGACGGGCGCGACACCTATGCCATCCGCATTGGCAAGGGCGGCTACAATCCGACCGACGTCACCATCGAGGGCAACACATTCGAGGGCAACGAGTCGCAGCTCTTCGACAACGGCGGCGCCCTCAACCTGGAGGCGGTGCTGGCCGGCAACACCTTCGTCGACGGCGGCACCCTGGTCGCCGGCGGCGCCAACCCGCGCACCCTGACCATCGCCGTCGACACCGACGACGTCGACACGCTGGACGGAACCGATGCCGCCGACGCCCTGAGCGGCCGGGCCGGCAACGACAGCCTCGCCGGCGGCATCGGCAACGACATCCTGGTGGGCGGAGCGGGCGACGATACCCTCGACGGCGGCGCTGGCATCGACACGGCCGGCTTTTCGGGCGCGTTCGGCGACTATGCCATCGTCGGCAACCTGGACGGCACCTTCACCGTGACCGACACCCGCGCCGGCAGCCCCGACGGCACCGATACGCTGGACGGCGTCGAGGCGCTTTCCTTCGCCGGCACGGACGGCAAGGTCCTGCTGGTCGGCGGCTCGGGCTACGCCACTATCCAGGCCGCCATCGACGCGGCCTCGGCCGGTGACACCATCTTCATCGCCGACGGCACCTACACGCTGATCTCGACGCTCAACGTCAACAAGGACGTCACGCTTCAGGGCGAGAGCGAGACGGGCGTCATCATCGACGCCAACGCTGTCTCCGGTTACGGCGTCCTGCTCACCGCCAGCGGCGCCACGCTGTCGGACTTCACCCTGCACGGCCCCGCCGCCGTCGCCGCGAGCAGCTACGGCATCAAGGTGTCGCCGAACGGCACCGCAACCGCCATCAGCGACATCACCCTCCAGAACCTGACGGTCGCGGAATCGTACAAGACGCAGATCGACCTCAACGGCGTCCACGACTCCACGCTGTCGAACATCACGGTCAACGGCACCGGCACGGCCTCCGGCAATGGCCTCACGCTGACCGACAGCAGCAACATCATCGTCAACGACCTCGAGACGATCGCCAACCCGTGGGGCGGCGTCGCCATCTACACCGACGGCAACCACTACCCGGGCGGCTCGGACGGCATCACCTTCACCGGCAGCTTCTCGGCCACGGAGTCGGCGGCCACCAACGGGGCCTCGCCGATCTACATCCAGTTGACCGGCAACGTCTACGAGGTCACAAACCTGACCCTGCCGACGGACTACAACTACGCGGTCACCAACAGCGAGTTCCGCCCCGAGGGCGGGGAGTTCACCTTCTTCTTCGACAGCAAGGAATCGGCCGACGCCTTCGCCGAGTTGCTGGGCGAGGACTCGCTGGTCAGCACGCCTGGGGCCGATATCCTTGCCGGCGACGGCTATGTGTTCGGGGCCGGCGGCGACGACACGCTGACCGGCGGCACCGGCGATGACCGCCTAGCCGGCGGCACCGGCGACGACATCCTCGACGGCGGTGACGGTGCCGATACGGCGGTCTTCTCCGGCAACCTGGCCGACTACACGTTCGGCGTCGACGCCAACGGGCACGTGACCGTGAACGACACGAACGGCACCGACGGCGCTGACACGTTGATCAACGTCGAAACCCTCAAGTTCGCCGATGGCTCGACGGCGCTGCTGGTCGTCAACCCGGCTGATCCGTCCGCCTATTCCACCATCCAGGCGGCGGTCGACGCGGCGCCGGCTGGCGCCACCATCGTCGTCACCTCCGGAACCTATGCCCCCTTCGGGACCCAGTTCGGTGGCCCCGCCAACGTCACCATCATCGCCCCCGAAGGGGCGACGATCCAGGCCGACAGCCCGTCGGCCCCCGCCCGCATCGTCGATCTCAGGGCCGACGGCACCACGTTCAGCGGCTTCACCATCGAGGGGCCGGGCGGTCTCGCCGAGGCCGGGGTCCACGTCGGCATCTCGATTTCCGGCGTGGGCGTGACGGTCGAGAACAACACCATCGGCGACGTGCTGACCGGCATCCAGACGAACACGCAGTACCCGGCCGGTGACAACTCCATCACCGGCAACACGGTCAACGCCGAATACGGCATCAGCCTGCAGAACACCGGCAACACGGTCACCGGCAACACGGTCACCGCGTCCGTGGAAGGCCTTGGCATTTATGGAGGCATGGTCAACACCGTCAGCGACAACAGCTTCACCATCACCGATGGGGGCGAGGCGCTTGCGCTTTATCCCAACAAGTACAACGGCTCCGTCAGCCTGGATCTCATTACTTCGGAGAACACGGTGACGGTCGGCACGGGTACCGACCTGCAGGACGCCATGAACCTGGCCGGCGTCGACGGCACGGTCAATCTGGGCTCCGGCACGTACGCGCAAGCGATCGACATCACCAAGGCGGGGCTGACTCTGGCCAGCACCGAGGGCGCGGTCATCACTGTCGACGGAAGCGGGTGGGAGGACGCGGTCACCATCCGGGCAGACGGCGTGACGGTCAGCGGCCTGACCATCCAGGGGCCGGTGCCCGATGACGTTTCCTATCTCACCTACGACTGGTCCCTTCCCGCCAATGAGGGGGGCTCAGTGAACACCCGCGGCATCGTGGTGAAATTGGGTGCCGACGACTTCACGATCATCAACAACGTCATCCAGGACATCCGCAACGGCATCCTGATTAACGGTATCGACAACACGGGCAGCGTCACCAACAACACTATCGACAACACCAAGAGCGGCATCTCGGTCCAGTACACGGACGGCGCCGGCATCACGATTTCCGGCAACGTCGAGGGCACCTACGGCAACGAGTGGGGCCTCAACATCCACCTCAACGGCCACGTGGTGGACGGCGTGATCGTGTCCAACTCGACGCCGATCTCGGCCACCCCGACGGCGGACTGGCAGCAGGCCCTGCTTGCCATCAGCGACACCAACGCCGACTGGTCGGTCCAGGACCAGGCCTACACCTCGGGCAACCGCACCCACGTGACGGTGGACGACACCGGCTCGACGACCAGCCAAGGCAGCCAGCTGACGCCGATCGGCAGTCTCCAGATCGGCGTCGACGCTGTGGTCGCCGGCGGCTACGTCCATGTCAAGGGCGGCGACTATGGCGGCGAGGATGTGGTCATCCGCTCCGAGGGCCTGACCATCGAGGCCGACGCCGATGCCGCCGGCATCACGCTGAAGCTGGCGGCCGGCATCGGGAACGTCACCGTTGCTGGCGAGGGCGACGTGGCGGTGACCGGAAACGCTGCCGACAACGTGCTCACCGGCGGGGCCGGCGACGATGTCTTAATCGGCGGGGTCGGCGACGACACGCTGGACGGCGGCGACGGCAGCGATGTGGCCAGCTTTGCCGGTGCGCGGTCCGGCTACACCCTCACCGTCGACGAGGACGGCATGATCGGCGTCGTCGATGCCAACGCGGCTGACGGCGACGAGGGCACAAACACGCTCACCAACGTCGAGGTCCTCAAGTTCACCGACGGTTTCCGCGTGCTGGACGGCATGTCGATCCAGGCGGCCGTCGATGCCGCCGAGCCGGGCGACACCATCTATGTCGAGGCCGGCACCTACGACGGGCAGGTGTTGGTCAACAAGGCGGGCTTGGCGATCGTCGGCATGGACGGCGCGAAGATCGCGGTCGGCACGCCCGCGACGACGGCATTCGCCGATCGCACGGTCGCCTTCACGGTTGCCGCCAACGGCGTCGCCATCTCGGGCTTCGAGATGACGGGGCCGTTGAACACCTCCTTCACCGACCTTGACTTCGCGACCCAGGGCTACGTCTACGGCGTCTTCGTCGACAAGAACGTCCAGGATCTGACCCTGAGCGACAACACCATCTACGACGTGCGGACCGGTGTCACCTTCGAGGGCAACAACACCGCCGACGTCTCCGGCAACGACATCTACAACACACGCGGCGCCTTCCTGGTCCGCTCCGACGGCGTCGAACTGCACGACAATTCCTTCGGCACCGTCGGCAACGAATGGGATGTCACCTATCTGGCCGGCACCCAGGACGGCGACTATTTCACCTCGCCGTTCGTCAGTGAGACGCAATACGGCGACGACATGATGGCCCTGTCGGCGGCCAACAACGACATGACCATTGTCGACCGCCGCTACGGCATGAATGGCGACATCACCAACCAATATGCCGTCGGCACCGAGGAACGCGATCTGGCGTTTAATTTCGCCAACCGCTCCCACGTCGAGGTGGAGGCCGGCGTTGACAATACGCTCGGCGCCGCCACCGGTGAGCCGACGAGCCGCGGCAATGGGCTCGGGCATCCTCGGGTTCCCCTCGACTCGCTGCAGGATGGCGTCGACGCGGTGGTTGCCGGCGGCTATGTCCATGTGCGGGCCGGCGATTACAGTGCCGAGGACGTGGTGATCCGCTCCGAAGGGATCACCATCGACGGCGACGCCTTGGCCACCGGCATCAACGTTGAACTCGGCGCCGGCATCGCGAACGTTACACTACTGGGTGCCGCCGACTTCACGGCTACCGGCAACGCGTTGGACAACATCCTCTCCGGCGGCGACGGCGACGACATCTTCATTGGCGGCGACGGCAACGACATCTTCATTGGCGGCGACGGCAACGACACCTTCACCGGCGGCGCCGGGAATGACACCTTTGTCTTCCGGGCGGGCGACACCGGCGTCGACACCGTCGCCGACTTCGAAGAGGGCGACGTCCTCGATTTCAGCGACATCCTCGACGATGCCCGCGAGCTGATCTTCGAGAACGACGGGGCCGGCAACGCGCAGATCTCTTACGAGGGCACGGTCATCGCTGTTATCCAGGACACCGCGCGGGACTCGCTCACGGTGGACGACAGCGGCAACGTGGTGCTGGCCGACACCACCGTCTGAGGCCATGGCCCAGACCATGCAAGTCTACGGAGGGCGGCCCCGGCGGGCCGCTCTCTTTTTTCCTGCGCGAGCCGGCCGCCGCGGCTACAATCGACAGCGGAACCGCGGAAAGGGCTGGCCATGGAACGCATCACGATCACGGTGGACGAGGACCTGCTGGCGCAGTTCGACGCCTACATGAAGCGCAACGGCTACGAGAACCGCTCGGAGGCCTTCCGCGACTTGGTGCGCGGCAAGCTGGAGGGCGAGCGCATCGCCAGCGGCGACGCCCCCTACTGCGTCGGCTGCCTGAGCTACATCTACGACCATCACGAGCGCGAACTGGCCCGCCGCCTCACCCAGGCCCAGCACGACCATCACGACCTCAGCCTGTCGACCCTGCACGTCCATCTCGATCACGACACCTGCCTGGAGGCCATGATCGTGCAGGGGCCGACCGAGGCGGTGAAGAGCTTCGGCAACGGGGTGATCGCCGAGAGGGGCGTCCGGCACGGCAACCTGCACATCGTGCCGGCCGATGTGAAGATCGGCCGCCACGCCCACGGAACGGGGAGCGACGTCAAAACCCCCCACGTCCACAGCCGGCCGCGCACGTAGGCGCGGCGGTTAGTTGGGCTGCCGCTCAGCCGGCCGGTTTGTGGCCCATGCCGTGGCCCATGCCCGGCATCGGCGTCTGCGGGCCCTTGCCCATGGCGCCGGGGGCCAGCACGTCGGTGGTGACGTCGATGCGGCCGGCCTTCTCGAAGACGAGCGTCAGCGGAATCGTTGAGCCTTCCTTCAAGGGCGCGCGAAGCCCGATGAACATGACGTGAAGGCCGCCCGGCTGCAGCACGGTGGGGGTGCCGGGATGGACTTCGATGGCCTCGACGTGGCGCATCCTCATGACGCCGCCGTCCATGGCGTGGGTATGCAACTCGACCCGCTCGGCGACCGGCGATTCGGCGGCCACCAGTCGGTCCATCTCGGCCCCCTGGTTGGCCAGCACGGCAAAGGCGGCACCGGTCTTCATGGCCGGCGTCACCGAGGCGCGCGCCCAGATGTCGGAAACCACGATGGCGCCGGATTTCATGTCGGCCGCCAGGGCACCGCTGCCAAGGCCGGCGACGGCTATGGCCAGCGCCAGGAAAATCGCTCTTTTCATGCGCCTGCTTCCTCCCATGATTGAACCTGCCCGAATATGGGAAGGACGCTGGGCTTTTCCAGGCCTAAGCCTCGTACTCAGTGATCCTTTGGCCCTCGATGGCGGCGGCCGCCACCCAGGCTTGCATGTCCGGGGTTTGCCAGACGGCGTCGGCGTACGCCCGGCAGGTGTCGGTCAGCGGCACATCATAGGTGCGAAAGCGCCCGATCACCGGGGCGTAAAAGGCGTCCGCGATGGTGAAGCTGCCGAAGAGGAACGGCCCGGCCGCGCCAAAGCGAGCTCGGCAGGAGGTCCAGATGTCCTGGATGCGGGCGATGTCGGTTTCCACGTCCTCGGCCCGCGGCCGGCCGGGAAGATGGGCGCGCAGGTTCATCGGCAGGGCGCGGCGCAGGGCCATGAAGCCGGCATGCATCTCGGCCGCCACCGAGCGGGCGACGGCGCGGGCTGTCGCGTCGGCCGGCCAAAGGCCGGCCGCCGGGAAACGCTCGGCCAGATATTCGGCGATGGAAAGCGAATCCCACACCTGATCGTCGCCCAGGCGCAGGAAGGGTACCTTGCCCGACGGCGAATGGGCGAAAATGGCGGCCTTGGTTTCCGGGCGCATGAGGGGGACGAGGATTTCCTCGAACGCCACGCCCGTCTGCCTGAGCGCGAACCAGGCCCGGAGGCTCCACGACGAATAATTCTTGTTGCCGATCACCAGCACGCAATTTGCCATCTTCATTCCTCCGTCCGCCTGTGTTTCGTTATAAGGACAAAAGAGCGGCGGCGGATCAAGGCCGGCCAGCGGCGAAGCAGGAGATTGATCGGTGACCCAGTATCTCGTGGACGGCGGCGATAAGAACGCGGTGCCCCTGGTGACGGTGACGCCCAAGACGCTCGACGCCTGGCTGGCCGTCCAACCCGAGTCCGAGTCCGCGTGGATCGAGGCCGCCGGTTTCGATGCCGAGCCGGGCAGCCTGCTGGCCGTGCCGGACGGGGACGGCCGCATGGCGATGACGCTGATCGGCCTCGATGCCCAGCGGCCATTGTGGAACTGGGCCGGCGCCGCCGCCCGCCTGCCCAAGGGCACCTACCGCCTGGCCGACGGCGGGCCGGAAACGGTGGCTCCCGAGGTCGCGGCGCTGGGCTGGGCGCTCGGCACTTACGAGTTCCGCCGCTACAAGCAGAAGGCCGGGCGCGGTTTCGCCACCCTGGAATGGCCGGCCGGCTGCGACCGCGGCCGGGTCGCCCGGCTGGCCGGCGCCACCCGCCTGGTGCGCGACCTCATCAACCTGCCGGCGCTCGACCTCGGGCCGGCCGAACTGGCCGAAGCCGCCGCCCAGGTGGCGGCCGGCGGCGGCGCCGACTTCACCGAGATCATCGGCGACGACCTCATCACCGCCGGCTATCCGGCCATCCACGCGGTCGGCCAGGGCAGTCCGCGCTTGCCCCGCCTGATCGACATCACCTGGGGGGACGCCGCGGCGCCCAAGGTGACGCTGGTCGGCAAGGGGGTGTGTTTCGATACCGGCGGCCTCGACCTCAAGCCGGCCTCGGGCATGAAATGGATGAAGAAGGACATGGGGGGCGCCGCCCATGTCCTGGGCCTCGCCGCAGCGGTGATGGACGCCGGGCTGCCGGTCCGCCTGCGCGTTCTCATCCCGGCGGTGGAGAACAGCGTATCAGGACGGGCGCTGCGCCCGCACGACGTCATCCGCACCCGCAAGGGGCTGACCGCCGAGGTCGCCAACACCGACGCCGAAGGGCGCCTGGTGCTGGCCGACGCGCTGGCCGAGGCGGCCTCGGAAAACCCGGCCCTCATCATCGACTTTGCCACCCTGACCGGAGCCGCCCGGGTGGCCCTCGGCCCCGACCTGCCGGCCCTTTTCAGCAACGACGACGGCTTGGCCGACAGCCTGCTTCGCCAAGCCCGCGACGTCGACGATCCGCTGTGGCGGCTGCCGCTTTTCGCGCCGTACCGCCGGCTGATCGACGGCAAGGTGGCCGACCTCTCGAACGCTCCCGACACGCCTTACGCCGGGGCCATCACCGCGGCGCTGTTCCTGGCCGAATTCGTCGAGTCGTCGATCCCGTGGGCGCACATCGACCTGATGGCCTGGAACGCCGAAGGGCGGCCCGGTCGGCCGGAGGGCGGCGAGGCGATGGGACTGCGCGCCGCTTACGGCCTGCTGGCCGAACGCTTCGGCTAGGCGCCCGACGCCGATTGTTGTTGCCACCCGGCGGGGGCATCGTTAAGAATGATTCGGTTGCGGAACGAATTGGGGGGAATCCATGACGGTTTCGCTTTCCGATATGCAGGCCCTCGACCTGTGGCGACGGGCGGTTCTGGCCGGTGTGCGGCGCGAGGCGCCGGACCTTTCGGCCCGGCAGATGGCGGTGTTGCTGACCGTCTATCTGACGTCGCCGCCGCATACAGTGCGAGGCCTTGCCGCCACGCTCAACGTCTCCAAGCCGGCGATCACCCGGGCGCTGGACAGGCTCGGCCAGTTCGAGATGGTGCGCCGCAAGGTCGACGACGCCGACCACCGCAACGTCCTGGTGCAGCGCACCATCAAGGGATCGGTTTTCCTCAGGGAATGGGGCAGCATCGTTTCCGAGGCGGCGACCGAACTCGCCTCGTGAACGGCGCCGGTCAGGGGCGCTTCACCAGGGTGTCGACCAAGGCGATCAGTTCCTGCTTCTTGAAGGGCTTGGCCAGCACGGCGTCGGCGCCGAACTGCTTGGCCAACTCAAGGTAGTGGAACTGGCCGACGGGGCCGCCGCCCGAAATGGCGATGACGCGCAGATCGGGCTGCATCTGCTTGGCCTCGGCGATGGTTTCCATGCCCTCCTTGCGGGGCATGACGATGTCGGTGATCATCAGGTCGAAGGCGCAGCTTTGAAGCTGGGTGATGCCTTCAACGCCGTCGGCCGCTTCCTTTACGCTATGACCCGCGTCCTCGAGCATCTGGCGGACCGAGAAGCGCACCAAGTCTTCGTCGTCGACGACTAGAATGCTGGCCATGGGCGTTCGCCTTTTCCTCGATGCCGTGGCGTCCCTTCAGGACTACCGAAAATAAGGGCCGATGGAAAGGCGCGAGATTCGGAAATCAGAACTCGGTCTCGGACGTCGCCGGTTCCTCGCGGCCCAGGGCCTTGTGGATGAGCTTCACCAGGACCCGGTCGTCCAACGGCTTTTCCAGGAAATCCATCGCTCCCGCGTGCTTGGCCTTGAGCGCCATCTGCCGGTCGCTGTGGCCGGTGATGATGATGACCGGAAGGTCGATGGAACGCGCCGCCAGTTCCCGTTGCAACTCCAGCCCGGTCATGCCGGGCATGCGGACGTCGACGACCAGGCACCCGGGATGGCTGGGTTCGAACGCTTCGAGGAATTCGTGGGCCGAGGCGAAGGTGCGGATGGCGAAGTCGTCGCCGGCGAGCAGCCATTCCAGCGAGTGGCGAACGGCGCTGTCGTCATCCACGATATAGACGGTAGGCCCTGCTGGTGACACGGAGGAACCGCTTTCCAAAAGTTTCCCCAAAGACTCGCCGAGTGAAATCGTCGAGAAGTTTCCCACCGCCACTATGAAAGGCACAGGGTATCCGGGAAACTTGGGAAAAACCATGGCAATATTAGGGATTCCCCTTACCGGCCTCCAGCAAGGTCGCCATCTTGATGAGGTCGGCCAGCGAGCCGGCCCGGGTCTTTTCCATGACCTTGGCGCGATGGGCCTCAACCGTCTTCTCGCTCAGTCCCAAGTGATAAGCGATGCGCTTGTTGGGCTCGCCGGCGACGATCTGTTCGAGGACCTGCCGTTCCCGGGGGGACAGCAGATCGAAACGCTCGCGGATCTCGTCGTATTCCAGGCGCACCCGGACCATCGTCTGGTTTTCCTCGATGGCCTTCTGGACAAGGTCGAGAAGGGACTGGTCGTTGAACGGTTTTTCGATGAAGTCGAAGGCGCCGGCCTTCATCGCCCGCACGGCCATCTGCACGTCGCTGTGGCCGGTGATGATGATGACCGGCAACGTGGTCGAGCGGGCCGTCAGCTCCTCCTGCAATTCCAGGCCGCTCATGCCCGGCATGCGGACGTCGACCAGAACGCAGCCGAGTTGGTCGGGCCGGTAGGCGGCAAGGAAATCGGGGGCGGAGGCGAAAGTCTCGACCTTGAGATCGACCGACGATAGCAGCCAGCGCAGCGAGTCGCGCACGGCGGGATCATCGTCGACGACATAGACGATCGGTTCGGGCATGACCATGGCGACGGCTTCTTATCCCTAAGAATAATCGCGGCCGGCCCTGGTGCCGCACCTGAAGGCTGGCCGAAGGATAAACGCCTGTCTCTGTTTTCGCAAGGTTGGCACGACTCGCGGTTCAAAGCAGCTTGGCGATTCGCTCGGCCATATCCTTGGCCGAAACGCCATGGGGGAAGTGGGTCAGGAACTTGCCGTCCCGCCCCATCATGTAGGTATAGGCGCTGTGATCCACCAGGTAGTCCTCGGGATCGTTGGGGTTCTGGGAGGCCTTGGCGAAATAGACGCGATAGGCGCGGGCGGCCGCCGTCACCTGTTCGATAGTGCCGGTCAGTCCGACGATTTGCGGATGGAAGACCCTGGCGTATTCGCCGACGTTCTCCGGGCGGTCGCGCTCGGGATCGACGGTGATGAACAGGACCGCGATGTCGTGGCCCTTGTTGCCCAGCAGGTCGAGGGCCTCGGCGATGGTCGTGAGCGTCGTCGGGCAGACGTCCGGACAGTAGGTGTAGCCGAAATAGACGATCAGCGGCTGGCCCCGGAAGTCGGCCTCGGTGACGGTGCGGCCCCCCTCGTCGATCAAGGTGAACGGGCCGCCGATGGCGGCGACTCCGCTTTCCGGCGCGCCGGCGATCATGCCCCAATAGTGCCGGCCGGCCAGTCCGGCGACGGCAATGACGGCGATGACGGCGAGCACGGCCCCGATCCGGGTGAGCGGTGTCTTCATCGAGCTCTTATCTCCCAAGGTTGCGGTCGTTCGATTACGCGGCGGCCCGCCAGGCCATGAAGGCCAGAAGCGCCGCGTTGAGGGTCATCAGCGCCGGCGTCGCGCGGACCATCAGCGGTTGCCAGCGGCGCCCGATCACGTGCCCGGCGAAGCCGACCACCAGCAGGGCCGGCACCGTTCCCAGCGCAAAGGCGCCCATAGCCACGGCCCCGCCCAGTGCGGTGCCGCTTGACGCCGCCGCCGTCAGCGCCCCGTACAGCAGACCGCACGGCAGGAATCCAAGCGCCAATCCCAGGCCATAGCCGCGCACACCGACGGGGCGCTCGAACAGCGGCCTGACCCGCCGGCCCAGGTGGCGCGACCACCATCCTTCGCCACCGGCCGAGGAACCCGGCAGCAGCGAGGCCAGCCGGCGGATGCCATAACCCAGAAACAGCGCCGCGGCCAGGGCCAGCAGGACAGCCGACAGCCATTTGAGTTCGGCTGCCGTCATCAGGCTACCGGCCAGCGCGGCGGCGAGCGCGCCCAACACGACGTAGGTGGTCAGCCGTCCCAGATGGTAGGGGACCAGTGCCGCGCCGGCAAGCCGGTGGAACTGGCGCATGTCGGCGGCCGGAACCGCCTCCAGGCGGGCCACCGACTGGGCCAGCACGAAGGGGCCGCACATGGCGATGCAATGGCCGGCGCCACCGGCCAGTCCGGCGATGAACAGGCTGCCCAAGAGCGCGCCCTGATCCTCGATGACGGCGCGGCAATGGCCGAGGCCGGTGCCCAGGAAATCCACAAACGGGGCGAACGTATCCATCCCCCTCTCCTATTTCTCCGGTCCTGAGGGACCTTCGGGAGCGGGCTCGGCCTTTTTCGCCGGTTGAGGCGGATCGTCGTCGAAAAGGATGCGATTAGCCGCCCCGTCCAGGTCGTCGAACTGGCCGGACCGCTGGGCCCACAGGAAGGCCACCAGGGCCAGCAGCCCGAACGCCAGCGAAACGGGAATCAGGATCAGCAGCGTGCTCACAGGGCTCTCCCACGGTTGAGCCGCAAGGCATTGGCGATCACCGCTACCGACGAGGCCGACATCGCCACGGCGGCGATGAGCGGCGTCACCCAGCCGGCAACGGCGAGCGGCACCGTCAGCACATTATAGCCGAAGGCCAGGGCGAAGTTCTGGTAAACCACGCGCTGCGATCGTCTCGCCATGCCGAGGATCTCGCCGACCGGCTCCAGTCGGTCGCCCTGGAAGACGGCATCGGCGGCGGTCTGGGCGACATCGGCGGCCGAGGAGGGCGAGATCGACACATGGGCCGCGGCCAGGGCCGGGGCGTCGTTCAGGCCGTCTCCCACCATCAGCACTGTATGGCCCGCCGCCGCCAGATCGGCCAGCCGCGCGGTCTTCCCGGCCGGCGTGCAGTCGGCCCGCCAGCGATCGATGCCGATGGCCGAGGCAACGGCGGCCACCGCTGCCGGGCGGTCGCCGGAAAGAATCTCCAAGGCGTGGCCCCTTTCCCGTAGGGCGGCGATAACCTCGCCTGCGTCGGCGCGCGGGTGGTCGGCGAAGGCGAAGCGGACGGGGGCTGTGCCGGGGCGGGCCAGCCACATCTCGGGCCGGCCGTCCTCGGGCGCCGAGGTATCGCCGCACCAGTCGCGGCCACCCAGGCATATCTCGCCGGCGGGGATGGTCTGGGCCAGCCCTCGCCCGGCCACTTCGCGCACGCCCGGCGCCGGCGCCACCCCTGGCACCGCAGCGCTAAGCGCGCGGGCCAGCGGATGGCGACTCGCCGCCGCCAGCGAGGCGGCGAGGCGGACGTCCTCCGGCGCGATGGCCTCGAGGCCGACTGGCGTCATCCGTCCTTCGGTGAGCGTGCCGGTCTTGTCGAAGACGACGGTGTCGACGGCGGCCAGGCGCTCCAGCGCGGTGCCGGACTTTACCAGAATACCCCGGCGCAATAGCCGGCCGGAAGTGATGACCTGCACCACCGGCACCGCCAACCCGAGGGCGCACGGACAGGTGACGATGAGCACGGCGATGGCGGTGATCAGGGCGTCGCGCCACGGGGCGCTACCCACGGTCAGCCAGCCCAGGAAGGTGAGGGCGGCCAGCGTGTGGACGGTCGGCGCGTACCATCGGGCGACGCGGTCGGCCAGCGCCACATAGCGGGCCCGGCCCTGCTCGGCGACCTCGACCAGGCGGACGATTTCGGCCAGCAGGGTGCTTTCGCCGACGGCGCTCACCTCCAGGATCAGCGGCGCCGTCAGATTGAGGGTCCCGGCGAACACCGGACTGCCCGGCGCCACCGCCGCCGGCAGGCTCTCGCCGTTGATCAGGCTGGCATCGACCTCTCCGGCGCCTTCGACGACGCGGCCGTCCACCGCGATGCGCTCGCCGGCGGCGATGAGAACCCGCGAGCCGAGCGCCACCTGGGACGGCGATACCACGTGCCTCGCGCCCGAGGAGTCGATGACGGTGACGGCGGTGGCACCCAGCGCCAGCAGGTGCTCGGCGGCCGAGCGAGCCTTGCCCCGGGCCCGCTGGTCGAGATAGCGCCCGATCAGCAGAAAGAACAGCAGCGTCACCGCCGAATCGAAATAGGCGTGCTCGCGCCCGCCGATGGTGTCGGCCAGACTCATGCCGGAAGCCAGCACGACGGCCAGCGAGATGGGCACGTCCATGTTGGTGCGCCCGGCCTTGAGCGCGGTCAGGGCGGAGCGGAAGAAGGGGAGCCCGGCATAGGCGATGGCGGGCAGGGCGATGAGCGCCGACAGCCAGTGCAGGAGATCGCGGGTGGCCGGCCCCATGCCTTGGAAGTGCCCTGCCCACACCGACACCGACAGCAGCATGACGTTGCCGGCGGCGAAACCGGCCACCGCCAGGGCGCGCAGCAGTTCGCGCTCGCGCTGGCGGCTTTCGGCGTCGAGGAGGCGGGGATCGAACGGCATCAGCCGATAGCCCAGTTGGCTGACTGGCGCGATCAGGGAATCCGCCACTTCCATTCCGCCCCGCCAAGTGAGCACGAGGCGCCGCGTCGTCATGTTGACCCGGGCCGAGGTTACCCCCGGCTGGGTGGCCAGAACCGATTCGATCAGCCATACGCAGGCGGCGCAGTGCAGGCCTTCGACCATCAGATGGAGGACGCTGGCCCCGTCTTCGCCCATATGGGCGTGGCGGGCGTAATCGACCGGCGGGCCGGCGGCGTCGGGGCGCAGCGGGCGGGTGGCCGGATCGAGGGTGCGCCGCTCGTAATAGCGCGCCAGACCGAGTCCGGAAACCAGATGGAAGGCGGCCTCGCAGCCGGCGCAACAGAAACCGGCCGGCGCACCTTCTCCCCCGGCGATCTCCGCTCCGCAATGCCGGCAGGACGTCATCGGTCGGCCGGGGCGGGGCCGTTCATGGCAGGCGCACCCGGCGGCTTTCCTGGAAGACGGCGTCGCCCCGATAGGCGTGGATGCGCACTTCCCACTGTCCGGGCAGAGGGAAGACGACGGAGGCGCCATAAAGGCCATGGCCGGTGGAGGCCAGCGGCACTTCCTGATCGTACCCCTCGGCTGTCGGGCGGCGGATGACGGCGCGAATGTCGAGGTCGGTCAGCGGCCGGCCGTCGTGGTCGGTGAAGGCGGCCGAAATCCGCCCGCTGCGGGTGTCGGCGGTGACCTCGTCCAGCGAGAAGGTCAGCCGCCAGCCGCGTTCGGCCTGGGCCTGGGCGGCCGCCAGGTCGCGGTTGTAGGCCAGGCCCTTCTCGTAATGGCCTTCGGTTTCCAAGCCGGTCCAGCTGCCCAGCGCGAAGGCGACGAGGGCGCCGTTGACCACCACCACCACGCCCATGGCGGCGACAAAGATCCACGGATACCACCAGCCGTCGGCGCGGACCTTGGCCATCACGGAACTCCCGCCGCCGTCGAAGACACCGTCCCCGGCCCCGAGAAGGCGACCTCGTGGTTGTACGCCTGCCCGGTGGTCTGGTCCTTCAGCCGGAAGACCATGCCGGTGGAGCGGCCGTGCAGCTGGTCGGCCTCGACCCGCACCAGCACCCGGAAGGTGCCGATGTCGTCGGCCTTCACCGGCAGTTCGACCGCCTCGACCCAGTCGGCGGCGATGCCGACCACCTTCAGGCGGGCGCCCTCGATGCCGGCGAGATCGAGCCCGAAGGTCTTGGGCTGGCGCTCCATGTTGAGGATCTTGTAGGTGAAGCCGTTGCTGATGGCGCCGTCCGACAGGCGTACGTAAAGGGGAGCCCGGTCGTGCAGGACGCTGACATCGACCCGGGCGCGGGTGGTGAGGGCCGCCGCCATCACCGCCGCCACCACCGAGAGGACGGCGACATAGGCCAGCGTCCGCGGCCTCACCAGCCGCAGGCGCCGCGGCAAGCCGGCGGCGCGGGCCGCCTGGTTGGCCATGGAATCATAGGTGATCAGGCCGCGCGGCAGCCCGAAGCGGTCCATCACTCCGCGGCAGGCGTCGACGCACAGCGCACAGCCGATGCAGGCCAGCTGCTGGCCCTTGCGGATGTCGACACCGGTCGGGCACACCTGATGGCACAGCCCGCAGTCGACGCAATGGCCCCGGCCCTCGAAGGAGATGCCGGGCTTGGCCTTGCCGCGCGGCTCGCCGCGCCAAGCCTCGTAGGTGACGATCAGCGAGTGCTCGTCGAACATGGCGCTCTGGAAACGCGGCCACGGGCACATGTAGATGCACACCTGCTCGCGGGCCCAGCCGGCCAGCAGGTAGGTGGTCGCGGTGAACAGGCCGATGAAGAAATAAACCGTCGTCGACGCCTCGCCCGCGAAGATGCGGGACGTCACCGTGAAGGCGTCCTCGAAGTACAGAATCCAGGCGCCGCCGGTGGCCACCGAAATGAACAGCCAAACCCCGTGCTTGAGCCCCTTCTTGGCCGCCTTCGCCGCCGAAAGGGGCGCGGCGTCCAGGCGCATGCGGGCCGCACGGTCGCCCTCGATCAGCCGCTCGGCCCATAGGAATAAGTCGGTCCATACCGTCTGTGGGCAGGTGAAGCCGCACCACACCCGGCCGGCCAGCGCGGTGACGAAGAAGAGCCCGATGGCGCCGAGAATCAAGAGGCCGGTCAGGTAGTAGATCTCTTGCGGCCAGATCTCGATGGCGAAGAAGTAGGCGCGGCGCGCCGGCATGTCGATGAGCAGCGCCTGGTCGGGGGCGCCGGGGCCACGGTCCCAGCGCAGCCACGGCCCGATGTAGTAGAGGCCGAGAAGCACGCCCAGCACCGCCCACTTGAGGCGGCGGAAGGGACCCTTGACGTTGCGCGAATAGACCCATTTATGGGCGGCGTAGAGCGGCTGCGCCTTTTCAGCCGGTTTCGCCGTCCTATCCCGCGAAGGAAGCGTTGCGGTTTCGGTCATCTGCACATCTTCCGCCGCCGGGCGGCCTACTGGCCGCCGCCCAGCGAGTGGACGTAAATGGACACCTGCTTGATCGATACGTCGTTCAGCCGTCCGCTCCAGGCCGGCATCACGCCGTGCCGGGGGGCCGTGACCTGGGCGACGATGGCGGCCTTGCCGGCGCCGTAAAGCCAGATACCGTCGGTCAGGTTGGGGGCGCCCAGTTCGGCCATTCCCTTGCCGTCCTCGGCGTGGCAGGCGGCGCAGTTGTCGGCAAACAGCATGGCCCCCTCCTCGGTCGCCTTTGCCGTGCCCGACAGCGACAGGACATAATCGGCGACGCTGGCGATCTCCTTGGGCGTCAGGGTCTCATCGGCGCCGAAGCGCGGCATTTCGGAGACGCGGGTTTCCTCGCTGCTTGAACGGATGCCGTGCTGGACCGTCGCGTAGATGGCCTCGATGCCGCCGCCCCACAACCAGTCGTCATCGGCCAGCACCGGGTAGCTCAGCGCGCCGGAACCGGCGGCGCCGTGGCAGGGCTGGCAGTTGTCGGCGAAGATGGTCTTGCCGCCGGCCATGGCGAAGTCCAGGAGTTCGCGGTCAGCCACGATTTCCTCCACCGGCGTGGTCGCGAACTTCTCCGCCCAGGCGGCGCGGCCGGCCGCAACCTGATCCATGGTTTCGGCGATCTCGGCCCGGGACGAATAGCCCAACATGCCCGTGGTGAAACTGCTGAAGGACGGCCACGCCGGGTAGAGCACGAAATAGCCGAAGGCCCACACGATGGTCGCATAGAAAGTGTAGAGCCACCACTTCGGCAGGGGGGTGTTCAGTTCCTTGATGCCGTCCCATTCGTGGCCGGTCGTTTCGGTACCGGTCAGGACGTCCGTTTCCCGATCCGCCATGGCTCAGCCTCCGTTCCTTCCATCCTTGAAGGGAATCTGCGCGTCTTCCTCGAAGCGCCGCTTGTTCTTGGGCCTCACGGCCCAGAACACGATGGCGCCGAACAGCAACACCATCCACACCACCCACCATGGCCGGACGGCATCCCACAGGGCGACGATATCCATGCCGCCCTCTCCTAACGCCGCCCGTATTCGGGCTTGAACGTGGTGAAGTCGACCAGCGTACCCAGCATCTGCAGGTAGGCCACGACGGCGTCCATCTCGGTGACGCGGGCGGGATTGCCGTCGAAATCGCCGAGCACCGCCTTGGCATAGCGTCCCTGCAACCCCTCGACGTCGCCAGTGGTGCCGCGGGCCTGGGCCGCCAGGTCGGCCCTGGCGTTGGCGATCTGGTCGTCGGTATAGGGGACGCCGACCGTTCGCAGCGTCTCCATGTGCTGGGCGATGTCGGCGGCCTGGAGCTCTTTCTTGGCCAGGAAGGGATAGCCCGGCATCACCGATTCCGGCACCAGGCCGCGCGGCGCCATCAGGTGCTGGACGTGCCATTCGTTGGAATACTTGCCGCCGACCCGGGCGAGGTCGGGGCCGGTGCGCTTGGAGCCCCACTGGAAGGGATGGTCGTACATGCTTTCGGCGGCCAGGCTGTAGTGGCCGTAGCGTTCCACCTCGTCGCGGAAGGGGCGGATCTGCTGGCTGTGGCACAGATAGCATCCCTCGCGGACGTAGATGTTGCGCCCGGCCAATTCCAGCGGCGAATAGGGACGCATGCCGTCGACCTTCTCGATGGTCACCTCCATGGTGTAGAGGGGAACCAGCTGCACCAAGCCGCCGATCGACACCGTGATCAGGATGGCGATGGCCAGGATGACGACGTTGCGCTCGAACATCTTGTGGTTCATGGCCCCCTCCCTTACTCGGCCGCCGCCGGGAGGATGCCTGGGGCGCCGGGTACTTCGCCGAAGGCGGCCTCCTTGCGAAGCTTGCCCTGGGCGGTGCGCCACAGATTGTAGACCATGATCAGCGAGCCCAGCAGGAATAGGATGCCGCCGAAGGCGCGGATCACGTAGTAGGGGTGCATGGCGTCGACCGTTTCGAGGAAGGAATACTGCAGGAAGCCCAGGTGGTCGTAGGAGCGCCACATCAGCCCCTGCATGATGCCCGAGATCCACATGGCCGAGATGTAGACGACGATGCCGACGGTGCAGATCCAGAAGTGATAGGAGACCAGCTGCAGGCTGTAGAGCCGCGTGCGGTTCCACAGGCGCGGCGTCAGGAAGTAAAGGGCGCCGAAACTGACGAAGGCGACCCAGCCCAGGGCGCCGGAATGGACGTGGCCGATGGTCCAGTCGGTGTAGTGGCTTAGGGAATTCACCGCCTTGATCGACATCAGCGGCCCCTCGAAGGTGCTCATGCCGTAGAAGCCGACCGACACCACCAGGAAGCGCAGCACCGGATCGGTGCGCAGCTTATGCCAAGCCCCCGACAGCGTCATGATGCCGTTGATCATGCCGCCCCAGGACGGCATCCACAGCATCACCGAGAAGGTCATGCCCAGGGTCTGCGCCCAGTCGGGCAGCGACGTGTAGTGCAGGTGGTGCGGCCCGGCCCAGATGTAGAGGAAGATCAGGGCCCAGAAATGGATGATGGACAGCCGATACGAATAGACCGGGCGTTCCGCCTGCTTGGGGATGAAGTAGTACATGAGGCCCAGGAAGCCGGCGGTCAGGAAGAAGCCGACCGCGTTGTGGCCGTACCACCACTGGGTCATGGCGTCCTGCACGCCGGCCCAGACGATGTAGCTCTTGGCCCCTGTCCACGACACCGGTACCGCCAGGTTGTTGACGATGTGCAGCATGGCGATGGTCAGGATGAACGCCAGGTAGAACCAGTTGGAGACGTAAATGTGCGGCTCGCGGCGCTTCAAAAGCGTGCCGGCGAAGGCCACCAGATAGGCGACCCAGACGATGGTGAGCCACAGGTCGACGTACCACTCCGGCTCTGCGTATTCCTTGCTCTGGGTTATGCCCAGCAGATAGCCCGAAGCGGCCAGCACGATGAACATCTGGTAGCCCCAGAACACGAAATTGGCGAGGTCACGGCCGCCGAACAGGTTGGCCCGGCAGGTGCGCTGCACCGAATAGAAGGAGGTGCCGATCAGCACGTTGCCGCCGAAGGCGAAGATGACCGCCGAGGTATGGACCGGCCGCAGGCGCCCGAAGGTGAACCATTCGAGCGGCGGGTTGAGGAAGGGATAGGCCAACTGAAGGGCGATGATCACCCCCATCAGCAGGCCGACGATCGCCCAGAAGGTGGAAGCGATCACGAATTTGCGGATGACGTCATCCTCGTAGGACACGACGTCGGCCTGGACGGCAACGCCCGCGCTCGCTGGACTCATCTCCCGGTCCCCCCTCGCTCAAGAAGGCTTCACACGCACCGGCGGCGCCCTTTCCGAAGAGGAATGGCCCAAGGGAATCGGTTCAGAAGTCCGTAGAGGGTGTCGACGTTTCCCGGTACGGTTCTCCGGTCCCTCGATGCCTGACCGGTTAGTTTGTTAATTCCAGTTCTTAGCAGACATCGTAGAGCCGTTCAAACAAATTTAACCGCATTGAAAATGCGGGTATCACTGCACGCCCATAGGGCAAAACCGGCCGGACCCTTCACGGGAGTCTGACCGTTTTCGCCAGATAGTCGATGACGGCGCGCACACGGGCCGGCAGATGGCCCCCCCGGGCCGACGAAGACGGCGTGAACTTCCTCGACGTCTCCGGGATTGAGGTCTTCGAGCGCGTGTTGCAGGCGGCCTGCGGCGATGTCGGCTCCGATATGGAAGAGGGCGAGCCGGGCCAGTCCGACACCGGCCAGGGCGAGCCTGGCAGGTCGACGCCGATTAGCCCGAGGGCGTGCCGGTCAATTCCTCAACGAGATGGTTGGCGAATGTATCGTAGAGCCAACTCATCCTGGCTTCGTTGCGTCCTCCCCCGAAGCCCCCCAAGGCGTAGGAGGCAGAGACGCTGAACCGTTGCAGTACGACGCCAGAGGGCGAGCGCACGACTACGTCGCCGTTGATGTGGTCGTCGCCAGCCATAAACCCAAACATGATGGCATTGAAAGTTGACCGCGTGCGGACACTTGTGACAGTGATCTCGACGATGGGCAGCGACGGGTCTTTGTCGCGAGTGAGTTCATTTTTGGCTTCGAGCGCCTGACGTACCACCGCGAGCAGGGCCTCCTGCTTGAAGGTGGTACTGCTGGCGGCCGCGCTTCGGGCCTCGGGAGCCAAGGCAATGGTCACTTCTCCGGCCTGTTGCGCCCCGATGAGGGCGGGCTGCAACGAGGCCATATCCGATGGGCGCGTAACCCCGCTCGCACAGGCCGAAACAAGCAACAGCACTGCCGGTAAGGCCGCAACCATGGCCTTACGGAAAATCATCCGCATGATTGATCCCCCCCTTTGAAGCCCTCCTCGTTGGGAAGGCGGTGCCAAATTCTATGCGCGCGAGACGGCGGTTGCAATACAGCGCACTGCTACACCCATCGGCAGCCACAAGGAAGCACGCCCAATGGAGGCAAGGGGGAATGTGAGCGGGGGGAAAGGCTTGGCGTCCCCGGCGAGATTCGAACTCACGACCTACGGATTAGGAACGCAATTACTACTTATAATGTGTTGATTTTACACGTTTTATAAAATGTTTTGAAAATGTGCATTTTCTGTGTTTGGCAGGGTTTCAAATTTCAGTCTTGTCCAACCGATCCAAAACGGCCGCAAATTCGCCCGACACTTTTTTTATCCGCTCTCCGGAAATCGCAATTTGTCCCAACGGGTCCAGGCCTTCCCAAAAACCGATCTTACATCCCGCCTTTCCGGGAAGTTTCGGATGGGGATTTTTAAGTAGTTTGATGATCTCGGGCGGCTCCTCAAGATACCATTGCCCTAACTCGGTATCGTATCCGCCTGATTGCTGATATTTGCCATCAACAAGGGTCGCGTTGCTGATTAGAAAATCGGCGAGCTTCCTGGCCTTCTCGTAGTGGGTTTTCATGCTCGAATAGCGGGGCGTGACAATTTCGATGATCTCTCCGTCTCCGCTGCCTTTTCGAGCTTCCATGACACCCAAGATGTCCTGCACTTCGGGGACTGCTTTTGCGAAGGTTTGGCCGGAGTACGGCGTGACCGTAATGGTCTCGTCTTCATAGCCTTCCACTGTCACCGCGACAAAATGGGTAAGGGCGTATTCCTCGATCGATCCATGTTTGATCGTGAAACCCTCGCGGTGTTCCGTTTCCCAAAACTCCCCCCAAACGGAAAACCCGCATTGACCGAAATCCCTCAGCCACTCCTCGCCGCGCGCCTTCCGGGCTTCATTCTCGGCAGTCGCAAGGCTATGGATTTTCTTCAGCGCTTCGAATAGGTCACTGGCGGTTTTAATCTCGGACATTGTATGCCTTTTTTTCCCAATGGCGGCGGTTCGGCTCGCTCACAATGAAGCGCCGCGATGATGCGGCGCTTCTGTTGAAAAGTCACGATTTCTTGCGACGGATGATCGCAGCGTCGATGGCCTTGTCGAGCTCCCCGGCCATCACGGCCTGTGTCACCGTGTCGATGATCTCCGGCAGCTTTTCCGGCGCCTCGACCTCGATTGCCTTCTTGTCCTTGCCGAGGTCCAGCGCCTTGTTGCAGTAGCGGACTTCGAAAAAGCAGGTGCCGTCCTTGTCCGTCCAAAACCACGGGCGAACTCGCTTCGTTTTCTCGACCTGCATCCGCTCGCCGGTTTCTGCGTTCGTTTCGAAAATTTTCCGGGTGAAACGGAAGGGTTGGCCGGAGGAGATCGCGGCCGCCAGTTCGCGCTGTTCCTTCAGTCGATTGGCAAGGGCTTCACGGCGCCCCAAAACGGGATCGTAGGTGGCGTGGCGTTTGGAATTCGTCAGCTTGAGGTTTGCGAGAATGGTCATTTTCGGCTCCGTTGTTCCGTGTATGTTCCAACAACTATAAAGCCGGTTAGGTCGTCCGCAAGGAAAGACCTGCCAGATTGCTGGCGGTCGTGAGCGTCGTTTTACACGACACCCGCTGTATGGGTTTTCGGGAAAAGATGCCATGGCCGCAATCTGGCGCGTGCCGGTTAGCTGTCTCGGGCTGGCTGCTAAAACGGTAGCGTCGTTTTACACGACGCTTGTCGGGGCTTCGCTGCGCGGTTCGCAGCTACGCGGACCAAATTGCGGGGCCGTCCATTCTATGCATCAAGGCCGAAACACAGCCATTGGGCCCTTGATGCCAAGACGAAATTGTGTGTCAATACACGCACTTATTGCATTGTTGCGCAAAATACCCTGAACACCGCAATCTGAATATCTAACAATAAGATCTCATCACGGAGGAAAGCATGAAAGCAGTTGTAGCTTTGTTGGCTGGGACGGTGGCTATCGCTGGCCTTAGCGGTTGTCAAACTACGGATTTGTGGCACGCCGACGACGCCCGATACAAGTTTGTCTCAACGAGTGGAGGTGACGTCGAGTATTTCCAGGTGAAGGGAACGGGCGATGTCGGGATCATCGTCATTCACGGTGATGTGGCGACCCTGGCGGATACCGTGAACATCATCCGTGGCAGTTTCCGCGACGTAGCCGAGCGCTTAAACAAAGAGTTGGGCGCCACCGTCTACGCGATTGCGCGCCCAGGCAACGGGCGGACTGTCGGCGGCACATTTGGCTTCCAGAGCACATATACCGAATACGGACTTGGCCGCGTTATCGAAGCGATCGAGGGGATTTCAAAAATCGACGGTCACAAGAAATTTGATATCGTCGGCTTCTCGGCGGGTGGGGCGACGGCTCTGATGGTCGCCCTCAAGCGTCCCGATCTCGTTCGCAAAGTGGTGACCTACGGAGGCGAAACGGATCCCTTGCGTTCGAAGGCGGAGAGGAGAAACCACCCGAAGCAATTCAGTTCATCCGATTTCCCGATCTATCCGCAAAAACTCATGGAGGAAATTCCGGTCTCGCAAACCGTTGACTATCGCCTCTTGTTCGGGACAGAGGACGAGAATGTTCCCTTCAAAATTGGCAAGGAATTTGCCGACGCCATGAAGGCCAAGGGCTTCAAGGTCACGTTCAAGGCCATTGAAGGCACCACCCACTATGACTTCATGCCGAGGAATGGCGACAAGGTTCAAGCCGAGATCCGTGCGCAATTGACGAACTAAGCGTTCATTGGGGCGTGGCTGTGTGTTGTCTTTTGAAATACCCGGCCACGCCCCAACGACGCCCGCATGTGCGTCAAAGCCGGTCTTCAGCTAACGCGGTAGCGTCGTTTTACACGACGCTTGTCGGGGCTTCAAATTGCCCCATCCCTATGCGGACTGCCCTTCGCCGGATAACTCCGGGTCCGTCCTAAATTGCGCCCTGTAGGGGGGGCGGATGGATCGGCTCTCCAAAGCGCGGCTGTTGAATTCCGTCCATACCCGAGCCACCACCGGACAGAGATGATCGGCTCGTTCGCGAAGAAAGCCGTGATGGCTGTCTCGATAGAAGTCGTGCCGCTGCTTCAAATTGGCGGCGAGGTGGCCCAATGCGTCAACGCTGGGCTTGCGGCCGGTTGCTCGGATCATGCTGTAATACCGGGACGACTTGTTCAGCCAGATCTCCGAGAAATCGCAGTGGTTATCCACCAAATCCAATTTCCATAGTGTTGCGTATGTTTCCTGCAAAATGTCCAAGTGCGGCCCTCCCTGTTCGCTATAAATAGTCGTGCTAACTATTTATCCCGGTGCTTTTCAAGGAGATCGCCATGAACCACACGCCTTATTCGGAGATGACTTTAGACGAAATTTTATTGCTTGACGATAACAGCCGCATTTTCCCGCTGTTATCCAATCAACAACAGGACGATATAATCGCTCGGCTTATAAATCCAACCAGCCATAACCGTTCATTCGGCTTCGATGGCTTCAATCATTCACGATAGTTATAACGTCTTTCCTACGGAAAGCCGTATTGCTTGCGCTTTCCATCCCGTTTCTCGCTTCGCTACGAAACAGGATGAAAGCTTATCAATAATGTTTTTGAATTATTTTCTTCTAAAAAAAGCATTACGCAGGCTTGAAGGTTTTTACCCCCCGGAAACAAGGGCAGCAAAATCACAGGTCTCCCCGCGATGCTGCCCCTGTTTCCAGGAGGTGAATACCCGACATTACGCCGCCGTCAGGTTTGCCTTTTTGGCTCTCTGTCTTGGAACGGGAAAGCGGTGAGCAGCGTGCTAATTCTCCGCGCTTCTATCCCTGAGCCTCATCCACCAGACCGTTTCCGGTCTCACGCGGTTATGGGCTTTCGCCCAAGCGTCAAAACGGGCAGGCATCTCCGTTTTGACCGGAAGGCACCTCCACAGGTGCTCATCCGTTCTTTTTCCTCGTTCAGCCGGATCAAAACCGGCCTGGGCTGCGGTTGGAACTACTTACTTCATCCCCTCTTTGTTTATCGAGGCAGTTACCCGCTTGTCAGTCGCCCTATGATGTGTTCCCGACAAATGTATTTAGCTAACCGGTTAGCAGCCTTGCGATTATCGGCGGATTTTCGGTGATTTTTTTAAGTGCGGAGCTTGGCGGCCTTCATTGCCATCGCCCGGATGTGCTGGCGCTGCTCGTTATCGAGTTCCGCCGCGTCGATTTTCTGCTCGATCGCCAGCTTGTCGCGTTCCAGTTCCAGCTTAGCCAGGTCAATTTCCTGTTGGAATTTCTCGCGGTCGGCATCGATGGCGTCATGCTCGGCTTGGAGGCCGTCATTGCCATACATCAGCTTGAGGAGTGGCGACTTTTTCTCGCGCTCCAAGCGTCGTGCCTTGCGGATTTTGTTGAGGCGATTGAGGGTGCGAAGGGTTAGCTTGTTTTTTCGGGTATCGGGGAGATGCCGCTGACCCAGCCTGTCCTTCGTCGGATCGTAGTTGCCCAGTACCTGTTGATCGAATTCGTGCGCTCTCATAGTCGTATTTAGCTAGGATCTCAGGACGAGCTGACCCCGCGGAGTGTGCGGCTAAGAAATCAACATCTAAGAAGATTGCCCCCCAGTTTTGGCGAGGTCTGATGCCTGCCCATCTTTCCTCCGTACTCAAAGCCTATTGCCGGGATGTTCGTTCTGTGGTTGGCTCCCCCAACGAAAGAGCCGGGGGAAACGCGAATGCTAACTATTGACAAGTTTCGAACTGATTTTGCGGGATATACGTCCAAATGGGATTGGGAAATAGAGGGCTTTATAGATAAGCAAAATTACGTCTACCCAATAGACACGGATACCAAGGTTATTTCGACGGTATTTGAACGTCTTTCCAGCCCGGTTATCCGCTCTGTCGCAAAATCGGAAGGCTATAAAGTCGAGTTGGCGAACCAAACGACATATCCTGATTTCACATTAACAAACAAGGAAAATCACCGCATAGCTATCGACGTTAAAACGACATATTTAAGTAAAACCATGGTTTTTACGCTTGGCGGATATAATTCATTTATAAGAAATCATACAAAAAACATATTATATAACTATACGACATATAACGAACATTGGATATTGGGGTTTATATATGAGCAAAATAAGGTTTTTGATGAATATGATCTAGATAGCATGCCTAGTAGAGGAGATATACCGTGCCCTTACTCGGTTCGCGCCGTGTTTATAAGAAAGAAACACGAAATTTCCGGTTTGCGAGCAGGTAGTGGAAACACAAAAAATATCGGCAGCGTCAAATTGCGTTCGCCTGATGAATTTGCGACTGCTAGGGGGCCATTTATGCGTTTCGGCCTACCAAAAGACGCCTGCGACTACTATTGGTCAAATTATGAACAATACACCGACCGAAATTCTCCATCTATTTCCAATGAGCGCGAATTGGTGTCGCATCAGGATTTCAGGAGGTTTAATCCGCAATGACGAGAAGTGACGTAAAGTTCCTGGTAATTCGTGTTGCAAATATGGACAACATCGATGCCATTGACGAACTGGATAAATGCATAGCCGAACAGGGGGTGGTGTGGTTCGGAAAATATGGACGAGGAGTGAGTGCTACTCAACTTGGAGCCTTTAACGGAACTGAAAAAAAATATGCTATACTGGTATATAAAGGAAAGCCAGGACGATCACACAGCTATTCGTACCATTGGTATGAAATAAAGGCATTTTCCAGAAAAGTTCCTCCATCCGGATCATACCCACAATATTATAAGCCGTTTCTAAACAGAATTAACACGTGGCTCAAATTGTCACAGACGGAAATGAACATGCCAGGAATAAACGATCTATATACAAAAAGCTCCCTTTCTCCGGTTACAGAAAGCCTGTCTCGTTCGATGTCTGCGCATTTTTTCTGCATATTAAGGCATTGATGTGATAATTTGTTCCTTCGTTTGATTGCTGTGAGACAACGCGTATTTATAAATTTTTTCAACATCCAGCGTAGCCTTCCGGCCACGCTGTGAAAGAACTTCTAATATTTCATGTTCTGTTGGAATGCCGTCACTGCGATAACTAAAAACAATTATAGAATCGCGCCATTTATCGCAAATTCGTTGAATCTCTTGTAGAGCTGTATCCTTATTTGACCATGCGGTGGATTTTGACAATATAGGTTTGTGAGGGTATCGATCATTTTTAAGGTCATAAAGTTTATAATCGCACAACCCGTCAAGAAAATGATAAAAATTAGGGTAATCTGCGCCAACCCCGTCGCGATTTAAATATGGAGGATCTAAATATATTAAATCAACCAGATCTGGTAATTCAGATAAATCGCTAGTGTTGCAGTTAAAAACTTTCCATTTTATCACGTTGTCATCAAAAGGAAACGATATTAACTCAGATACGACCTTTTTTGCATGGTTTAATATAGATGTTTGCCACGTTTTTGCGTTTCCAAATGAGCGTTTTACATCTCTTGTCCTCATATTGAGGTTTGCTCTATGAAAAAGATTGTATGGGCGCTTCATCAGTAGGGCTTGCCCAACAGCGTATATATATATAGATCTTTCAAAATCGTCTAAAAGATTAACGTTTTGGCAAAAACGGTCTATTTGCTCATTTTCTTCATCAAAAAAATAAATTCCACTGAAATAATCACTAATTTTTTTGTGGTATTGTATGGGGGCTTCGTATAAAAGATAACTTAACGTCGTCTCGTAGTTTAAAGAAGAAAGCTTTTCGCGTGTTGCGGAAAGAAATAAACTAGATACTAAATTATTGTACAGCATATAATCGTTTGAATAAGTGTCTTTTTTTAATAATCGCAGAAGAAGGCTAACTGTTCCGGTCCCGGAATATAGGTCGAGAGCTGATCGAAATTCGAAAGAGTTGAATACAGACGACAGCTCTTCGACGACTTTCCGTTTTGATCCCTGGTAGCGTGTTTTAGGGAACCTTGGTAGTCCGGACGATTTTTTATTATCAAATAGGTTAAGTTGGCACTGCATTGTGAATTGCTGCTCCCAGTATAGCTAGCGAGCAAAATACGCTAGGCAAGGAGGTTCAACAAGCCTCCATTAGGGCGCCCGGCGGGAAATCTAGCGACCGTCATTTTTGCGTGGCCGCGTTATGACCGCGAAAAAGGCAAGACGGGCTGTACGGGAGAGGTTGCCGGGAGAAACGGCAACTTGGTGCGTGCGAGTTTTCTTACATTTGGCGTTTGAAGAAAGTTTTGACCCATCCGACGATATGAGTTTCTGCTTATGCTGGTTCGCGGATGGTGAGGTGGGACATCGCTGCCGGCGAGGAGAGCATTAGTCGCAATCCCTCGGCCGGCACCACATTTTGACGTCCCTTAACGAACGGGATAAGCCCCTCTCAGAGATCAACGACCATGGCAAGGAAACGGCGATAGGTGTCTACGGCTCGATCCTTTTCATCAAGACCAAAAATATGGCGTTCGATCTCTCCGGGATCTTCTTTGCCAGTCTTATAGCGCCCAACAATGGCAACCAATTCATCCGTGGGCGTCTCTTGGTTCAAAATAAAATAGACGCCAACGTTTTCGGAATTTTTATAAGACAGATTGACGTGCACGAAACTTTTACCGGTAAAAACATCCTTGCCAGTTTTCACGCCATTGTTAAGTTTATTTTTTGATAGATCAAAATCGCGGAGAATATCACTATCAATGTTCGACAGTATATCCCTTGCCGTAGCGTCACGTGAACCAAATATCTTGGTGGCGGCCTTGGGAAAACGAACCCGTAACTGTTTTTCAATCGCCGCAATCAGTGTCTCTTTTTCTTTTTCCGTAGTTCCCTTATGGCCTACGACGTTATTATATTGCGTCATCAATTGGGCTCTGCTCAGCGTTCCATTCTCAATAACCGCGATAATGCGTGCAATGTCAGGCATTTTTCCCCCTCAAATATGAAACCGCAGAAAACGCAGCTTTTCTTAGGTTCTGTCCCAACCCCGCAGTTTCTGCGGGGTTTTTCTTTCCTTGCGGCCTGCCTCATCCGAAAACATAATAATAACTGTGGAAAAACAACAGCTTATTAGGTTCTGATATGAAACAGGCTAAGGTCCCAAACGATACGGAGATGAAGCGGCTGCTTGCGGTCATCGACACTGGCAAGCACGCTTCCCGCAACCGTGCAGCAGCTATGCTATCCCACCTCGCTGGATTGCGCGTAGGGGAAATTGCGTCCCTGCTTATCGGCGATGTGTTTGACGGCGACGGCAACCCGCGCGAACAGATCATACTGAAGGCCGCATACACAAAAGGGCACCAGGCCCGCACGGTGTTTGTCAGCGATAAACTGCGTAGAGAACTTCGGCGGTATCAATCGTCGTTTGAAACGACGCTTCCCAACGATGCGCCCTTGCTGAAAACGCAGAAGAACACGGCGTTTTCGGCGAACACGCTCTGCCAGCTATTCGGGGAGCTTTACCGGCGGGCGGGCGTTGATGGCGCAACCAGCCACAGCGGGCGGCGCTCGTTCATCACCAAGCTGGCCCACAGCGGCGTTTCGGCAAAAGTCATCATGACGCTCGCCGGTCACAAGCACCTCAGCACTACGCAACGCTACATCGACGTGAACGACGAAATGCTGCGGGCGGCTGTTGAGGTCATATAAGGAAAACCCCGCCTTTTGGGCGGGGCTGTCGTTTACGCGGCGGGCCGTTGCGGTACGATACACGCGGCGACCTTATCGAAATCGGATTGTTTGATCCGGCGGATAACGTCCTCCAACACCCCCAACATTTCCCGGTTGTCGCCCTCTCTGGGTTTCAACAGCGGCATTAGCACCTCCGGTGGGCGGGGATAGCCTTCCGCTTTCATGATGGAAACCGCCTTGTCCAGCCACCTTTCGGCGGACGCGCCCTTGATGGGCAGACAGGTGCAGCGCGACTTGATGGGATCCGGGATTTTATCAAAATAGTTCGTGGTCAAAACGAACAGGCAATGTCCCTTGAGATAATCCATTACGCCGCGAAGCGCATCGAAAGCGTCACTACGCAATCCATCGACTTCATCCAAAATCGCGAACCGAATGCCCGTCGAATTGTGAGAGGCGAGGCGCCCGAACTCCTTGATTTTGGTGATTTCCTTAAAAGACCTGTCCGCCGACGCGTTGAGGTGCCGGATGTCTGGGCCAACAACATCACAGGCGATGGCGCGGGGAAGCAACTTGGCAATGGTCGTTTTGCCCGTTCCTGGAGGCCCGTAGAGCAGAAGCGACTTATCGGCTAATCCTTGCTGATAGGCCAAGATGGCGTTCCGAGTTTTATCGTCGTGATAAACGACGCTTTCCAGGTCGGTGGGAGCATACTTATTTTCAAAGCTCATATCAAATTCCTTTCATCTATAAGTTGTGGTGTGAGGGGCAGCGTCACGCTGCCCCTCTAAAAATTGATTACGCGGCTTGATCGAGAACGAAGGTTTCGTTTGCTGTGCCATCGCTTTTGGGCGTGGCGACGGCGGCGGCCAATGCGTCATCGTCCCTCTGTTCGGCGGCGGCCTTTTCCGCATCGAGGGTTTTGCGGCCCTTATCTTCCTCAATTTTCTTGCCGTAATTGGCAAGAGCCTTTTTGCAGAGCGTGCCGTTAGGATCGTAGGCGAAATCGGCGACGCTGATAGAACCGTCGTTTGAAACGACGCCGAGAAGGAGCACGAAACCGTTTTCGGCATCGGGCGCGTTCGTGGGGCTTTTGACCTTTGCCAGCGAACGCTTGTTTTCGAGGACGCTGACAGCGAAGGTGGTCTGGCGAACTTGGCGTTGCTGCTGGCTTTCCGCTTGCGGCTTGGATTCGCCGAGGCGAATTTCCTCAACGCCCCCCATTTCGGAAATCCAATCGGGCAACTTGGAAAGATCGACCCGATCCTTTTTGGCGCGGCGCAGCACGGCAGAATAAGTGTGGGCACGGCGACGTTCTGTGGCGAACACGGCACGGACAATCTTGGTTGCAAGAGGCGTAGTGCTTTGGAACTTTTGCCCAAGCGCGGTGAGGTGCTCGTCGAAAAGGGCGAGCTGCTTGGCTTTGCCGCTAAGGTTCAAAAGAATTTCGTAGCAGCCCTGCAAAATTTTGTAGAGGCGCTGGTTGCTGCGGGCGAATTCCTCAATTTCCCAGCCTTGGCGCTCCTTCGACATCGCGTCGAGCTTTTGCGCGGCCAGCTGGAAAGTGCTGGTTTCGGTGGCCTTGGTGGTCTTAGTGGTCGTGTTAGTCATAAATATCTCCTTTGGTTTACGAGATGATGGGGACAATTCCCCGGGCGTGGCGGACACACGACAGAACTAAATTCGCAGAAATTTGGGCGCGAATGTTCTGCCGCTGCTGTGACGCAGCCACACGATCTAACAATGTCAAGGAGATTGCCTAATATCGGCAAATGTAAAACAGAGCGAAATCTGCACTGTTTGTTAGCAGTTCTCTAGCGTATGTCTGACATAACTCCGTTTCGCTTTTATACGCTAAGATGTGGACTGCGTTCTCCCACGTGACTTAATGAGTGTCTCACAAAACCAAAATCTGTCAAGCGGACCACGGCAACTTTTTTTCGATTTTCCCGACAAAAATCTTTAACGCATTGAAAACGCGAGAAATATTTTTTAATTTTTTTGTTGACGTGCCGAAATATGTCGTTTTTCACGACACTTTTCTAGGCCGGTTGCGTTGGGTGAGTTCGGCGGCAGCCAGCGTCGGCGTGAGATGACCATAGTGGTGTTCGATCATCTGGACGCTGGTGCCCATGTTCTCCGCCAGCGTATAGATTGATACCCGCCCGTAGATCAGCCGCAGGGTGGCGTAGGTATGGCGGCAGGAATACAGCACGCGTTTGCGCCCCTGCGTATCCCGGAGAAGCCCGGCTTCTTTCAAGGCTTTGTCAAACAGCTTGGCGAAATATCCTGCTTTTACGGGGGGGCCATCAGGAAGGCAGAACACATATTCGTCGGGAGACACCGGATGCCCGAGAACCTTTTCCCTTCGCTGCCGGATACGGGAAAGAAAGTTTTTAGTGTAGGGCATTGCGACCGGCTGACGCTCTCCGGTCTTTCCCCGGACCGACAAGAGAACGTGCTCGGTGCCATGAGGGTCAATAAAGGGAGAGATATGTTTCCAGCACAGCCCATCGCTCTCGGTCCCGGGACGAATGCCCGAGTTGATGAGGAACAGGACGTAATCCCTCAGTAGCTCGCGGCGCTGGCGGCTCTCCTCATCCCGGCCCGTTTTGTGCCAGTGCCGCAGAAAGCGGTAAAGCTGGCGGTATTCCTCCAGGCTAAACGCGGCGCGGCTCATTTGACTGTTGGGGTCGCGCTTTTCGCGTCGGGTTATGATCGGCTTAATGGTCGGGACATCGGCTGGCTTGATCGCGTCGTATTTTTCCGCGGTCTTGAAGACGCCGCGCAGCACGGTCATCACGTTCGCCATTCCGCTTCGCGTCATTGCGCGCCGCCTCGGCGATGGCGCCACAACGCGCTTGCCGTTCCGCATGTAGACCTTATTCTTTTGGAGCGCGCCTGGTCCCGATGTCCAGTATGTCCGGCACCAGTCTTGAAAGGCCGCGATGTCCTTTGCCTTGATGCCGTCGATGTGACGGGTGCCGAAAAAGCCCTTGATGTAGCGTTCGGCGGTTGGCTTGTAGTCCTTCAGATGGCGTGCCGGGCGTATGCCAGCCGTAATTTCCTCTTCCAAACCCTTCACATACAACGAGCAAACCTGCGGCACGGTCTGGGTGCGCACATTCATGCCGTGCTTAAGCTTAAAGCGCACTTCGTCGTACCACTCTTTCGCGCGGCTTTTGGCCTTTTCCTTGTTGATGGTCTTGAGGGTTTTGGTCAGGTAGCCCTTGCCGACCGGATTAATCATCCGGGCGTGCCAGCGCGGCGTCCTCGTATCGGCGCGGACATAGATTTGAAGTTCGCCATCCTCCAAATCCGTAATCTGCTGCCTGTGCTGGGTCATTTTCTGTATACGTCTTGTGCAGATACCTTGTGTCTATCTATCTGTTATAACACAGAAAATGATCCATTCAATAATCTGTTCATTTTTTGTGTGACATAAAACCGGCAATTTCTACAAATAAAAAACCCATCGAAAACTAATGTTTTCAATGGGTTGCTGGCGTCCCCGGCGAGATTCGAACTCACGACCTACGGATTAGGAATCCGTTGCTCTATCCTACTGAGCTACGGGGACGCTGCGGGATTTTATAGCACACCGACGGGGGGGCGCGTCACCCCCGGCGAGGGCGGCTTGGCCGGCTTCACTTGCCCAACAGGGTGTCGAACGGCACCGAGTAATAGACCGTGACCGTCTCGGTGCCCGGGTTGGTGTCGCCCAGGCCGGCGTTGGAATAGTGCGACACCGCCAAGCCCAGCCGCGAGCGGTTGTCGAAGCGGTAGGCGAATTCGATCTGCGAGCGGAATTCCAGCGGGTAGTCGAGGTCGAGCTTCTTGTCGCCGCCAAAGTAGAAATGCGGGGCGAAACTAGGGGTGACCACGAAACGCCGGCCGAAGTAGATGTCCATCAACAGGCCGGCGCCGATGAAACCGTGGCCGCTGGTCGCCCCGGCCAGGGCGACGAAGGGCTTCAACTGCCAGAACTTGTAATCCGACCGGTATTCGAGGCGAAGCTCGGCGCCCTCGTCCTTCCGGCGGTTGAAATCGAAATAGCCGGCGCCAAAGGACAGGAAATCCGGATCGTCGGCCGCCTGGGCAATCGCCGGGGTCCCCAGCCACCCCATGCCGGCTACCACGGCCGCGACGGCCGCCGCAACGATCCCCCTCACCACCATAACGTCCCCCAACAAGCGATTTCGATTGCCCCGCATCTTACGAGAAGAGCCGGGCGTTGCAAGAAAATCCGCGCGAAACGCCGCTGCGGGCCGATGTCAGAGGAGGCGCTTCATGCGCTCGGTGGCGGCCACCAGGGCGGCGCGGACGCCCGGCTCGAAGGCCGAATGGCCGGCGTCCGGCACCTCCGCCAGCTCGCTGCCCGGCCAGGCGCGGTGCAAGGCTTCGGCGGTGGCGATGGGGCAGACCATGTCGTAGCGGCCCTGGACGATGACGCATGGCAGACGGCGGATCGCCGCTAGGTTATCGAGAAGGGGCGAGTCGGCGAGGAACAGCCGGTGGCGGAAATAGTGGGCGCTGAGGCGGGCCAGCGACAGCGCCGCCGCATCGTTCAGCGCAAGCGCCGCGCCGTCGGCCGGCATCGGCAGCAGGGTCGAGCACGCCGTCTCGTAGGCCGCCCAGGCCCGGGCCGCCGGCCGGTGGCGGGCGGGATCGGGGTCGGTCAGGCGGGCGTGATAGGCGGCCAGCAGATCGCCCCGCTCGGCCGCCGGCAGGAACTCGGTGAAGGCCCGCCCCGCCTCGGGGAAGACACGGCCCATGCCGTGAAGGAACCAGTCGACTTCCTCGTCGCGCCCCAGAAAGACCCCGCGCAGCACGAACCCGGCGCAGCGTTCCGGATGACGGATGCCATACGCGAGCGCCAAAGTGGCACCCCACGAGCCGCCGAACACCAGCCAGCGCTCGATGCCGAGGTGGCGTCGCAGCGCTTCCATGTCGTCCACCAGATGCCAAGTGGTATTGGCCTCGATGCCGGCAGGAGGAGTCGAGCGTCCCGCCCCGCGCTGGTCGAAAAGGACGATGCGGTAGTGCCGGGGGTCGAAGAACCGCCGATGCACCGGCGCCGACCCGGCGCCGGGACCGCCGTGCAGGAAAACCGCGGCCATGCCGTCGGGACGCCCCGATTGTTCCCAGTAGAGGCAGTGTCCGCCGTCGCGTTCCAGGAATCCGCAGGCGGCAACGGGGGCGGCCGGGAGCGGCCGGGAGCTGGGGCCGCTCAGGAGTCGTTCTCCGCGAGGCCGGGGACCAGGGGCAGCGGCTCCCAGTCCCGCATCAATTGCCGGAAATCGGCCGTCGGGGTCGGCCGGCTGTAGTAATAGCCCTGGGCATAGTCGCAGCCGCGTTGGCGCAGAAATCCCATCTGCGCGCCGGTTTCCACCCCTTCGGCCACCACCTCGAGCTTGAGACTGCGGCCCATGGTGATGATCGCCTCGACCAGGGTCGCGTTGTCCGAATCGGTGGCGACGTCCTTCACGAACGACTTGTCGATCTTGAGCACGCTGACCGGAAAACGCCGGAGGTAACTCAGCGACGAATAACCGGTGCCGAAATCGTCCACCGACAGGCTGATGCCCAAGTCGTCCAGCCGGCGCAGCCCGTCGATCACTTCTGGGATGTCCGCCATCAGCAGGTTTTCGGTAATCTCCAGTTCGAGGCCGGTGGGCGGCATGCCGGTTTCCTCGAGGATGCCGACCACGGTATCGAAAAGCGAAAGGCCGCGGAACTGGCGGCTGGAGACGTTGACCGAGATGCGCTCCGGGCACAGCCCTTCGGCTCGCCACGCCATGGCCTGCCGGCAGGCGGTCCTAAGCACCCATTCGCCGATCGGCGTGATCAGGCCGATTTCCTCGGCGAGCGGGATGAAGTCCTCGGGGCTGACCTGGCCCAATTCGGGATTGTGCCACCTCAGCAGCGCCTCGGCGCGAACGATCCGCCCCGTCGCCAGGTCGACCAGCGGCTGGTAGTGCAGTTCGAACTCGTTGCGGTCGAGCGCATGGCGGATCTGGTGCTCCATGCGCGCCCGCGTCAACGCCCGCTCGTTCAACTCGGGGGTGAAGAAGCGGAAGTTGTTGCGGCCCATTTCCTTGGCCCGGTACATGGCGGTATCGGCGTTGCGCATCAGTTCGTCGGGCAGGCTGCCGTCGTCGGGCCAGATGGTGATGCCGATGCTGGGGGTCAGGAAGATCTCGCGGCCGCCCAGGTGGAACGGCTGGCCGAAGGATTCCAGGATCTTCTGGGCAACCGGTTCGACATCGATCCCCAACTGAAGGTCAGGGACGATGACCGTGAATTCGTCGCCGCCCAGGCGCGCCACGGTGTCGGCGGCACGCAGGCAGTGGCGGATGCGGGCGCCGGCCTCCTTGAGGATATGGTCTCCGGTGTGGTGGCCCAGGGTGTCGTTGACGTACTTGAAGCGATCGAGGTCGATGAACAGCAGACCGACCTTGTGGTTCTGCCGCAGCCCGCGGGCGAGGGCCTGCTCCAGCCGGTCCAGCGCGAGGACGCGGTTGGGCAGTCCCGTGACCTCGTCGAAATTGGCCTGCTGGATGAGCCGCTTTTCGTATTCCTTGCGAAGGCTGATGTCCTCCTTGACGGCGAGGAAATGGGTGATGATGCCGTCGGGCGTCTTGATGGGCGAAATAGACACCGATTCCCAGTATAGCTCGCCGTTTTTTTTGCGGTTCAACAACTCGCCCCGCCATTCCTGGCCCGAGGTGATCTTGCGCCACAGCTCCTCGTAGGCCTCGGCCGGCATCTTGCCCGACTTCAGGAGGCGGGGGTTCTTGCCGATAACTTCCTCGGCGGCGTATCCGGCCACCTCGACGAATTTCGGGTTGACGTATTCGATCGCCCCCGTCGTATCGGTGATGATGACCGAGGCCGGACTCTGCTCCACCGCCTGGGACAGCTTGCGCAGGTTTTCGACGGTGCGGCGGTGTTCGGTGACGTCGATGACCGTCGACTGGACCGCCGGTTTCCCTTTCCAGATCACGACCCTCACCTGGGCTTCAACCAGAATCCGCGTGCCGTCACGCCGGCAGCCCTGGAATTCATAGCAGGCGGGCGAGAGGTGTCCCTGCGCGCGATCCCGGCGATAGCGGGCGACGCGTTGCCGGTCGTCGAGGTGATGAAGGGGGTCGAGCATCGGCAGGCGCAGGATTTCTTCGGGATTGTCGTAGCCGAAGATGGTGGCATAGGCCTGATTGGCGAAAATCGGCTTGCCGGCCCGATGGATGACGATGCCGAGCAGCGAGCCCTCGATCAGGTTGCGGAAGCGCTCCTCGCTTTCATGCAGTTCCTTCTGAGCCCGCGCCCGTCCCGTGATGTTGATGGCGACGCCGATGACACCGGCGACGGTGTTGTCGTTGCGGATCGGCGAAAAGGCGCATTCGAAGGAATAGTCGTCGATCTTGAGGGGAGAAACCACCGCCTCGCCGGCCAGGGCGCGGCGGATGTCCGCCACAAGGTCGGGGTGGTCGGCATAAATGTCGAAGGCGCTCTTGCCGATGACCGTGCCGGGGTCGAGGCCGAGCGCCTCCGGTTCCTTACCCTCGCACAGGGTGAACACACCGGCGGCATCCAGCGAGAAGAGGACCACCGGAAGGTTGCTGACCACGGCCAGCAGGCGCTGCTCGCTATCGCGGAGCGCCATTTCCGCCCGTCGGCGCGCCGTGATGTCCCGCGCCGTTCCCCTCACGCCGGTGAAAGCGCCGGTTTCCGCCGAATAGACCGGAAGGCCGCTGACCAGGAAGTGTTTGCGATTGCCGTCGCGGTCTGCCATCTCGAAGGCGACGTCACGGAAGGGCGTCCGCCAGTCCATCTCGATCGGCGTGCCGTCCTCGGCCATGAACGTGCCAAGGTCGGACAGCCGGCGGCCGACCAGCTCCAACGAATGGAAGCCCAGCACCTCGAAAATGCGAAACGACAGATAGGACAGCCGGAGCGCGTCGTCGGTTTCCCAGACCCAATCCGAAACCAGGCGCGTGATGTCGTCCAGGCGCCTCAGCGCGTCGCCGGGCGTCGCGGCGGGGCTGGACCCGGCAAGGCTGGGTTCCGACGATGGCTCGCGGGAATCCCTTTTGAGGCTGTCGTCGTCATGCATGGGACGAAATCTCGAGCTCGCGGATGGCTGTCAGATAGCCGGTATTGCGCTGCCACAGGCGCAGTACCTTGTGGGCGGCTTCCTCGGTCATCTGGTCATAGAGGCCGAGGGCTCGTCGCAGGTCGCGCTGCGCCGTCGCGCGCAGGTTCGGGCGGGCCTTGCGCGACAGCGAGAAGATGGACGTGAAGATGACCTTTTCCAGGCCGACTGCCCGGCAGGTGATGGCCAGCCCTTCGCCGCCGGGCTCGAAGAGCATGCGCATGACCAGCTTTTCCTTGAGGCCGGTCAACTTCTTGAAGACCGAGACGAACAGGGCGACCTCGCCCTCCTCGAGGATGGAAACCAGCAACTTGGGCGTCACTTCCTGGCTAGACAGCAAGGCATCCGCCAGTTCGGCTCGCTTTTCGGGTTTGCGGATATCCTCTTCGGCGGACTGAAGTTCCTCGAGAACCGCCCTTTCGAGGAGACTGTCGACGGTATCGGCGTCGATGTCGAATTTCTCGAGGATGACTTGGCGCAAGGCGGCCGAAACCCAGAGGAACATGCGCTTGGCAAGCTCCGGGCCCAGTTCGCGCCGCCCGAGGACGGGCTCCCGGAAGGTGTCGATCCGGCGGGATTGCTCGACCAGGGCTTCCATCGTCGCTTTGGAGACGCGGGCGTTCTGGTTCTTCAGCAGCGTGCAGATGACGCTTTCGTTGCCGTGCTCGACGAGGGCGTCGGAAACCACCTCGCTGACGTCCTGGCGGATGGCGATCGCCAGCTGGTGTTCCAGCGTCCGGTTACGGATCACCTCGATGAGGTCGTTGTCCTTGAGGACCGGGCTTTTGATGAGGACAGGGTAAGCCACCTCGATGGTGTCGTTGGCGATCAGGTTGACCAGTTCTTCCGGCGCGTCCCGCGTGGTGGCGATGTATTCGCTGACTTTCCTGCGGACCGACATCTCGACATCGCGGATGATGCGATGGAGGATATCGAACATGAGGGAGCGCTCTCGAGGGGTCAGCACCTGGGGTTCCGACGAAAAAAAATCGGCTACCGTCGCTGCCAGCGCGGTTCTGCCTTCAACCGATTTTTGGCGGGCGAGGCGGTAGAGGTCCTGGATGTCCAGGTCGTTCTTTCCGGCCATTCTTCAGACGCTTTTTTGTTCTTGAAGGAACCCCGGCCGGGATAGTAGCGCAATTCTTCCGTCCGCCCAAACGGTTCCTGGCGCGTCCGTGGCGCAGGCGGGCCTCTAGGCTTCGAGCGTCTCGACGGGGTCTCCCGCCGCATCGAAGCAGACGGCGTGAAGCGGGCCGCCGCGGCCGCAACCGCCGTCCACCGAGGCCGTCATCTCGCTGACGACGATGCCGCGACGGCGCGAATCGAAACCGCGCACGACGCGGCGGAAATTGTTGAAGGGCGTGGTGATGGAATCGAATGAGGTTGCGCCCCACCAGAAGCTGTCGAACTGCTGGGAAAGGGGCCGCGAGACGTCGACGCCGGCGTTGACGAAAAGCAGCGTCTGGTCTTCAGTGTAGGCGGCGCGGCGCAGCGCACTCATCAGCGCGTTATGACCATCGGCCGCCCGCATGGCGGCGCGCAGGCGGCTGGTCCATTCCGTCAGGGCCACGGCGCCCTTCGACGCCGCGAATAGACCCTCGGCCGCCGTCGAGCCGTAGGCGGCGATGGTCGATTCGATTCCGTGATCCAGCATCCATTTCAGGACTTGCGACGGATTGACCGCGAATTGGATCTGCAGAAGCCGGTGCCACATCTCTTCCTGGCTGCCGCGCAGGAAAACGATGTCGGCGCAATCGGCATCGGGGCGTGCCAGCAAAGCGCGCCGGAACAGCAGAACCTGCTGGATGGTCTCGAAAACGCGGGGACCGCGCCCCACCAGATTGCCGAGATAGACCAAGCTGTCGCCGACCCGGATGCGTGCCTGCAATTGAGAATGCAGGGCCTCCAACCGGTCAACCTCGCCGTGGACCGAGGCGACGACCCACGTCCGGCGACCTGCGGGGAAGGTCGCGAAAAGTTCCTGTTCCGGCATCCGAGGCGCCTTTTTTCCTTATGCCAAAAGCGCTCCGGATCGAGATCATGCGGAGCGCCCGGCCCTTATTTTGGATCTTCAGGAAAGCAGGTTCAAGACGCCTAGGCCGCCATCAACAGTTCTTCCAGCCTTTCCGCCGCCTTGTCGCGGTCGATTTTTTCGACGGCCGCCAGTTCGCAGGCCAGGCGATCCAGCGCGGCCTCGTAGATCTGGCGTTCGCTGAAGGATTGGTCAGGCTGATCCACCTTGCGGTGCAGGTCTCGGACCACCTCGGCGATCGAGATGGGATCGCCCGAATTGATCTTCGCTTCGTATTCCTGGGCGCGACGGCTCCACATGGCGCGCTTGACCCGCGCCCGCCCCTTCAGGCGCGTCAAGGCGTCCTTCATGACCTTCTGGGTGCTCAGCTTGCGCAGCCCCGAGGTGGCCGCCTTGGCCAAGGGTACCCGGAGCGTCATTCTGTCGCGCGGAAAGGAGATCACCACCAGTTCCAGGCGGTGGCCCGCAATTTCTTGCGGCTCGATCCCCTCGACACGTCCGACGCCGTGCGTCGGATAGACGACCATGTCGCCAGCCTTAAAGTCCATCTTCTCCATCATTCGAGATCTCGTATTCTGCCCATACAGCAAAAGCCGCCTATAGCGCGGTCGTGTGTCAAAATACCTACGCTTGCGGCCCGATCAGGCCGATGCGCCTTCCCACTTGCGATTTGCCACCGGAAGTCGTCCTTCGAGGGCCCGCTCGACGAGCCTCACAGTCAAACCGGCCCCGCAAGGGCCAGTTCATAACTACTTTATAACACAAAATTGTAAAAAAACCTAGCCCCGTGACGAGATATAAGGACGGGATCGGCGCGTCGGATCGTCCCGATCCCTCGGATCACGACCCTTTCCCGCGCTCCTCGCTCAAATATTGCAGCTTGCCGGGCTTGTCTTTCCACTCTTCGGAATCCGGCAGCGGCTCTCCCTTGCGGGTGATGTTAGGCCACGCCTTTTCCTGGGTGAAGACGCGATTGCGCTCCAGCCAGTCCTCGACTCCCGGTTCGGTGTCGGGGACGATGGCTTCGGCCGGGCATTCCGGCTCGCAGACGCCACAATCGATGCATTCGTCCGGATTGATCGCCAGAAAATTCTCCCCCTCGTAAAAGCAGTCGACGGGGCAAACTTCCACACAATCCATGAACTTGCACTTAATGCAGTTTTCGGTAACGACGTAGGCCATGGGGATCCTGCTGAAATCCAAAAAATAGGTGTTGAAGCTAAGCGTTCCGAATTAGTTAGGCGAAGCGGGCCTTAAGTCAAGCCGCGCGAGCACCCGCTGGCGCGCCTCGCCGCTTTCCTTGTCGGGGACGAATAGCAGGCCGGCCACGCGCCGCACCAGTCCCGATTCGTAGGGATCGATTTTGCCGTCGGCGCACGCCACCTCCCACAGCATTTCGATGATGCGGACCCGTTCTTCCGGTTGAAGGCGATCCTTGAGGGGGCGGGTGAAGCTGTAAAGCTGCGCCGATTCGGCGACCGCCGACGAGGCCCGGTCGATCAGTGCCTCCACTTCGTTGGGCGTCAGCCCGAACCGCGACTCGAGGACGGCTGCGATGATCCGCCGCTCACCATCGGTGAAATTGTCGTCCAGCGACGCCGCCTCCACCAGAAGGGCCGCCGCCGCCAGGTGAAGGGGATCATCGGGGCCGTCGTCGTCGGCCGTTTCGCCAAACAGCCAGGTTTTCAGTTTACGGATCATGATGCATACCTTTTGTTCGGCGCGGGAATCGCCCGTTTACCGCGATTCCCGGGCGATGGCGGCAAGCCGCTGCCGATAGGCTTGGCGGGCGGCGGCAAAATCGGTGAGCGCGAAGCGGCGCTCGGCCCAGACGCGCTCGCCCCAGCGGACGAAACCGATGGATACGGTTTGCCCGGCCGCCATTTCATCCAGAATGGTGCGTGCCTCGGCGCCGCGCCAGACCGCTTCGCCGGTGCGGGTCAGGGCCGCCTGATGGCGGGCGCCGCCGTCGACCTTCAACAAGGCCGGACGCCCGGTCTCGATGGCCCCATGGATGCGAAGCTCGACCACCGCCTCGCCATCGGGGGGCTCGATGATGTCGAGCCGTGCGTCCGCCGTTCCGGCGAAGCTGGGGTCGGGGGCACCCAGCCGGCAGTCCTTGCGGCCGGTCGGTTCGTCCAGCGCGCAGATGACCACCCAATCGCCGAAGGCGTGATAGTAGAACACGTAGCCGGGCTGGGCGTCGGCGGTCGCGCACCCCGTCGTCAGGGCAAGCACCATGCTTCCGGTCATCGCCAGCCGGCGGAAAAAGCGGTTCGGCCATCGCCCGGTCATGGCTCGCCCTTCAGGCGGTCGGTGGCCCGCCGCTCCGACTTGGTGGGCCGGCCGCTTCCGGGTTCGCGTCTGGCGAACAGCGCGCCGTTCCCGGCCGCCCGCGGGTGGGCCACCGGCGGTTCGAGGTCGTCGTAAAGCGCGCGGGCTTCCGGGGCCGGGCCGCGGCGCGTTCCCAAAGCGAGAACCCGGACCACGCGAATGTCGTGGCCCTGCGGGAAGATCAGCACATCGCCGGCCTTCACCATCTGGTGGGCCTTGCCGATGAGCTCGCCGTTGACCCGCAGGCGGCCGCCGCCGCACACCTTGGTGGCCAAGGTCCGGCTCTTGAAGAAGCGGGCGAACCACAGCCACTTGTCGATGCGAAGCGTCGGTTCGGTCATCGCGGCTGAACCAGGTTTCTAAGGCCGGCAAACGGCGATTCGTCGACCTTGGCGCGATGCCGGCCGGCGGTCCGCGGGCCGGCGGCGGCGGGTTTCCGCTTGCGGGCGGGTGCCGCAAACCAATCCTGGCCATCCTTCTGCTGGCGGCGGAATCCCAGGGTGCCGAGAAGGACCGCCATATCCTCGGCGCCGCAGCCGGCCAGGGCCAGCATGTCCGGGCCGGGTTGGAAGGGGCCGTTGTCGAGCCGCTTCCAGGCCTCCTCGGCCACTCGCTCCAGCATGTCGATGCGTACCGCCAAGCCGCCGGCCGGCCAGTAGCCAATGGCCCGGTAGAAGGCGGCCGGCGCCGCGGCTTCCATGGGCACCGAGACGCGGCCCGGCGGCACCGCCGCCGGCGGCGCATCGAAGCCGGCATGCACGGCCCACAGCACGGCCCGCAACTCGACGGCGGCCGGCCGCAGCAGGGCGGGCAGGAAGACGCCGGCGCGGCCCAGGCGAAATCCCAAGCGCCGTAGCGCGCGGCGGCTGGCGGCGTCGAGCGCCTGGATCTGCGGTTCGAGGTCGTGGCGAGGCGCCGAGCCCAGCGCCTCGCAGACCTGGAAGACCAGGCCGCGGGCGGGGCCTGGTAGTTCGGTCCGGCGGGCCTTCATCAGGGCGCCCAAGCCGGCCTCGATGCGGCCGTCCAGCCAGATCTTGAGGCGGACCCGGATGCGCTCGCGCTGGGCGGCTTCCAGCAGGTCGCTTGTCAGCGGCTCGACGGCCGGGGCCAGGATGCTGGCGCCGGCCGTGAGTTGGGCCACCGGTTCGCCCTGCCACAGGATGCGGGTCATCGCCGGATCGAGCGCGAAGGCGGCGTCGGCTTCGCCCTCGACGCGGGAGACCCGGCTATCGGTTTCACCGCGCAGGGCTCTGAGGGCCGCGCTGGTGACGGCGCGCCGGGCGTTGGGATCGGTCTCTTCGGCGTCGGCGGCGAAGCGGAAGCCGGCCAGGCGGCCGACGAACTGGCCTTCGACCACGACGTCGCCCTTGCACGTGACCGCCGCCGTCATTTCGGCGCTGTCCTTCATGCGCCGCACCAGGACGGCGGTCCGGCGGTCGACGAAGCGCCGCGTCAGACGCTCATGGAGCGCGTCCGACAGCCGATCCTCGACGGCGCGGGTGCGTTCCTGCCAGCCGGCGGCGTCCTCCAGCCACTGGGCCTGGAACGACACGTAGGTCCACGTGCGGACGTTGGCAATGCGCTGGGCCAGGGTGTCGATGTCGCCGTCGGTGCGGTCCACCCGCGCGACTTGGGCGGCGATCCAGTCTTCCGGCAGCCGGCCGTCCTTTGTCATGAGGTAGGTGTAGATGCGACCCAGCAGGCGGGTGTGGGCGTCGCTCAGCACCTTGCCGAAGTCGGGCACCTGGCAGACGTGCCACAGCAGGGCGACGGCGGCCGGCGTGGTCGCGAAAGCGGCGATGGCTGGTTCTTTGGCCAGTGTTTCCAAGGCCATCTCATCGTCGGCGGTCCTGGCCCGTACCAAGCCCGCTTCGGGTGACGGCTGATTAAGGCTGGCCCTGAGTGCCGAAAGCGAGGTGAAGCGCAGGCGGGCGTTGCGCCAATAGAGCGCGCGCAGCACCTCGAAGTCGTGATTCTCGATGCGGGCGATCAGTTCGGGGTCGAACGGGCCGACATCGGTGGTGGTGCCGAAGGTGCCGTTGTTCATGTGGCGGCCGGCCCTTCCCGCGATCTGGGCCATTTCGGCCGGGTTCAGGTCGCGCGGTACCCGGCCGTCGAACTTGCGGGTCTGGGCGAAAGCGACATGGTCGACATCCATGTTGAGGCCCATACCGATGGCGTCGGTGGCGACCAGATAGTCGACCTCGCCGGCCTGATACATGGCGACCTGGGCGTTGCGGGTGCGCGGCGAAAGCGCGCCCAGCACCACCGCGGCGCCGCCCCGGTGCCGGCGCACCAGCTCGGCGATGGCGTAGACGTCGGCCGCCGAGAAGGCGACGATGGCCGAACGGGCCGGCAGGCGGGTGATCTTCTGGCTGCCGATGAAGCGGAGCGTCGAGAAACGCGGCCGCGTCATGAACTCCGTTCCCGGGACCAGACGGCGGATCATCGGCTTGATGGTCTCGGCCCCCATGAACATGGTTTCCGATCCGCCGCGGGCGTAGAGCAGGCGTTCCGTGAAGATGTGGCCGCGGTCGGGGTCGGCGCACATCTGGATCTCGTCGACACCCAGGAACGACACGCTGCGCTCCAGCGGCATCGATTCGACGGTGCACAGGAAATAGCGGGCGTGGGGCGGGACGATCTTTTCTTCGCCGGTGATCAGCGCCACCTGGCCGGCGCCGCGGATGCGCACCGCACGATCGTAATTCTCGCGCGCCAGCAGGCGCAACGGAAAGCCGATCATGCCCGAATCGTGCCCGAGCATCCGCTCCATGGCGAGGTGCGTCTTGCCGGTGTTGGTAGGGCCGAGAACGGCGACGACGCGGGGCTTGGCCGACGAGATCTGCATAGGGGGAAGATCGCGGCTTTAAAGCGCGATTGCAACTGCCGCCCGCCGAATTCTAGCGACGGTGGTCGCGGCGGAGCATCGGCACAAAGGAAACCGGCAGCAGGCCATCCCGGTCGATGTGCCCCGCCGCATCCTTGCGGCAGAGGGTCAGGATCTGGGTGGCGCCCGGCTCGCCGACCGGCACCACCATGCGGCCGCCCGGCGCCAGCTGGTCCAAGAGGGCTGGCGGTACGGCGGTCGGCGCCGCGGTGACGATGATGGCGTCGAACGGGGCTTCCTCGGGCCAGCCTTCGTAGCCCTCGCCGTGACGGACCTCGACGTTGCGATAGCCCAGGCGGGCCAGGCGGGCGGCTGCGGTCAACGCCAGCTCCTCAAAGGTTTCGACGGTGAAGACCCGGAAGGCAAGTTCCGCCAACACCGCCGCCTGGTAGCCGCATCCGGTGCCGATCTCCAGTACCCGGTGGGTCGGCTCGAGATCGAGCAGATCGGTCATCAGGGCGACGATGTAGGGCTGCGAGATGGTCTGGCCGTGGCCGATGCCGCGCGGCCGGTTGACGTAGGCATAGGGCTGATCCTCGGGCAGCACGAATTCGTGGCGCGGCACTTTCTCGAGAGCCGTCATCACGCGCTCGGAATAGTGGGCGCGTCCGGTCCAGAACTGGGTCTCGCGCGCCTCCTCCTCGATCTTGGCGATGAGCTGTCGGCGCGCCTTGGCGAGTGATGCCTCGTCCATCGGACCCTTCCCTTTAGGGTACCTTGCGAAGGGGGACCGATTGCGTCAAGCTTGTCGTCGCCGCTCCCAGCGGACGAGGAGGTTGCTATGGCGTTTCGTCTAACCAGCCCCGCTTTCGCCGACGGGGTGCGCATCCCCACCCGGCACACCTGCGAGGGAGATGACGCCTCGCCGCTGCTGGTCTGGGAGGGGGTACCCGAAGGAACACGCGCCTTCGCCCTGATCTGCAGCGATCCCGACGCTCCGGTCGGCACCTGGTACCACTGGGCCGTTTTCGACATCCCGGCAACGATGTGCCGCCTGGACGAGGATTTCCCCACCGACGGCCGCGTCGGCGACATCCGCCAGGCGGTTACCGATTTCCGGCGCACCGGCTACGGCGGGCCATGCCCGCCGCGCGGACACGGGGTGCATCACTATCGCTTCCGGCTGATGGCGGTGGACGTCGAACGCTTGGCCGTCGCCGCCTCGCCCGATTGCCGCGACGTCGAGGCCGAAGCTGGCCGCCACCTGCTGGCGGAATGCACGTTGACCGGCCTCTATTCCCGGGACTGAACGCAGCTTTGTCGCCTCGCCTGCCGCATCGGGGCTTGCAGCCGCGCGCGCGTCGACGCATATCAGCCCGGTCCAATCGCGGACGGCTCAACGAACGGAAACGGATGACGCCATGACGGAGGAAAAATTCGCCTTCCAGGCCGAGGTCAGCAAGCTCCTCGACATCGTTGCCCACTCGCTCTACAGCCATAAGGAGATCTTCCTTCGGGAACTGATCTCCAACGCATCGGATGCCTGCGACCGCCTGCGCTACGCGGCCCTTACCCAGCCGGAGCTGGGGGTCGACGGCAGCGGCGGTTTTCGCATCACGCTCGCTATCGACGGGAAGGCGCGCACGCTGACCGTTTCCGACAACGGTATCGGCATGACCCGGCAGGAACTGGCCGACAACCTGGGCACTATCGCCCGCTCGGGCACCCAGGCCTTCGTAGAGCAGGTCAAGGCCAAGGGCGGCGACGGCAAAACCAAAGGCGGCAACGGCGACGTGGCGCTGATCGGGCAGTTCGGCGTCGGCTTCTATTCGGCCTTCATGGTGGCCGACACGGTCGAGGTGACCAGCCGACGGGCCGGCGAGGACGCCGCCTGGATATGGCGCTCCGACGGCAAGGGCGAATTCACCATCACGGACGCCACGCGCGAGGCTGCGGGCACGTCGGTCGTCTTGCACATCAACAAGGGAGAGGACGAGTATCTCGACCCCTTCCGGTTGCGCACCATCGTCAAGACCTATTCCGACCACATCGGGGTGCCGATCGTTCTGGTGCACGACGGCAAGGACGAGACGATAAACGACGGCTCGGCCCTGTGGACGCGGCCGGCCAAAGGCATCACCCCCGAGCAGTACAAGGAGTTCTACCACCACGTCGGCCACGTCTTCGACGAGCCGTGGAAGGTGCTGCACAACCGCGTCGAAGGGGTGCTCTCCTATACCAACCTGTTGTTCATTCCCTCGTCGCGGCCCTATGACCTGTTCGACCCCGATCGCAAGCCCAGAGCCAAGCTTTACGTTAAACGCGTCTTTATCACCGACGACAGCGAGGCGCTGCTGCCCTCGTACCTGCGCTTCGTGCGTGGCATCGTCGATTCCGAGGACCTGTCGCTCAACGTCAGCCGCGAGATGCTTCAGAAGGACCCCAAGCTGGCCAGAATCAAGGCCGGTCTCGTCAAGCGCGTGTTGGGCGACCTCAAGAAGGCGGCGGAGAAGGAGCCGGAGGGCTACGCCAAGTTCTGGGAAAATTTCGGCGCCGTCCTCAAGGAAGGCCTCTACGAGGATTTCGCCAGTCGCGAATCCCTGTTACCGCTCTGCCGCTTCCGCAGCACCGCCGGCGATGGGTTGATCACGCTGGACGCCTATGTCGACGCCATGAAGGAGGGCCAGGAGGCCATCTACTACATCAGCGGTGAGGACATCGATCTGTTGCGGGCCAGCCCGCAGCTCGAAGGCTACAAGGCGCGCGGCCTTGACGTGTTGCTGCTCACCGACGCCATTGACGAGTTCTGGCTACCCTCGGTCGGCCGCCACCGCGACAAGCCGTTCAAGTCGGTGACGCGGGGTGCCGCCGACCTCGACAAGATCCCGTTGGCCGATGGCGACAAAGGCGAGGATACCGCCAAGCCGGCCGATGCGCCGGCCATGGACCAGCTGGTCGCCGCCTTCAAGGTGGCGCTGGGTGATGCGGTGAAGGACGTCCGGGCGTCGGCCCGTCTGACCGACAGCGCGGTCTGCCTGGTCGCCGCCGAGGGCGACGTCGACCTGCGTCTGGAGCGCATGCTGCGCCAGGCCCGCCACGGCGCCGAGGCCGTCCCGACCCGGGTGCTCGAGGTGAATCCCAAGCACCCGCTGATCGGCCGCCTCGCGGAACAGGTTAAGGATACCGGTGCGGCCGGGGCCGATGCCATCAAGGACGCCGCCTTCCTGCTGCTCGATCAGGCACGCATCCAGGAAGGCGAGCCGGTGGCCGATCCCGCCGCTTTCGCCCGGCGTCTGTCGACGGTGATGGAACGGGGTTTCGCGGGCTGAAGCCTCAAGGCCGGTCCGTCAGGCCGAGCACGGCGGCGCCGAGGATGGCGCCGCTGGTGTCCGCCTGCACCAGCAAGGCGACGGCGTCGCGGCCCGCCGCCAGTTCGCTCATCGGCAACGGCACCCAGGCGGCCTCACCGCGCCAGGAGCCGATCCGCCGGATGTCGCGCACCACGTTGGAATAGGCGAGCGTCCGCCCGCCGTTCTCGCCGCGCTCGATGCGGGTGGTGTGCGCGTAATCGAAGCTGATGGCCCACAGTGTGGAGGTCTCGGCGCCGTCGCGGGCGGGCAACACCGCCGCGGCGCCGCTGGCATCGCCGGCAATTTCCACCTTCAGGCGCGGCAGGTCGGCTTCCCGGGCAATGCCTTCCAACACCCCCCGGCGATCCGACCCGGTCATCTGGCGGCGCCCCTGGATCACCATCTGCGGGGTGTAGACGTAGCTCAGCCCGAAGGGACGGGTATAGCCGCGCTGGCGCTCGGTGGCGGCGACGCTGGCAAAGGGGTCCTTCCAGCCGATGTAGTCCCAGTAGTTGACGTGAAAGGACAGCGCCAGCACGCCGTCCCGCCGGGAAAGCTCGGTCAGCAGGGCATCGGCCGGCGGGCACGACGAACAGCCCTGCGAGGTGAACAACTCGACGACGACAAGCTCGCCGGCCCGCGCGGCCGACTGGCTGGCGGCGATCACGGTACAGGCGAGAACGAGGGCTTTGAGGGTTCGGCTCATGCCATCCACATAAGCCCCGCGCCCGCTCACGCGCCAATCACATGGCGGTGAAGCGGCGCCGCGGTACGGCCCAGTCGATCAGGATTCCCTCAACACTTCCGGCAGATCGCGGGCACCATGCAGGATTCGTACGATCAGCGGCGGCTGACGTTCGGCATTGTAGACGATGACATAATTGAAGCCGGTCAGCGTGATGAATCGATAGGGCTCGTCGGCCAATTCGGGACGGAGCGTGCCGATATGGACGTGCTTGCCAATACGCGTCGCCGCCGTCACCACGCCGTCGCGCAAGGCTCGCGCCGCAGCGGGATTGTCCTTGACGATCCAGCGGATGGCCTCCAACAGGTCGCGCCGTGCCTGAGGTGACAGGACCGCTTTTGTCATCGCTTACCGGTTGGCGCCGATCATGCCGTCGATTTCGGCCACGACCTCGTCGACGGTGACGGTCCCGTCACGGTCGGCCTCCGCCTCGGTGACATGCAGCATCGCCTGGAATCGGAGGCGACGATCCTCCGACTCCTGCAGCAGCCGCAGGCCCGACCGGACGACTTCGCTCACGTTGTTGTAGCGCCCGCCCTCGACGCATTGACGGGCGAAACGTTCCAACTCGGGGGTGAGATGTACGTTGGTTGCCACCACGGCCTCCATATGTCAATGATTGACATATGGAAGATAGGCAAGACCCACGACAAAAGCAAGCAGGCCAGCCGCGCCGCGTGACGCGACGCGGCTTCCAACCTTACGCCGCGTCCTTCAGGTTCTTGAGCACGTATTGCAGGATGCCGCCGGCCTTGAAGTATTCGACCTCGTCCAGGGTGTCGATGCGGCAGATCACCGGCACCTCGCCCACCGAGCCGTCGGCGCGGTGGATGACGAGCCTAAGCGTCATGCCGGGCTTGATGCCTTCGGAGAGGCCCAGGATATCGAAGGTTTCCGTGCCGTCGAGCTTCAAGGTCTTGCGGCTGGTTCCTTCCTGGAATTCCAGGGGTAGGACGCCCATGCCGACCAGGTTGGAGCGGTGGATGCGCTCGAATGTTTCCACCACCACCGCCTTGACGCCGAGCAGCAGCACGCCCTTGGCCGCCCAGTCGCGCGACGAGCCGGTACCGTACTCCTTGCCGCCGAAGACGATCAGCGGCACCCCCTCGGCCTGGTATTTCATTGCGGCGTCGTAGATTGGCATCACCGTGCCGTCGGGCATGTGGCGGGTGACGCCGCCCTCGGTGCCGGGCGCCATCTCGTTGCGGATGCGGATGTTGGCGAAGGTGCCGCGCATCATCACCTGGTGGTTGCCGCGCCGGCTGCCGTACGAGTTGAACTCGCGCACCGGGACCTGATGGCCGATCAGGTACTCGCCCGCAGGCCCCTTCTCCTTGATCGAGCCGGCCGGCGAGATGTGATCGGTGGTCACCGAATCGCCCAGCTGCGCCAGCGGCCGGGCGCCCTTGATGTCGACGATCGGCCGCGCCTCGGCGGCGAGGTCGCCCAGGCCGCTGAAATAGGGCGGGTTTTGCACGTAGGTGGAACCGATGTTCCATTTGTAGGTGACGTCGGCCGTGGCTTCGACCGACTTCCATTCAGCCGGCCCCTCGAAGACGTTGGCGTAGCGGGCGCGGAACATCTCGGGCGTCACCACCCGGGTGATGGTTTCCTGGATCTCGGCATTGGTGGGCCAAATGTCTTTGAGGAAGACCGGCTTGCCTTCCTGGTCGGTGCCCAGCGGATCGGTATAGAGGTCGACGGTCATCGAGCCGGCCAGCGCATAGGCCACCACCAGCGGCGGCGAGGCCAGGAAGTTGGCCTTGACCTGGGCATGCACGCGGCCCTCGAAGTTGCGGTTGCCCGACAGCACGGCGGCGACCACCAGGTCGTTGTCCTCCACCGCCTTGGCGACGGGGGGTTTGAGCGGCCCGGAATTGCCGATGCAGGTGGTGCAGCCGAAGCCGGCGATGTTGAAGCCCAAGGCGTCGAGGTGCGGCTGCAGGCCGGCCTCGCGCAGGTAGTCCTCGACCACCTGCGAGCCGGGCGCCAGCGAGGTCTTGACCCACGGCTTGACGGTCAGGCCCTTCTCGTGGGCGTTGCGGGCCACCAGCCCGGCGGCGATCAGCACGCTGGGGTTCGACGTATTGGTGCAACTGGTGATGGCGGCGATCACTACGTCGCCGTCCCTGAGGCCATAGTCGGCGCCCGGCGTTTCGACCTCGCGCGGCTTGTCGACGCCGGCGGCCAAGTTCGGCAACACCTTGGCGAAGGTCTTGGCGGCGGCCGACAGCGCGATGCGGTCCTGCGGCCGCTTCGGTCCGGCCAGGCTGGGCTCCACCGTCGAGATGTCCAGCTCCAGCGTGTCGCTGAATACCGGCTCGACGGTGGCGGAGTCGCGCCACATGCCCTGTTCCTTGGCGTAGGCCTCGACCAGGGCGACCTGTTCGGGTTCGCGGCCGGTGAAGGCGAGATAGCGCAGCGTCTCGGCGTCGATCGGGAAGATGCCGCAGGTGGCGCCGTACTCGGGACCCATGTTGGCGATGGTGGCGCGGTCCGGCAGCGACAGATTGTCGAGTCCGGTGCCGAAGAATTCGACGAACTTGCCGACCACCCCCTTGGCGCGCAACATCTGCACGACGGTCAGCACCAGATCGGTGGCGGTCGTCCCCTCGATCATCTTGCCGGTCAGGCGAAAGCCGACGACCTCGGGGATCAGCATCGAGATGGGCTGGCCCAGCATGGCGGCCTCGGCCTCGATGCCGCCCACACCCCAGCCCAGCACGCCCAGGCCATTGACCATGGTGGTGTGGCTGTCGGTGCCGACCACGGTGTCGGGATAGATCGTGCGCCCGTCCTTGCCGCCCCGCCAGACCACCTGCGAGAGGTATTCGAGGTTCACCTGGTGGCAGATGCCGGTGCCCGGCGGCACGACCCGAAAGTTGTCGAAAGCTTTCTGGCCCCAGCGCAGGAAGCTGTAACGTTCCTGGTTGCGCTTGAATTCCAGGTCGGTGTTGCGGCGCATGGCGTCGTCAGTGGCCGAGAAGTCGACCGTCACCGAATGGTCGATAACCAGGTCGACCGGGGACAGCGGGTTGATCTTCTTGGGATCGCCACCCAGCTTGACCATGGCGTCGCGCATGGCCGCCAGATCGACCACCGCCGGCACGCCGGTGAAATCCTGCATCAGCACGCGGGCCGGGCGGAAGGCGATCTCGCGGTCGGAACGCCGCTCGTCAAGCCAAGCTGCCAGCGCCTTGCAGTCGTCTGCCGTCACCGAGCGGCCGTCGATGTGGCGCAGCAGGTTTTCCAGCAGCACCTTCAGCGAATAGGGCAGGCGCGAAATGTCGCCCAGGCCGGCCGCCGAGGCGGCCGCCAGGCTGAAGTACTCATAATTTTGGCCGCCGACGGCAAGCGTGCGGCGCGCGTTAAGACTTTCGTGACCGGAACGAGACACGGCTATTCTCCTCACCTGGCAAACGAACCCGTCGCTGGCCGCTTTCCTCCCCCGAGGCACACCGGCGGTCCCTTGCAGAACCGGACCGCGAATCGAGCCCCCAATAAATAAACGCAGCCGGCCACTTTGCCAGCCGAAAAACGAGACTGCGACGCGATAAAAGCGATTTTGGGCATAAAATCGCCACAATTGGAGGCTTAAATCCAACCCATAAACAAACCCCCTCGTTTATAGCCAGAGGCACCATCCCCCCCCAACGCCTCTGGTCCCCTGACCGGCACTGTTGCCGGGCTCCGCGGCCGGGTGATCCATATGGACCATCCGGCCGTTTCTTTATCGCCGAGCCGGCAGTTCCTTCCGGCTCTTCTTTTTTGAGGACCGTTGCGATACCGTCGCAGGCGGATTTGCGTGGGCGGCAGGGGCGTCGGCAAGCATGGATCGTTTCATCGGGCACGGTCTCACCTGCATCCGTGGCGAACGGCTGGTCTTTTCCGGGCTCGGCTTCACGCTTGAATCAGGCGGCGCCCTCGTACTCACCGGCCCCAATGGCAGCGGCAAGTCGAGCCTGCTGCGCCTGATGGCCGGCCTGCTGGCTCCGGCGGCGGGGACGCTCACCTGGAACGGCGAGGCGGTGGCGTCAGACCGCGAGGCCCACGGCGGACGGCTGCACTACGTCGGCCACCTGGATGCTGTCAAGCCGGTGCTGAGCGTCATGGAAAACGTCGCCTTCTGGGCGAACCTAAGACCTGGCGGCGGGCCGGCGGCGGCTGAAGCCGCGCTTGCCGTCTTCGGGATCGAGCACTTGGCCGGAGTGCCGGGGCGGTTCCTGTCGGCGGGCCAGCGCCGCCGCGTCAATCTGGCTCGCATCCTGGCGGCCCCGGCGCCGCTGTGGCTGCTGGACGAGCCGACCACGGCGCTCGATCGCGCCGCCGTTGCCACCCTGGAGGCGGCGATTGCCAGCCACCGCCAGGCGGGCGGCATGGTAGCGGCGGCGACCCATACGCCGCTTTCACTGGGCAGCGCCCAAACTCTCGATCTCGGCGCCTTCGAGACGGAAGTGGCGGCGTGATGGACCGCTTCCTAAGCCTGGTCGGCCGCGACCTTCACCTGGCCCAGCGCCACGGCTTCGACAGCCTGCTGGTGGTGGTCTTCTTCATCATCGCCGTGGTGCTGTTTCCCTTCGGGGTCGGCCCCGAACCCAACATCCTGGCCCGCATCGCCGCCGGCGTCATCTGGGTGGCGGCGCTCCTGGCCTCGATGCTGTCGCTGGAACGGCTGTTCCAGACCGACTACGAGGACGGCTCGCTGGAATTGCTGCTATTGGCGCCTTTGCCGCTGGAGTTGGTGGTGCTGGCCAAGGTGGCGGCCCACTGGCTGACCACCGGCCTGCCGCTGATCGTGGCGGCGCCGTTGCTGGCCGTGCTGCTCAACATGAACGGGGCGGGCTTCGCCGTACTGGTGGCGGCGCTTGCCCTCGGCACCCCGACGTTGAGCCTGGTCGGCGCCGTCGGCGCCGGCTTGGTGCTGGGCTCGCGGCGCGGCGGCGTGCTGCTGTCGCTGCTGGTGCTGCCGCTGTTCATCCCGGTGCTGGTGTTCGGGGTGGGGGCGGTGGATGGGGCGATAGGCGGCTTCGCCTTCCGCTCGCCGCTGTTGATCCTGGGCGGCATGCTGCTGGCCGCCCTGGCGCTTTGTCCGTGGGCCAGCGGGGCGGCGCTCCGTCAGGCGCTGGGCTGAGACGAGGGACGAAGATACAGGCCCGCTATGGAAAATGGTGGGGTCGAGGGATAAATACAGGGACGCCGGACAGGAAACACGATGCACCGCTTCGCCAACCCGACCCGCTTCATGCGCCTCAGCGCGGCCCTGCTGCCGTGGACGGCCGGCGCCGCCCTGGCTCTGATCGCGGCCGGCCTGTACCTGGGGCTTTTCGGCTCGCCCGCCGACTACCAGCAGGGCGAAAGCGTGCGCATCATGTACGTGCACGTGCCGTCCGCCTGGATGGCCATGTTCTGCTACACATTCATGGCCGGGGCCAGCGCCGTCGGCCTGATCTGGAAGCACCCGCTGGCCGATCTGGCGGCCAAGGCGACGGCACCGGTCGGCGCCTGCTTCACCCTGCTGGCCCTGATTACCGGCTCGCTGTGGGGCAAGCCGATGTGGGGCACCTGGTGGGAGTGGGACGCCCGGATGACGTCGGTGCTGGTGCTGTTCTTCCTTTATCTCGGCTACATCGCGCTGATCAACGCTTTCGACGATCCGACGCGCGGCCTCAAGGCGGCGGCCATCCTGGCCCTGGTCGGATTCGCCAACGTGCCGATCATCAAGTTCTCGGTCGACTGGTGGAACACGCTGCATCAGCCGGCCAGCGTGTTCAAGGCGGGCGGCCCCTCGATCGATCCCAGCATGCTGGCGCCGCTTTTGCTGATGGGGGTGGGCTTCACAGTCTATTTCCTGTGGGTGCTGATGCTGCGCCTGCGCACCGAGATCGTCGCCGCCAAGGTGCGCGCCCTGCGCCTGCGTCAGGTGCGCTCCGGCGCCCCCGCCACGCCGTCGGGCGCCACGCCGCTCGGGGCGAAGGGGTAGCGGCCATGGAAAACCTCTCCCAGTTGCTCGAGATGGGCGGGTACGCCCGCTTCGTGTGGCCGAGTTTCGGGCTCACCCTCGCCGTCCTGGTCGGCCTGCTCGTCGTCAGCCGGCGCGCGCTCAAGGGGGCCGAGGCCGAACTGGCGGCGCTGCAATCGGCCATTCCCGGCCGTCTCCAACCGGCGGATACGGCCGATGAAGCCTAAGCGCCGGCGCCTGACCTTCGTTCTCATCGGCATGGGTCTGCTGGGGGCCGCCGCCGCCTTGGTGCTGGCGGCGTTTCGCGATTCCATCGTCTTCTTCTACAGTCCCACCGAAATCCTCGCCAAGGCGCTGCCGGCCGAGCAGCGCATCCGCGTCGGCGGACTGGTCGAGGAGGGCAGCCTGGAAAAGGTCGCCGGCGGCACGGTGCGCTTCAAGATCACCGATCTCGCCGAAACCATCCCCGTCACCTACACCGGCATCCTGCCCGACCTTTTCCGCGAGGGGCAGGGCGTGGTTGCCCAGGGACGTTTCCAGGAGGGCGTGCTCAAGGCCGACGAGGTGCTGGCCAAGCACGACGAGAACTACATGCCGCCCGAGGTCGCCGACGCGCTCAAGAAATCCGGCCAGTGGGAACACATGAAGGACGCCATGGAGGGCGCCGGCCAGATCCCCAAGGGAGCCGCGAAATGATCGTCGAGATCGGCCATTTCGCCCTGATCCTGGCCCTCGTCGTCGCCTTCGCGCAGGGCACTGTGCCGCTGATCGGCGCCCATCGGGGGGACGCCCTGTGGATGGCCGCGGCGCGCCCTGCCGCGCTGACCCAGGCGGTGCTGGTGGCGATGGCCTTCGGGGCCCTGATGCACGCCTACGTGACGTCGGACTTCTCGGTGCTCAACGTCATCAACAACTCCCATTCGACCAAGCCCCTGATTTATAAGATCTCCGGGGTGTGGGGGAACCACGAGGGCTCGATGCTGCTGTGGGTCCTCATTCTCGCTGTCTTCGGCGCGGCGGTGGCCGTTTTCGGTCGCCATCTGCCGCCGGGCCTCAGCGCCCGGGCCCTTTCGGTGCAGGCCCTGATCGCCTTCGGCTTTTTGCTGTTCATCCTCTTCACCTCCAATCCCTTCGAGCGGGTGGCCTTGGCGCCGGCCGACGGGCGCGACCTCAACCCATTGTTGCAGGACCCCGGCCTCGCCTTCCATCCGCCGTTCCTCTATCTCGGTTACGTCGGCTTCTCGGTGGCCTTCTCGTTCGCCATCGCCGCCCTGCTGGAGGGCCGGGTCGATGCCGCCTGGGCGCGTTGGGTGCGGCCGTGGACGCTGGCCGCCTGGACGTTCCTGACCGCCGGGATCGGGCTGGGCTCGTGGTGGGCCTACTACGAGCTGGGCTGGGGTGGCTGGTGGTACTGGGACCCGGTCGAAAACGCCTCCTTCATGCCATGGCTGGCGGGCACCGCGTTGCTGCATTCGGCGGTGGTGGTCGAAAAACGCGACACGCTGAAGGGCTGGACCATCTTCCTCGCCATCGTCGCCTTTTCGCTGAGCCTGCTCGGGACTTTCCTGGTGCGCTCCGGCGTGCTCACCTCGGTCCATGCCTTCGCCGTCGACCCGGCGCGCGGCGTCTTTATCCTCGTCCTGCTGCTGGTCGCCATCGGCGGCTCGTTCGCGCTGTTCGCCTGGCGTGGTCCGGCGCTCATGCCCGGCGGGCTGTTCCGCCCGGTGTCGCGCGAGGGCGCGCTGCTGCTCAACAACCTGTTGCTGGCGACGGCGACGGCGGTGATCCTGCTGGGTACCCTCTATCCGCTGTTCATCGACGCGGTGGGCGGCGCCAAGGTGTCGGTCGGCCCGCCGTTCTTCGATTCCGTGTTCGTGCCCCTGATGGTCCCTCTCGTCGCCGCCCTGGCGGTGGGGCCGCTGCTGCCGTGGAAACGCGGCGACCTGGCCGGCGCGTTGGGGCGCCTCAAGCTGGCCTTCGTTCTGGCAGCGGCGGCGGTCGTGGGGATCTGGTTCGTGTTCGATCGTGGCTCCGTGCTGGCGGTACTGGGATTGGGCCTGGCCGCCTGGCTGGCCGTCGGCGTTGTGGTCGAGATCGCCGGGCGCATCCATCTGCTGGGGATCGCGCCGGTGGCGAGTCTGCGCCGGCTTCTCGGCCTGCCGCGCGCCGCCTGGGGCATGACGCTGGCCCATTTCGGGCTGGCCGTGCTGGTCGCAGGCGTGACGGCATCGAGCGCCTGGAAGGTTGAGAAGATCCAGACCATGCGGCCCGGCGACACCGTCGAGGTGGCCGGCTACACCTACCGCTTCGAAGGGGCCCGCGACGTGCAGGGCCCCAACTACGCGGCCACCCGAGGCCGCTTCACGGTGACCCGCGACGGAGAGCCTTTCGTCGTGCTCGAACCCGAGAAGCGGCTCTATCCGGTTCAGCAAATGCCTACCACCGAGGCGGCCATCCGCTCGACCTTCCTGGGCGACCTCTACGCCGTCATCGGCGATGCCGAGGGTAACGAGGGCGGCTTCGTCACCCGGCTCTACTTCAATCCACTGGTACCGTGGATCTGGGCCGGCATCCTTTTGATGGTAGCGGGAGGCGTCGCCAGCCTGTCGGATCGCCGCCATCGAGTCGGCGCCCCCGGCCGGCGTCCGCTCACCACCGAAGCCGCGTCGGCCAAAGCCTAGCGGGGCATCGCCAGTGAAACGCCTCCTTTTCCTGCTGCCGCTTTTCGCTTTCGTCGTGCTGGCCGGCTACCTGGCCCTGGGGCTGACTAAGGACCCGCACGTGCTGCCCTCGGTGCTGATCGACCAGGAAGTGCCGCCGTTCGATTTGCCGCCGATCAAGGGCCGCGAGGCGGGCTTCAGGCGCGACGACCTGCTGGGCCAAGTTTCGCTGGTCAACATCTTCGGGTCATGGTGCGTCGCCTGCCGCATCGAGCATCCCTTCCTCATGCGCATCAAGGAGGAAAGGCGGGTGCCGCTCCACGGCATCGACTGGCGGGAGGAAACCCTCGAGGCCGGCCCCGCTTGGCTGGCCCGCTTCGGTGATCCCTATACCCTGATCGGCGACGATCCGCGCAGCGTGGCGGCCATCGCCTTCGGCGTCACCGGGGCGCCCGAGACCTTCGTCGTCGATAAGCGCGGCTTCATCCGCTACAAGCACATCGGGCCGTTGACGCCCGAGGTGTGGGAGAAGACCATCGGGCCGATGATCGAGGAGTTGCGCCGGCAATGAGAAGGCTCGCCGCCCTTGTCCTGCTGTTGTTGGCCTGGGCCATGCCGGCCGCCGCCGTCGATCCCGGCGAGATGCTGGCCGACCCGGCGCTGGAAGCCCGCGCGCGTGACATCAGCAAGGACCTGCGCTGCCTGGTCTGCCAGAATCAATCGATCGACGATTCGGACGCCCAGCTGGCCCGCGATCTCCGGGTTCTGGTGCGCGAGCGCCTTGCCGCCGGCAGTTCGGACGACGAAGTCGTTGACTATGTGGTGTCGCGCTACGGCGATTTCGTGTTGTTGAGGCCGCCCTTCAAGCTCTCGACCTATGTGCTGTGGATCGGCCCGGCGGTCATATTCGCCGGCGGCCTGCTTGCCGTCGTCGTCTTCTACCGGCGTCGCGGCGGCGTGGCCGAGACCGCGCCGTCGCCGCTGTCGGCCGAGGAAAGCCGCCGCCTTGAGCGGCTGCTGGACGGGGACGGGCGGGCATGACGCTGTGGATCGCCGTCGGCGGGCTGATCGCGCTCACCCTTGCCGTCATGCTGATGGCGCTGCTCAGGGCCCGCCCACCGGCGGTGGCGCGCGGCGACTACGACCTCGCCATCTATCGCAGCCAGTTGGACGAGGTCGAGCGCGACGTCGAGCGCGGCATCCTGGCCCCCGATCTGGCCGAGGCGGCGCGCCTGGAAATCAAGCGGCGGATGCTGGCGGCGGCCGGCGGCACGGATCTGCAAACGGCCGCGCCGCCGGCGGTGGCGCCGGCTTGGTGCAGCGCGATTCTCGTGCTTGTCGTGGTGCTGGTTCCGGTGGCTTCCATCGGCCTTTATCTGATGCTCGGCTCGCCCACCATGCCCGACCAGCCGCTCGCGTCGCGTTCCGTCGCCACCCAGACGGCGGGCCGGGAGCAGGCCGAGATGGAGCGCCTGACGGCGCGCCTGGCCCAGCAGATGGAAAACCAGCCCGATCGGGTCGACGGCTGGCTGCTGCTCGGCCGCTCGCTGCGCACCTTAGAGAACTACGACGAGGCGTCGCGGGCCTTCGAACGGGCGCTGGCGCTGACCGGACGGGCCCCCGACGTGCTGTCCGAATACGGCGAGATCCTCGTCCTTGCCCACGGCGGGCGGGTGGCCGAGTCGGCCAAGCAGATTTTCGAGGAAACCCTCAGGGCTGCCCCCGCCGAACCGCGGTCTCGCTATTACCTGGGTCTCGCCAAGGCCCAAAAGGGCGACCCCCGCGCCGCCCTGCAGGACTGGGTCGACCTCATCGCCGTGTCGCCGCCCGACGCCCCGTGGCTGACCGACATTCGCCGCGAGATCCGAGGCGTCGCGACGGCCGCAGGGATCGACGCCGGTACGCTGGCGCCGTCGGCCGGCCTGTCCGCTCCGCCATCCGCGCCGCCGCCCGGGCCCAGCGCCGAGGACGCCAAGGCGGCTGCGGAGATGACGGCGGCAGAACGCGAGGCGATGATTCGCGGCATGGTGGAAGGGTTGGCCGAGCGGCTGAAAGACGAGCCCGACGACGCCGACGGGTGGCGGCGGCTGGCGCGGGCCTACGAAGTGCTGGGCGAATCCGAGAAAGCCAAGGGCGCCCTGGCCCAAGCCGAGGCGGCGGAGAAGAAGGCCAAGCCCTGATCGCTTACGCCTGGCGGTCGTCGCCGGCCCAGATGCGCACCCGGTTGCGGCCGGCCTTCTTGGCGGCGTACATCGCCTGGTCGGCGTGATCGATTGCCACCGTCACCGACTGCTCGGGATCGAGCGCCGCGATGCCGAAGGAGGCGCTGACCGAAATCGCCTTGCCGTTGCCGATGTCGATGCGCCGCCGCTTGAGGCCGCGGCGCAGGCGGTCGAGCACGTACTTGGCGCGGCTGGGATCGGTGCCCGGCAGCAGCATCAGGAATTCCTCGCCGCCGTAGCGGCAGATCTGATCGTACTGGCGCACGTTCTTGAGCAGGTAGCGCGCCACCTCGCGCAGCACCACATCGCCGGCATTGTGGCCGTGGGTGTCGTTGACCGCCTTGAAATGGTCGAGGTCGACCATGCCGACGCAACACGGCTCGCTGGAGCGGGCCATCCGCTCGCGCTCCTGTTCGAGCTTGGGCAGCATGGCGAAACGAGTCGATATGCCGGTCAAGGGGTCGGTGTAGCGCAGAAGCTTCTGGGCCTCGTCGATGAGGGCGCCGACGCGGTCGCGGAACCGCTGGATGCTGCGCTGGAAGGCGCGGAAGCGGGCGGGCGTGATGCGCCCGCCGTCGGCGACGATGGCGGCCAGGCGGCGCGAAGCCGCGTGCATTTCCTGGTGATGGCGGCCGACCGCCACGAAGTCGGGATGGGGACGCAAATAGTCGTTGCTGTCCTGGTAGTACCAGTGCCCGAACTCATCCTTCAGGTGGCTTCTCTCGGAAAGATCGGCCGGCCGCGGCCGCGTGCGGCACACCAGCGTGGCCATGAAACGGCGAAGCCAAGTGCGATGTGCTTCCAGCGCCCGTTCCAGGTCGTGGACCACCGTTTCGGCGGCGGTCACGGTGATCGGCGGCAACTCCAGATCGTTCGGCACCCTACCCCCCCTTATTGTCGAGGCCCGATCCGTGCCACCTAGAATGCCCCGAATCGTCGTCGAAACAAAGAGCGATTGAAAAGGCCGGTTGGCAGCGCCGTCGGAACCGGGCGTCTCGGAAGGAGGGCGTCGACGTCCAAAGCGTCAGCTCCGCTCCCGAAACCACGCCACGATCTGCTTGCCGCTCCCCACGAGCGGCCGGCACCATTCGCTCTCCCTGACGTCGCCCGGGCCGCCCGGCCGCCACCAGTGCTCGACGACGACCAGAAGCGACCACGCGATGCGGGTGCCTTTGCGCAGAGTCAGGGTGTGGGCCTCGCACCGGAAGGCGTAGGCAGGCCCCGAGAAGGCGTGGCTTTCGCGTTCCCAATCGAGGTCCCCGCATCTCCAGCGGTCATGCTTCAGGCCGGGGTTGCTCTCATTGTAGAGCGCGCGCCACGTCGCGAAGAACGACTTGCTCCGAAGATTTCGCATGGCAATCCTCGGCCGGTAGAGCTGCGGGTGGCCTTCAGAACGGGTTTCCGAACACCGCACCCCGACCCAGTTCGCGCTCGATTTCAAGCAGCCGGTTGTACTTGGCGATGCGCTCGCTGCGGCAGGCCGAGCCGGTCTTGATCTGGCCGCCGCCCATGGCCACCGCGAAGTCGGCCATGAAGGTGTCCTCGGTCTCGCCCGAGCGGTGCGAGATGACGTAGCCCCAGCCGGCCTTGCGGCAGAGGTCGATCGTCGCCATCGTCTCGGTGACGGTGCCGATCTGGTTCAGCTTGATGAGCACCGCGTTGGCGGACCTTTCGGCGATGCCGCGTGCAACGAAGCTTGGGTTGGTGACGAAGATGTCGTCGCCCACCACCTGGATCTTGCTCCCAAGCGCCGCCGTGTGCGCGGCGAAGCCCTCCCAATCGTTCTCGGCCAGGCCGTCCTCGATGGAAACGATGGGATACTTGGCGATCCACTCGCCGTAGAGGGCGGTCATCCCGGCGCTGGTCTTGCGGCCCTGGCCCGATTTAGCCAGAACGTAGGCGCCGTCCTCGAAGAACGAGCTGGCGGCGGGGTCGAGCGCGATGGCGACGTCCTTGCCGGGCCTGTAGCCGGCCGCCTCGATGGCGGCGACGATCAGTTCGCAGGCCTCCTCGTCGCTGCCGAGATTGGGGGCGAAGCCGCCCTCGTCGCCGACGCTGGTGGCGTAGTCCTTCTGCGCCAGGATCTTCTTCAGGGCATGGAAAGTCTCGGCGCCATAGCGCAGCGCCTCGGCGAAGGTGGGGGCGCCCACCGGCATGACCATGAATTCCTGGAAGTCGACGCTGTTGTCGGCGTGCTTGCCGCCGTTCAGGATGTTCATCATCGGCACCGGCAGGCGGGTGGCGCCGGGGCCGCCCAGGTAGGCATAGAGCGGCAGCCCGGCGGCCTGGGCGGCGGCGCGGGCCACCGCCATCGAGACGCCGAGAATGGCGTTGGCCCCCAGCCGGCCCTTGTTGGGGGTGCCGTCCAGTTCGATCATCAGGCGGTCGATCTCGGCCTGGCGCGCCGCTTCGATGCCCAGCAACTTCGGCGCGATCGCGTCGTTGACGTTGGCCACCGCCTTGAGCACGCCCTTGCCGCCATAGCGCTTCTTCTCGCCGTCGCGCAACTCCACCGCCTCGTTCTCGCCGGTCGAGGCGCCGGAAGGGACGGACGCGGAGACCCGGATGCCGTCATCCAGGCCCACGTGCACGCGCACCGTCGGGTTACCCCGCGAGTCGAGAATTTCATGGGCGACAATCGATTCGATCCTGCTCATATCCTTCTCCTTGGTTCTGGGCGACGCCGAGAATCGGTCGCCGCCCTTCGTCGTCAAGCCGTCCGCCGATGCCAGACCAGGAGGGCCAGCAGGGCGACAGCCGTAAAGAGTGCGCCGGCCAGGAAGGTCGCCGCCGGGCCCAAGATGGTCCACAGGGCGCCCGCGATGACACTGGCCGCCAGCAACGCGATTCCGGAAATAAGATTGAACACCCCGTACGCGGTGCCGCGCAACGCCGCCGGGGCGGTGTCCGCCACCAGGGCGGCCAGCAGGCCCTGCGTCATGCCCATGTGCAGGCCCCACAGCGCCACGCCCGCCATCACCTGCCACAGGGTGCCGGCGGCGGCCAGCATCAGGTCGGCGACGATGAGGACGGCGAACCCGGCCAGCAGCAGGCCGCGCCGGCCCAGGCGGTCGGACAGCCGGCCGACCGGATAGGCGCTGCCGGCATAGATGACGTTCATGACGATGAAGACCGTCGGCACCAGGGCCGCCTCCAGCCCCACCGTCTGGGCGCGCAGAAGCAGGAAGCCCTCGCTGAAGCGGGCCAGGGTCATCAGCCCGGCGATCGCCACCACCGACCAGTAGGCGGCCGGGAAGTGTTTGGCATCTTTCCAGGACAGCCCCTTGGGTCGCGCCTTCCCAGGAGTGTCCGGCGGTTCCCTGACAGCGATCAGGATGACCAGGACCGCGAGGGCGGCCGGAACCGTGGCCAGCCAGAAGACGAGGCGGAAGTCGTTGGCGAAAAGTGTCATCAGCGCGATCGCCAGCAGCGGTCCGGCGAAGGCGCCGACCGTGTCGAGCGACTGGCGCAGGCCGAAACTGGCGCCCCGCAGATGGGGCGGGGCGATGTCGGCGACCAGCGCGTCCCGCGGGGCGCCGCGGATGCCCTTGCCCAGGCGGTCGGCGAAGCGCGCGGCGATGACCCAGCCCACCGTCGGGGCCAGGGCGAACACCGGCTTGGTCAGCGCGGCCAGCCCGTAGCCCAGCAGGACCATCGGCTTGCGCCGGCCCACCCGGTCGCTGAGCGCCCCGGAAAACACCTTGGAAATCGCCGCCGTCGCCTCGGCGATGCCTTCGATGACGCCGACCGAAAGGGCGCTGACGCCCAGCACCGAGACGAGGAACACCGGCAGCAGGCTGTGGATCATTTCCGACGAGGTGTCCATCAGCAAGCTGACGAAGCCGAGTGCCCACACGCCCCTGGGGACGGTGCGAAGGCCGCCAACGGGCACGGCGGCGGCGAAGGGCTCCTGCGGCGCCATCACGGCTCCGATGGGCCGTCGGGCTTTCCGTACCGGCGGACCTGGACCCTTTCGGTCGTCACCAGGCCGTTGCCGATCATGCCGTCGAGCGCCACCAGAAAAGCGTCGATCCTGTCCTCGGTATCGACGATCTCGACCACCACCGACAGATCCGTCGACAGGCGAAGCATCTTGGCCGCATGCAGGCGGCTGGTCCGGCCGTACCCCAGGGGGCCGCGTAGGACCGTGGCCCCGGCCAGGTGCATCTCGCGGGCCTTCATGACGATCGCCTCGTAGAGGGGTTGGTGCCCGCACTTCTCCTGCTCGCCGACGAAGATGCGGAGCAGCATGGCGTCCTTCGACAACTGCATGTCCGGCCTCCCTGTCATGGCGGCTGCTTACTTGACGACGATGACGGTGCAGGGCGCCAGGCGGACCAGCCGGTCCACGGTGCTGCCGATCAGCATGCCGTAGACCTGCGAATGGCCGACGTAGCCGATAACCAGGGCGTCGAACCCCTTCTCCTTCAAGAAGGCGGCGATGGCCTTCACCGGATGGCCGACCAGGAGGTGCGTTTCCAACTTCACCCGGCGCTTCCTGGCCTCCGCCGTGGCGTCCTCGATGACGCCCTCGAAGCGGTGATTGGCCAGCTCCTTCTCGCCGATGACCTCCTCGCGGTTGCCCGGCATCCACTGGGTTTCCTCGACGCACACCATATGCAATTCCGCCTTCTCGCGCTTGGTCATGTCGAGCGCGAAGGCCAGGGCGCGGGCGGCCCCTTGCGAACCGTCGTTGGCGAGAAGAATCTTGCTAGGCATTGGGCGTCTCCTCCGCGATCTCGGGTTGCGGCTCCGGCTCCAGTTCCTTGAACGCCGGCTGGAACCATTTTTGGGCGATCAGGGTCGGCACCACGGCGCTGCCGATCACGGCGACCACCAGCACCGTGTATTGGTCCTGGTCGATGATACCATTGGTCAGGCCGAACAGCGCCGAGATGGTGCCGAAGGTAAGCCCGGTCGACATCATGAGCGTGGTGTAGATGCCCTCGCGGTGGTCGAACCTGAAGGCTTTCGTCAGCGGCCAGATGCCGATCGTCTTGGTCACCATCTTCACCGCCAGGAAGGCGGCGATCAGCCCGGCCGCCGCCGCAACGGTCTCGAACTTGACCAGCGAGCCGGCCTTCAGGAAATAGAACGGTGTCAGGATGGTGAAGGCGATCGTGCGCACGCGATGGGCTACGTCGCGGTTTTTCAGGAAGTAGGGCGCCAGCACCATGCCGACCAGATAGGCCGGCAGCACCGCCTCGCTGTTGGCCTTGGCGCCGACGCCGCCCAGCACGAACAGCACCAGCAGGATGAACTTGATCTCGGGCTCGCTCACCCGCTCGCCGACCCGGTTGAAGAACCACGGCACGAAGCGCGGCAGCAGCCACAGCGCCACCGCCGTCAGCGCGCCGAAGGCGGCCAGCCACAGGTTGTAGTTGGCAAACACGATGCCTAGCGCCAGCACGGTGCCGACGTCATTGACGAAGCAGCCGGCCAGGATGATCTTGCCGATCTCGGTGCGGTTGAAGCCGGTTTCCACCATTACCGCGTAGACCACTGCCACCGAGGTGGTGGAAAGCGCGATGGCGGCGATCTGTGCCTGCGGCAAGGGCCAGCCCAGGACGTAAACCGTGTAGGCGAGGACGCCGAGGTAGGGCGCGAAGAATCCGACCGCGCCGATGCTCATGGTCGACCACAGGTTCCGTCGGATGATGGCGGGGTCGAGTTCTGCGCCGGCCAGGAAAGTGAGCAGGATGGCTCCCATTCCGGCCAGGTAGTTCACCCACTCGTTCGGCGCCAGGCCAAGCAGGTTGCCGCCAAGGGCGCCGACCATGATCTCGATGAGGGCGACCGAGACGGCGAGGCGGATCGAGATGAGGGTGGCCATGAGGGCCAATCCCACCCACAGGGCCGACATCAGCCAGATGTTTTCCACCATGGTGTTCTTCTCCGTGCGGACTGCCGTCGTCTTCGTTGTCCGCGGAGGGACCTCCCGCCGCGGGGCACGATCCAGAAGTCATCGGCCCCGTTGCGAGGGCGGTTGCGGTGGACTTCATCACCGGTTGCGGCGCGGGCACGAAAAAACCCGCCTCGCGGCGGGTCCACAAAAAATAACCCCCGCCGCGTTTACCGCGCAGCAGGAGTCATCAGCCTTTCGGCGGTTGAGTCAGGGGGACTCCATCCCCTGTTGCAAAAAACCATAGGCAATCCGCGGCGCGAGGTCAATCCGGTCTGAAAAGGATAGCGGCGCCGCTTGGCAATCTCGCGCCTCTTGGCTTATGCTGGCGCCGATCGCATCGCGGCGCTTCCGCACGGTCGGAAGCGCTTTTCTTTTCGAAGGGATGAAGACGCGTGAACCGCCTAGCCGAAGCCGGGAAAAACCGGCCGCAACTGCTCTCGGGAAACGACGCTGTGGCCCGTGGCGTATGGGAAGCCGACGCCCGGGTGGCCGCCGCCTATCCCGGCACGCCGTCCACCGAAATCCTCGAGAGCCTCGCCCGCTATCCCGGCATCCGGGCCAACTGGGCGGTCAACGAGAAGGTCTCGCTGGAAATCGCCATCGGCGCCTCGGTGGCGGGTTCGCGGGCCTTTTCGGCGATGAAGCACGTCGGCGTCAATGTCGCTTCCGACGCCCTGATGTCGCAGACCCTGGCCGGCGTGGAAGGCGGCCTGGTCATCGCGGTGGCCGACGACGTCGGCCTGTCGTCCTCGCAGAACGAGCAGGATTCGCGCTACTGGGGCCGCTTCGCCCATCTGCCCATCCTGGAGCCCTGCGATTCCCAGGAAGCCTACGAGATGGCCAAGGCGGCCTTCGACCTTTCCGAACAGTTCCAGGTGCCGGTGCTGCTGCGCGTCACCACCCGGGTCAGCCACGTCAAAAGCGTTGTCACTGTCGGCGAGCGGGTCGAGCATGCGGCGAAGGGATTCGAGAAGAACCCGGCCCGCTGGGTGCTGGTGCCGTCTGTCGCCAAGCGCCGCCTCGGCGACCAGGCGGTGCGCGACCGCCAGCTCGCCGCCTATGCCGAGACCTGCGATTTCAATCGTATCGATGAGGGCACCGACCGGCGGGTCGGCTTCGTCACCTCGGGTCCGGCCTATCTGCATCTGCGCGAAGCTTTTCCCGACGCTCCGGTCTTCAAGCTGGGACTCGGCTATCCGCTGCCTATCGAGCGCATCCGCGCCTTTGCCGCCTCCGTCGAGGCGCTCATCGTCGCCGAGGAGACCGAGCCGCTCATCGAGAAGGAACTCCGCGCGGCCGGCATCGCGGCGCACGGCAAGGACATCCTGCCGGCCACCGACGAACTGACGCCCAACGTGGTCGGCCCGGCGGTGCGCCGCTTCCTGGGCGAGGCGGTGGAAACCGCGGAGCCCATCAAGGCCGACGTCTTCCCGCGGCCGCCGACCATGTGCGTCGGCTGCCCGCATCTGGCGGTCTATTACTGCCTGTCGCGCCTCAAGAAACAGATCAACATCGCCGGCGACATCGGTTGCTACACGCTGGGCGCCGGCCATCCTTGGAACGCGCTCGACACCTGCACCTGCATGGGCGGGTCGATGGGCATGGCGCTGGGCATGGATCTCGGGCGTGGCGAGACCGACAAGGACAAGGGCATCGTCGCCGTGATCGGCGATTCGACCTTCCTGCACATGGGCATGCCGGGGCTGCTCAACATCGTTTACGAGGGCGGCAACGTCACCGTGCTGATCTTGGACAACCGGGCCACCGGCATGACCGGCGGCCAGGAGCATCCGGGCACCGGCCACAACCTCAGGGGCGACGCCGCGCCGCGCGTCGACTTCGGTAAGCTGGTCGAGGCCTTCGGGGTTAGACCTGAGCGCATCCGCCGGGTCGATCCGGCCGAGATGCCGATCCTGTTCAAGACGCTCAAGGAAGAGATCGCCACGCCGGAACCCTCGGTGATCATCACCAACCGGCCGTGCACGCTGATCGACTGCTTCTGCAAGGATACCCCGTTCCGGGTGGTCGAGGAGGACTGCACCGGTTGCTCCAACTGCCTCAACGTCGGCTGCCCGGCCATCCAGGTGGTGCGCACCGGCGTCAAGAAGATGGCCAAGGGCCAGGACGTCGAGCGCAAGTGGGTGAAGATCGACACCGCCGCCTGCACCGGCTGCGGCCTCTGCCAGTCGACCTGCGGGCCGGGCGCCATCGTTAGGGCGGAGCGGGTGGTGGCGGGTCCGGGCGCGGGAGCGGCACGATGAACGGCGAGACGAAGGCGATCACCAACATCATGGTCGTCGGCATGGGCGGCCAGGGGGTGATGACGGCTTCCGAGATCCTGGCCCAGGCGGCCCTCTCGTTGGGCTACGACGTCAAGAAGACCGAGGTCGCCGGCATGGCGCAGCGGGGCGGCGTCGTCACCTCGCACCTGCGCTTCGGGCCGAAGGTGCTGTCCTCTTCCATCGCCCAGGGCGAGGCCGACATCCTGGTCGGCTTTGAGCCGGCCGAAGCATTGCGCTGGTGCGGCTATCTGCGCCGTGAAGGCGTCGCCATGGTCAACACGCTGCGCCAGCCGCCGCCGGTGGTCAACATGGGCCTTTACAAATATCCGGACGACCCCATCGGCCAGATGCGCGCCGTCGGCGTCAAGGTGTTCGACTTCGACGCCAGCACGATCGCCAAGGACATGGGCGAACCGCGCCTGGTGAATACCATCATGCTGGGCGCCATCGCCGGCTTCCTGCCGTTTCCGGCGGAGACGCTGAAGGAGGTCATCGTCGAGGGCTTCCGGGCCCGCAAGCCGGCCCTGGCCGAGCTCAACGCCAGGGCCTTCGAGGCCGGGCGGGCGGCGGCCGCGACGGCGGCAACGGTTCCGGCCTAGAAACCGTGCCGGCGGCCGGCCGCCGGTCACCGAATCATCCCTTGCCTTCCGGGCCGGCCGATCGCATAACGGTCGGCTCGGGCCGGTCCCAAACGCGACGCCCGGCCCCTCCGATTCTCAAGCCAATGGATGTCCAAAATGGCAAAATACAAGACGCTTGACGGTTTCGACGTGTCCGGAAAACGGGTCCTGGTGCGGGCCGACCTCAACGTTCCCATGAAGGACGGCAAGGTCACCGACATGACGCGCATCGAGCGCACGGTCCCCACGCTGATTGAGCTGGCCGACCAGGGGGCGCGGGTCATCGTCGTCACCCATCTCGGCCGCCCCAAGGGCAAGGTGGCGCCGGAGTTCTCGCTCAAACCGGTGGCCGAAGCCCTGGCGAAAGCCTGCAAGCGCCCGGTCGCCTTCGCCGGCGACTGCATCGGCTCCGAGGCGGCGCGCGTCGTTGCCGCCATGAAGGCAGGCGACATCGCCATGCTGGAGAATCTTCGCTTCCACGCCGAGGAGGAGAAGAACGACCTCGAATTCGCCAAGAAGCTGGCGGCCCATGCCGACGTCTACGTAACCGACGCCTTTTCCTGCGCCCATCGGGCGCACGCCTCGACCGAGGCGGTGGCCCGCTTGCTGCCGGCCGCCGCCGGCCGCCTGATGCAGGCCGAGCTGGAGGCCCTGACCGCCGCGCTGGATGCCCCCAAGCATCCGGTCATCGCGCTGGTCGGCGGCGCCAAGATTTCGACCAAGCTCGACCTTCTCGGCAACCTGACGAAGAAGGTCGACAAGCTGGTCATCGGCGGCGGCATGGCCAATACCTTCCTCAACGCCAAGGGCGTGAACGTCGGCAAGTCGCTGTGCGAGCGCGACATGGCCGACAGCGCCAGGGCCATCCTGGCGGCGGCCTCCGGCAATGGCTGCGAGATCGTGCTGCCGGTCGATGCCGTCATCGCCGATCAGTTGGCCGAGGGCGTGAAAACCGAGACGGTGACCATCGACAAGGTGCCGGACGGCGCCATGATCCTCGACATCGGTCCCCGTTCGGCGGCCGACCTCATGACGATGCTGGCCGGCATGAAGACGCTGGTGTGGAACGGCCCGCTCGGCGCCTTCGAGGTGGCGCCCTTCGATGCCGGCACCAACGCGGTGGCCCGCGAGGCGGCCAAGCTCACCAAGGCGGGCAAGCTGCTGTCGGTGGCCGGCGGCGGCGACACCGTGGCGGCGTTGGCCAAGGCCGGAGCCGAGGAGGACTTCTCCTACGTCTCGACCGCGGGCGGGGCTTTCCTGGAATGGCTGGAAGGCAAGGATCTGCCGGGCGTTGCCGTGCTGCGGGCCGGCTGAGCCCGCAGCTTTATTTCTCTTGGTGCAGGCGGGCGAGCAGCCCGTCGATGTCGTTGAGCAGCCGGCCCGACCGTTCGGTGGCCGTCTCGGCGGCGGTCCGCATGGCGTCGGCGACGCGGGCGGATTCGCCGGCCGCCCGGGTGATCCGCGAAATGGCGTTCGACAGCGTCAGGATGGCGGCGACCGCGCCTTCGGCGTTGCGCAGGATGTCGCGGGTGGCCGTGGTCTCGCCGTGGACCGATTGGGCGGCCATGCCGAGCGGGGCGCGCGCCGCTTCCATTGCCGCGCCGAGGGTTTCGAAGGCGGCGCTCTCCTCGGCGATCTGACGGGCCAGGGCGCCGATCTCGGCGGCGATCATCTCGACTTCCGGCTCGGCGTCGGCGGTGCCGGCGTGGTTGGTGCCGATGACGCTGTTAAGCGCCATCAGGCGGGTGCGCAGGGCGAGGCGGCCGATGTAGGCGACACGCTGCCCGACGGCGGCGGCATCGGCGGGCAGGCCGGCCTCGGCGCCGGCCTTGGGGTCGAGCACGGCAAGCCGGCGGTGGGTCTCGGCGATCGAGGCGTGCAGGGAGGAGGCGACGGTGGCCAGCCGGCGCAGGCTGGCGGTCGTTTCGCCGGAGGCGGCGGCGATGTCGCCGGCGTGACGCCCGGTATCGGTGGCGGCCTGGCCGGCGTCGGCGGCCAGCCGGCGGATCTCGGCGGCAGCGTCGGCGATCGTGGCGGCGGCGGCGCGCACGCGGGTGTCGATCTCGTCGAGCAGCCGCTTCCGGCTGGCCTGGCCTTGCAGCAGAAGGGCTTTCTCGCGCAATTCGCGGGCCCGGAGATGGGTGTCCGCCTCGGCGGCGGTGTCGCGCACCGCGCGTAGAGCCCTGGCGAGGTCGCCCACTTCGTCGCCGGCCGTGCTGATCGGGATGAAGGTGGCCCGATGGCCGTCGGCCAACTGGCGGCCGGCCAGGGCGAGGCCGCGCAGCGGCCGGCTGATGCCGCGCGCCATCAGCAAGCCCAGGATGAGGAAGGCGGCGCCGATTCCAGCCGCGCCCGCATACATCAGGAACCGTGCCTGGCGCCGCTTGTCGACGGCCTCCGCGATGGCGGCGTCGGCCTCGTTGCGAAAGAAGCCGATCGCCTCCAGTCCCGGCTGCAGGTAGTCCAGGATCTCGTCGAGCCGGGCGGCTGCCATCTTTTGCCGGCTGCGCTCCTCCGTCTCGTCGAGAATCGCCGCAATGTAGGCGCTCATGCGCTCGGCGATTTCCACCGTCGTCCACTCGCCGAGGCGGGCCTGGGCGAGTTCGCGGTCGAATCCCTCGTGCCGAGCCCGCACCATATCGAGCCCGGCCTGTGCGTCACCCGCCAGAACCCGGCGCGCAAGCAGGTTGACGGCGAGCAGCTTGGCGGCCAGCGACTCGCGCCCGGGAACGGAGAGCATGGCGCCGACGGAAGCCAGAGCTTCCTCGGTGGCCGCGGTTAGCTTGTCGAGACGGATCGGCGGCCCGTCGCCTTCGATGTCGGCGATTTTCCTGAATTCGTTGGCATGCTCGGCGATGCCGTCACGCACCGTATCGATGTGGCGGCGGATGGCGGCGGTCTCCGGCATGCCGTCCAGCATGCTCAGGACCGCCAGCAGGCGGGCCGATTGCTGGGCATAGGCATCGGCCGAGGCGCGGTCGCCGCGCGCCAGAAAGGCCGAGGCTCGGGCCCGCAGGTGGGCCTGGGCGGTTTCCGTTTCGTGGGAAAGCTCGTGGATGCGGGCCATGGTGTCGCGGCGTTCCAGGGCCGCCTGCGTGCGGATGTCGGCGACGGCGAAGACGCCAGCGGCGGCGGCGATGGCGATGAGTCCGAATCCGATCAGAAGGGAAAGCCGGGTGCCGACGCTGAGGTCGCGAAAGAACGAGGCAACGGCGTGGATCATGGAAAACGGCTTTCTTGCGGGAACGGGCGAGCCGCGGCGAAGAGCCGCGCGATCCACACATACCACACCGAGGCGCGGCACGGAACGGCGCGGCTTTCACGGCGCCAAAGCGGTTGACCGGCGGAGAGCCCCCGGCTAGCGTGGATCGACGCCTCGCACCACATCCGTTCACAACGAAAGACGAGGCAAGGGGACCATGAACCGGACGGACGGTTCAACAGCAGGGAGACTGAAGCACATGAAACGATTCACGTGGAAATCGGGCGTGGCTCTCCTCGCCGCCGGCTTCGCGGCAGGCGTGCTTGCGACGCCCGGTCCAGCCTTCGCGCTGGAAGACAAGGTGGTCATCGTCACTTCGTTCCCGAAGGACCTGACCGGGCCTTACAAGAAGGCGTTCGAGGCCAAGTTCCCCGGCACTACCGTCGAGATCCTCCAGAAGAACACCGCGGCGGCGGTCACCTACCTCCAGGAAACCGCCAAGGGCAATACGGTGGACTTGATGTGGGCGTCGGCTCCCGATGCCTTCGAGGTTCTCAAGAAGGCCGGGATGCTGACCAAGTACGCGCCCAAGGCCCAAGGCATCCCCGAGAAGGTCGGGTCCTACCCGATTCATGATCCCGACGGCTACTACATGGGCTTCGCCGCGTCGGGTTACGGGATCATGTGGAACACCCGGTATCTTACGGGCAAAAATCTGCCGGTGGCCAAGGAATGGGACGACCTCAAGAAGGCCATCTATTTCGGGCACGTCGGCATGTCCTCGCCGTCGCGCTCCGGCACCACGCATCTGACGGTCGAGACCGTCCTGCAGGGCGAGGGCTGGGACAAGGGCTGGGCCACCTGGAAGGAAATCTCCGGCAACTTCAAGATGGTCACCGAACGCAGCTTCGGCGTTCCCGAAGGGGTCAACAGCGGCGACTTCGGCATCGGGCTGGTCATCGATTTCTTCGGCTTCTCGTCGAAGGCCACGGGCTTCCCGGTGGAGTTCGTCTATCCGACGGTGACCACCCTGGTTCCGGCCAATATCGGCATCGTCAAGAACCCGCCGCATGGCCAGGCCGCCGAGGCCTTCGTCGAGTATCTGCTGTCGGTCGAGGGCCAGCAGTTGCTGCTCGACCCGGCGATCCAGCGCCTGCCGGTCAACCCGGCGACCTATGCCAAGGCGCCGGAAGGGTTTCCCAACCCCTTCAACGACAAGTCGATCGGCGCCGCGGTCAAGTTTGACGTCGACAAGTCGGGGGCCCGCTACAACATCGTCAACAGCCTGTTCGACGTGCTGTTCACCTATCGGTTGGCCGATCTGACCGCCGCCACCAAGGCCATTCACGCGGCCGACGCGGCGCTGGCCGGCAAGTCGAACGAAAAGGCGGCCGGGCTCATCAAGGAGGCCCGCGCGCTGCTCGACAAGATGCCGATCTCCGAGGCCGAGGCGATTGACGATAAGTATCCGGGCGTCTTCACCTCCGACGTCTTCAAGGACCGCAAGAAGGCGGATACCAAAGTGCCGCCGCGCCAGGCCGAGATCGAAGAGAAGTGGGATGCCTTCGCACTCGCCAACTACAAGGCAGCCAAGGATAAGGCCGAACAGGCTCTGGCCCTTCTGAAGTAAGCCAACCACCGGCGTTGGGCCCGGTCTCCGCAGGGGACCGGGCCGGCGTCTTCGCGGAGCGCGGCGGCGCGTCCTATCCATGCGCCGTCAGTCGGGCGAGGTCTTCGGCGTGATATCCGAGTTCAGAAAGCATCCCGGCCAGGCGGCGCTGATGGCGCTGATCTCGCTGTTCCTGTTCATCTTCCTGGTGGTGCCGGTGGTGCAGGTGGTGTTCGTCGCCTTCCTGGACGCCGGGACCGGCGAATTCACGCTGCTCAACTTCAAGGACTTCTTCAACACCGCGCTGTTCCGCGAATCCTTCTGGAACTCGATCTACGTCGGCGTCATGTCGGTGGTATTGGCCTCGGCTTTCGCCATGCCGCTCGCCTACTTCACCTCGCGCTTCGAATTTCGCGGCGCCGTCATCATCCAGGGGCTGGGCATCATTCCACTGATCATGCCGCCCTTCGTCGGGGCGGTGGCCATGATGATGCTGTTCGGCCGCAACGGCAGCGTCAACCTGCTGCTCGAGGAATATTTCGGCATCAACATCCCCTTCATGGAGGGGTTGAACGGCGTCATCTTCGTCGAGAGCCTGCACTACTTCCCGTTCATCCTGATCAACCTGTCGGCGGCGCTGCACAACATCGACCGCGCCATGGAGGAATCGGCCCAGAACCTGGGATGCTCGGGGCTTCGGCTGTACCGCCGCATCGTCCTGCCGCTGGCCATGCCGGGCTACATGGCGGGGGCCTCGCTGGTCTTCCTCAAGGTCTTCGACGACCTGGGCACGCCGCTGCTGCTCAACGTCAATTCGATGCTGGCGCCGCAGGCCTACCTGCGCATCGCCTCGATCGGCATCAAGGACCCGATGGGCTACGTCATCTCGGTCATCCTGGTGGTCATCGCGTTGGCCTCCATGTGGCTGGCCACCCTGGCGCTTCGCGGCAAGGACTACGCCACCGTGCAGAAGGGCGGCGGCGGCCTCGCCAAGCGGCGGATGCGCCCCATCGAGATGGCCTTCGCCTGGGTCATCGTGGTGTTCATCATGGCCCTGGTGCTGGCTCCGCATTTCGGGCTGACACTGCTTTCCTTCGGCACCATCTGGTCCTACAGCGTGGTTCCCGACGCCTTCACGCTCAACCACTTCCGGGCGATCTTCGCCGAGACGCCCGAGTACATGACCAACACCGTCCTCTACTCGGGGCTCGCCGCGCTGATCGACGTGGTGCTGGGCACCGCGATTGCCTACATCGTGCTGCGTACCAAGCTGGCCGGCCGTCAGTGGCTGGACTACCTGGCGATGTCGGCGGTGGCGATACCGGGCCTCGTCATCGGCATCGGCTATCTGCGCGCATTCTATGACATTGAGGTGCCCGGCCTGGGCGGCCAGGCGTTCGGCACCTGGTGGGTGGCCATCGTCATCGCATTGGCGATACGCCGTCTTCCCTATGCGCTGCGGGCCTGCTCGGCGGCGCTCCAGCAGGTCAGCGTATCGCTCGAGGAATCGGCCGAAAGCCTTGGTGCCAACAAGATGAAGACGGTCTATCGCATCGTCGTGCCGCTGATGGCCGGCGGCATCCTGGCCGGCTTCGTCACCAGCTTCGCCACCGCGGCGGTGGAACTGGGCATGACCCTGATGCTGGTGTCGAAGCATTCCGACGGCCCGCTTGCCTACGGCATCTACGTTTACATGCAAAGCGCCGCCGGGCGGGGACCGGGCGCCGCGCTGGGCATTTTCGCCGTGCTGGTGGTCGGCCTGTGCACCTTCCTGTCGCACCTTTTCGTCGATCGTCGCCAGCGCAAGCTCGGCATGACGCAAGCCAAATGAATGAGGATCGAACGATGACCACCTCGCAGCAGCAGGCCGGACGCGCAACCGCGGTGGGCGTGACGATCGAGAACGTCAACCTGTCCTTCGGCAAGACCCACGTGCTGAAGGGCATCGATCTTAAGATCGAGCCCGGCGAGTTCTTTGCCTTTCTCGGCCCCTCGGGTTGCGGCAAGACCACCCTGTTGCGCCTGATTGCCGGCTTCGAGACGGCACAGTCCGGCCGCGTCGTCATCGGTGGCTCCGACGTCGCCCACCTGCCCCCGTGGCGGCGCAACGTCGGCATGGTGTTCCAGAGCTACGCCCTGTGGCCGCACATGACGGTGAGGAAGAACGTCGCCTTCGGGCTGGAGGAGCGGCGCGTGCCGCGGGCCGAGATCAATCGGCGCGTGGATGCCGCGCTCGAAACCGTCGGCCTCAAGGAGTACGCCGATCGGCGCCCGTCGCAGCTGTCCGGCGGCCAGCAGCAGCGGGTGGCGCTGGCCCGCACCATCGTCATCGAGCCCCAGGTGCTGCTGCTCGACGAGCCGCTGTCCAACCTCGACGCCAAGCTGCGCGTGCAGATGCGCCGCGAGCTGCGCCAGCTGCAGCGCAAGCTGTCGCTGACCACCATCTTCGTCACCCACGACCAGGAGGAGGCCAACACCACCTCGGACCGCATCGCCGTCATCGACAACGGCATCGTCCAGCAGGTGGGTTCGCCGACCGAGCTTTATGACAACCCGGCGAATCTCTTCGTCGCCAACTTCCTGGGTGTCGCCAACGTGGTGCCCGGCGCCGTGGCAAGCGAGGCGGGGCGGCTGGTCTTCAAGTCCGACGACGGCGCCGTCCGGGTGCCGATCGGCGAGACCGGCCGGGCTGCCAGCCACATCGTCTTCCGCCCGCAGAACCTGTTGATCCGTCCCGCCGACGCGCCGGTTCCCGAGCGCATGACCCGGTTGGCCGGAACCGTGGACCACGCCGAGTTCCTGGGTGGCGTCGTGCGCTACCGGGTGGCGGTCGGCGGCCATTTCGTGCTGGTTGACGCGGCCCATCAGCGGGGCGAGGGGGCGATGGGCGAGGGGGCGCCGGTCAATCTCTTCCTCAACGACGACCTGATCATCGGCCTTACGCAATGACTCGTTGTCTACCGTTTTAAGTCTTGCCCGCGAGGAAGGGCCGCGCCACACTGGCGCCATGCCAACCCAGAGGAAAGCAGGGCCTTCGGTCGAATGCGTTCCCGAAGGTGACACCCGGCTACGGCTGGTGTGTCCCGATTGCGGCTATATCGCCTATGACAACCCCAAGATCGTCGTCGGCGCCGTCTGCACGCTGGGCGCGCAGGTCCTGCTGTGCCGGCGCGCCATCGAGCCCCGCCGCGGCTTCTGGACGGCGCCGGCCGGCTTCCTTGAGATGGGCGAGAGCATGGCGGCGGGCGCGGCGCGCGAAACCTGGGAAGAGGCCTGCGCCCAGGTGGAGATCGGCGCCCTGCTTGGCATCTACGAAGTGCCGCGCATCGGCCAGATCCACGCCTTCTATCACGCCCGTCTGACGGCGCCGGATTTCGCCCCCGGCGTCGAGAGCCAGGAGGTGGCGCTGTTCGCCTGGAAGGATGTTCCGTGGGCCGAGCTCGCCTTTCCCAGCGTCATCTGGGCATTGAAGCAGGCGAGCGGGGTCGGGCCCGTGCTGGCCGTGGCCCCCGACGATTCGTGGCCGCATGGCGGTTTCGACGATTGAGATTTTTTGACGGTCCGTTAACCTTTTTCCCTTAGCCTCTGGCGCCATGACAGACGCCTCCACCCTCTCCGGTCTCGCCGTCAGCTCCTCGGGCAGGCGCCCCGCCGTCTATGCCGAGGCGCGCGAGGTCGGCTTCCGCGCCCGCGTCGCCCGCAACGGCGATTCGCCGGCCGTGCAGAACGCCCTGGAACGCCTGGACAAGGCGCTTGCCTCGGGGCAGCCGCTGACCCGCGAGGTGCCGCGCGGCTATTACGTCAACATCCTGGTTTAGCCGGGCGAAGGCCATTTCCCCTTCCGGCAAACGGAGGTACCCTTCCGGCCATTCGGCGTCGGCAGAGAAGGACCCCGTTCCATGACGTTGTGCCCCTGCGGTTCCCATAAGAATATCGACGACTGTTGCGCGCCCTTTCTTGCCGGGGCTCCGGCGCCCACGGCGCTGGCCTTGATGCGGTCGCGCTATACCGCCTACGTCAAGGGCGACATCGGCTATCTCGCCGAAACCCTGGCCGCCGACATCCGCGACGAGTTCGATCAGGTGGAGGCCGAACAGACGGCCGGCGCGGCGAAATGGCATGGGCTGGAAATCCGCGCCGTCACCGGCGGCGGCGAGGCCGACGATGACGGCACGGTCGAGTTCATGGCGCGCTTCAGCCTGCACGGCCAGCAGCACGTGCAGCACGAGCGGGCGACCTTCGCCCGCGAGGGCGGGCTGTGGCGCTGTACGGGCGGCGAAGTGAACCCGAAGGAACCGCCCCGCCAGGTCGTCAAGGTCGGCCGCAACGACCCCTGCCCGTGCGGTTCGGGCAAGAAGCACAAGAAGTGTTGCGGCGCCTGATGCGATGGAGCGGCGGTTCGCGTGCACGGCCTGCGGCAAGTGTTGTTCCGGCCGGCTGCCGCTGACGCTCAAGGATGCGCTTGCCCATGCCGGTCGCTTTCCCCTGGCCATGCTGTGGACGGTCGTCCGGCCGGGGGCGAAATCCTTCGCGCTGACGGCCCGCCTCGGCACGGAGGTGAGGCTCGGAAAACGCAAGTCCATTGCCGTGCAGATCACCCCCGTTTCCTATTTGCCGCCCTTGATGGCCTGTCCCGCGCTCGCCGCCGACGGCCTCCTGTGCACCATCCATGCGGAAAAGCCGCTACGCTGCCGGGCCATGCCGTTTTATCCCTACCGCGAGGAACGGGACCAAGCCGACCTGCTGGTGCCCCGGCCGGGCTGGCTCTGCGACACCTCGGAAGCGGCGCCCGTCGTCTATCGGGACCATGAAATCGTCGGCCGCGAGGATTTCGACCGCGAACGGCAAGATCTTGTCGAGCAGGCGCCGGTGCTCAAGGCCTACGCCGACCGGCTGCTGGCCATGGCGCCCAATGTGACGGCGGCGCTGGAGCAGGCGGCGAACAAGCCGCAGGGCGGCTATGTCGTGCTCGGTTTCTCCGCCGTGCTGGCCCGGCTTGGCCAGATCGATGTCGTCACCTTCGCCCGCCGGCAGCTTCCAGTGTTGAGCGACTTCGCGGCGAGGACGGCCGGACTTTCGGCTGCCGGAGAGTTTCACCGCTATTACCGCGACAGCGCCGCTGGAATGGAACGGCTCCTTGCCCGGCACAGCCAGGGCGCCGGGACGAAGGGCAATAGCGGCGGGTAGCAGCTTGCGCCTCATGGTGCGCCAAGGCGCTCTGTGGCCTGCGCGCGGGTTCTTTGGGCCGTCGCCTTGGCGCGGCGGGTTCCGGCGTGCTAAGTTTGCAGCGAACCCACACGAGCCAGGAACCATTGAATGCCCACCCATGCCGAAATCGCTGCCACCCTGTTGAAGGCGGCGGCCAAGTTCTTCCGCGACGTGGCTTCCCAGAATCCCGAGGTCGGCGAGCAGATGCTGACCAACGCCGATACATACGACACGGTGGCCGAACTGGTGCGCAAGGACCCGACCGGCGGTACCGAGCCGGACGCCATGGCCGTCGACTGAGGGCCTGTCCGCCTATCCCGCCGTTTGCAGGACGATCAGCCCGGCCGCGATGACGACGGCGGCCGCGATCCGGCGAGCCCCGAACGATTCCTTGAGCGCGACGGCGCCGATCAGCGCGGCGAACAGCACCGAGGTTTCGCGCAGCGCCGAGACATAGGCCAGCGCCCCCTGGCTCATAGCATAGAGCACGATGGCGTAGCCCAGCGCGGCCAGCAGGCCGGCGACGGTTCCCGGCCGCCAGGCGAGGCCGAGGTCGCGCCCGAGGGAATGACGGCGGCAGGCGACGGTGATGGCGCAAAAGGGCAGGCCAGACAGCAAAAACAGCCAGGCCGCGTAGGTGATCGGCGCCGTCGAGGCGCGCACGCCCAGGCCGTCGACGAGCGTATAGGCGGCGATGAACAGAGCGGTCGCGAAAGCCAGCCCGGCCGCCCGTGCCGCCCCCGGCGCCAGCCGCCCGGTGTGCGCCAGGCTGGCGATGCCGACCGAAATGAGTCCGATGCCGGCCAATCCCCCCGCCGTCGGCGTCTCGGCGGCGAACGCCGCGCCGAGCCCAGCCACCAGCAGCGGCGCCGAGCCGCGGGCCAGCGGATAGACATGGCCGAGGTCGCCGTTCTGGTAGGCCTTCATCAGGAAGAAGAAATAGCCGTTGTGGATGACTGCCGAGGCCAGCATGAAGGGCCACGCGTCGGCAGCCATCGGCGCCAGGAAGGGCAGTACGGCGGCGGCCACGAGCGTGCCCACCGCCTGGGTGACGGCGAAAACGGCGACCTTGTCGCCGCTGCCCTTGGCCAGCCCGTTCCAGGCGGCATGCATGAAGGCGGCGGCAAGCACCAAGACGACAAGGTGCGGCTGAAGGGACATGGACATGGAATTCAAGCCCCGCCTCTTAATTTCGGGGACGCCTTACTTAATTCTCGAATTCTTGGAATTAAGTAAGGCGTCCCCGAAATTACCCGAAATTACCTACAGGCCCATCAGGGCGCGGCCAAAGGCGCGGGCCTCGAAGGGGCGCAGGTCGTCCATGCCTTCGCCGACGCCGATGGCATGAATCGGCAGGCCAAAGCGCTCGGCCAAGCCGACCACCACGCCGCCGCGCGCCGAACCGTCGAGCTTGGTGACCACGAGGCCGGTGACCTGGACCATGTCGCGGAACGTCTCGACCTGGGCATGGGCGTTCTGGCCGACGGTGGCGTCCATGACCAGCAGGCAGTCGTGCGGCGCCGCGGGATCGAGCTTCTTGATGACGCGCACGATCTTCTGTAGTTCGGCCATCAGGTTCTGCTTGTTCTGCAATCGTCCGGCGGTATCGATGATGAGCACGTCGGCGCCCTCGGCCTTCGCCTTTTCCAGCGCGCCGTAGGCCAGCCCGGCGGCGTCGGCCCCCTGGGCTCCCGAAATCACCGGGCAGCCGGTGCGCTCCCCCCACACCTGCAACTGCTCGACGGCGGCGGCGCGGAAGGTGTCGGCGGCGGCGAGGTAGACGGATTTCCCCTCGGCGCGAAACTGGCGGGCCAGCTTGGCGATGGTGGTGGTCTTGCCGCTGCCGTTGACGCCGCAGATGAGGATGACGTGGGGCCGGTTGGCGCCGTTCACGGCAAGCGGACGGGCCACCGGGGCCAGCACCTCGGCGATGGACGCGGCCAGGGCGCCCTTCACCTCTTCGGGGCTGACTTCCTTGTTGAAGCGGGTGCGCGCAAAATCGGCGGCCAGGCGGGCGGCGGTGGCGACGCCGAGGTCGGCCCCGATCAGCAGCTCTTCCAGCTCCTCGATGGCCGCATCATCGAGGCGCCGCTTGGTGAACAGATCGGCGATGCCGCCGGTGAGGCGGGAAGACGAGCGGCTGAGACCCTTTTTCAGGCGGCCGAGCCAGCCGCCGTTGGCCCCCTCGCTCATGACAGGGGAACGCCCAGCAGGTGATCGCCCCGGGCTTCGGCAAGGCGCACCTTGACGAACGCGCCGGCCGGCGCCTCGGTGGAAAGCCGCACCCGGGCGTAATGGGGGGTATGTCCCTCCTCGCCGCTCTCGACGAGCACCTCGGCGGTGCTTCCAACCTGGGTGGCGAGGTAGGTGGCCAAGGCCGCATTGCCGGCCTCGCGCAGGCGCAACGCGCGCTCGCGCCTCACCTCGCCCGGCACCTGCGGCATGCGGGCGGCAGGCGTGCCGGCGCGGGCCGAGAACGGGAACACGTGCAGGAACGTCAGGCCCATGTCGGAGACGGCGGAAAGCGTGTTTGCGAACATCGCCTCGTCCTCGGTCGGGAAGCCGGCGATGAAGTCGGCGCCGATGACGACGTCGGGCCGGGCCTTGCGCGCCCACTCGCAGGCGGCCAGCGCGTCGGCCCGGGAATGGCGCCGCTTCATGCGCTTGAGCACCATGTCGTCGGCGGCCTGGAGGCTCAGGTGCAGGTGCGGCATCAGCCGGGGCTCCTCGGCCAGCAGCGTGAACAGCGTCTCGTCCATGGCGGCGGGATCGAGCGAGGAGAGGCGCAGGCGCTTGAGTTCCGGCACCTCGGCCAGGATATGCGCAACGGCGTCGCCCAGCTTCGGCCCGCCGGCCAAGTCGGCCCCGTAGGAGCAGATGTCGACCCCGGTCAGCACCGCCTCGGCGTAGCCCCGCGCGGTCAAGGCCCGCACCTGCTCGACGATGCGCTCCGGCGCCACCGAGCGGTTGGGGCCGCGCGCGAACGGGATGATGCAGAAGGTGCAGCGGTGATCGCAGCCCTGCTGGATCTGCACGAAGGCCCGCGTGCGCTCGCCGAAGTCGCTGATGAGCGGCGTATCGATCAGGTGCCCGGCGGTCTCGCGGATGGTCATGATGTCGGTGACGCGGATGCGCTCGCCGCCTTCGGCCAGATTGGCGGCGTCCAGCTTCTCGGCGTTGCCGAGAACCTGGTCGACCTCGGGCATGGCGGCGAACTTGGCGGCGCCCAGTTGCGCGGCGCAGCCGGTGACGACGATGCGCATCCCCGGATGCTCGCGGCGCAGCTTGCGGATGGTCTGGCGGGCCTGGCGCTCGGCCTCGGCGGTCACCGCGCAGGTGTTGACGATGACGGTATCGGCGATGCCGGCGGCGAGCGCCCGCTCGCGGATCACCTCGGACTCGAAGGCGTTGAGCCGGCAGCCCAGGGTGACGATCTTGGGCGGCGCCATGTCAGCCCCCCAGCAGCGAGGGTTCGAGCGTGCCCTTGAAGCTCGTCGTGACCGGGCCGGTCATGCGCACGCGGCCGTCGGCCCGCCACTCGATGAAAAGGGTGCCGCCGTCCAGCACGACGTGAACCTTGCGCCCGGTGAAGCCGCGCCGGTGGGCGGCCACCACCGAGGCGCAGGCGCCGGTACCGCAGGCCCTGGTCACGCCGGTGCCGCGCTCCCACACCCGCATGCGGATGCGGTCCGGCGCGATCACCTCGACGGCCTCGACGTTGGTGCGCTCGGGGAACAGCGGATGATGCTCGACCACCGGCCCCCAGGTTTCCATCGGCACTGCCTCGGCGTCGTCGACGAAGAAGACGGCGTGCGGGTTGCCCATGTTGACCGCCGTGGCCTCGTGCAAGGGCCCGGCCTCGACGGCGAAGCGCAGCGTATCCCTGGCCTCGGCCAGCGGGATATCACGCCACTCCAGCCGGGCCGGCCCCATGTCGACGGCGACGATGCCGTCTCCCACCGCATCGGCGGCCAGTAGGCCGGAGACCGTCTCGATGACGGCGGCGCGCGTCCCCTTCTCGGCCATGGCGATGGCGGCGACGCAGCGCGTGGCGTTGCCGCAGGCCTCGATCTCGCCGCCGTCGGCGTTGAAGATCTGCATGAAGGCGTCGGCCTCACCGTTCCTGGGCGCCCCCACCACCACCAGCTGGTCGCAGCCGACGCCGGTGTGGCGATCGGCGATGGCCCGCACCTGGGCGCCGGTCAAGGCGATGGGCGTGACGCGGCCGTCGAGCACGACGAAGTCGTTGCCCAGCCCGTGCATCTTGAGGAAAGAGAGCCCGCTCATGACCGGGTTAATATGGCGCAGGGCGCCCCGATGTCCACAGATTTCGGCCTGCCGGCCGCCTGCCGCCAGAGGCGGATGGGGGAACCACAGAGGCACAGAGACACAGAGGAAAAAAGAAAGTGGCGCTACGCGCCGCCGCATGGTGTGCGCTTTGAGCGCAATCCATCTTCTCTGTGCCTCTGTGTCTCTGTGGTCTTCCTCCTCCCGTTATCGGTTGGCGGACCGGAAGTGGGCCATGTGGAATCCGGCCTGGGCGGGTGCGTAGACATAATCCCGCCCGACCGGGCAGGCCCGCCTCGCGGCGCAGCCGAGCGAAAGGCAGCCGGCCCCGGACGGCCCATCGAGGAAGACCACGCAGGCCGGCACGTCATAGCGCCCGGGGGCCAGCGCCGACACCGGGCAGGAAGACAGGCACGGCTTCTCGGCGCAGCCCTCGCACGGGCTGACGGCCGGCACCGGGGCGGGCAGGGGGATGCGTTCGGCGAACAGCAAGGCGGCGCGGTAGGCGTGCCAGAGGCCATAGACCGGATGGATCAGCGGCCCGATGGGCGAGGGGAACACGGCCTCGCCCCGCATCGCCCAGCGCTGGAACGGCAGGTACGGCGGTCCGTCGAAGGGAAAGAGGGCGGTTGCCCCGAGGTCGCGGGCGACGCCGCCCAGCACCTCGCGCGTCCAGGCATCGAGCGGATCCGGCCCGACCGGCTCGGACGCCGCCGCCCGGAAGGCTTCCCACATCGCCGGCCCGGCGTTGCCGATCATCACCAGCGTGCCCGAGTTCCCCGGTACGCCGTCGGAAGTCTTGGGGTGGAATCCGCCCCGCACAAGGAAGCCGAACGGCGCGACAGCTGTGGCGATGGCATCCACTGTCATGCGTGTGGGCCCAGTCAATGAAGTCGTTAGCTTATGCATCATTAGGTCCACAATGACCGCTTTCTATTCATTACTACCCTGAACGTTTTAAAAGCCGGTCGAACCTTGAACCGCTCTACATCAGCATTTCGGTTCCCGAGAGCACCTTCAAGATCGCAGCGAGAAATGCAGGACTGAGAGCCTACAATGACCTGTACAAGCTTCAGATCTTCCGAAAAGTCATAAAAAAAGTGTCCATCTTGCGGATTTCTGTCCTCCAGGCTGACAAATAGGCGTACCTCGTCTTCATATCGCCAGTGGCTGAATTTCGTGGCGAGGACCTTCGCCATCGCCCTCGCACTAGCGGTCTTGTCAGGGGAAAAGAGATCGTTTGGAACAAGGCGATTGACGGTATAATTCACCCCCATTGCCAACTCATCTGGAATATCGAAACCTAAACAAAGGCCCCTGTGCCTGTCTGCGTAGTGGCTCCATAGTAGTGGATTGCGCCAGCGCCGACTAAAACAAAGCAGACCGTGATATTCTGACAGTGCAAGTTTCATTTTATGAAATGCTTCGCGTATATCCTTATCGGATAGGTTAACGCCTAATAGCTCGAATGGATCATTAAGCTCGCCAAATAGGGCGATCTTCAGACGGCGTCTACGCAGAGCATCGAGGCCATATTCTGCATTGAGAAAACGGTAGACGCGCATGATCTTCTACGTCCCTAAAGGCAATTGGACGAACAAGAATAACCTTTCCAATTGTGCAGGCCAAACACCGCTATTCGGGCCTTCCCTCCTTGACTCCGCCCCCTCACCCCCGTAATGTCCGCCTCGTTCGTTTAAGACGCCCCGAGGGGCGCCGCCAGTCCGCGAGTTTTCGCGCACTGGCGTTTTTGATTTGTCCGGCGGAAGATCGATGTTCGAGTCCTTAAGCGAGAAACTGGGCGATGTCTTCGAGCGGCTGAAGAAGCGTGGCGCGCTGTCGGAAGACGACGTCGGCGCCGCGCTGCGCGAGATCCGCGTCGCCCTGCTCGAGGCCGACGTGGCGCTGCCCGTGGTCAAGGACTTCATCGAGGGCGTGCGCGTGCGCGCCATCGGCCAGGAGGTGCTGCGCAGCGTCACCCCCGGCCAGATGGTGGTGAAGATCGTCCACGATCACCTCATCGACATGCTGGGCGGCGGCGATGTCCCGGCCGAGATCAACGTCGCCGGCATTCCCCCGGTCGCCATCCTGATGGTCGGCCTCCAGGGCTCCGGCAAGACCACCACGTCGGCCAAGCTGGCCATGCGGCTGGTCAAGCGCGACAAGAAGCGGGTGCTGATGGCATCCCTTGACGTCTACCGCCCGGCCGCCCAGCAGCAGTTGAAGGTGCTGGGCGAGCAGGCCGAGGTGCCGGTGCTTCAGGCCGTGCTGGGCGAGCAGCCGCTGGCCATCACCCGGCGGGCCATGGAAACCGGCAGACGGGAAGGCTACGACGTCGTCGTGCTCGATACCGCCGGCCGCCTGCACATCGACGAGGCCCTGATGGCCGAGGTGCAGATGGTGCGCGACATCGCGCGCCCCGCCGAGACCCTGCTGGTGGCCGATGCGCTGACCGGCCAGGACGCCGTCAACCTGGCCCGCGAGTTCCACGCCAAGGTCGGCATCACCGGCCTGGTGCTGACCCGCGTCGACGGCGACGCCCGCGGTGGCGCCGCCCTTTCGATGCGCGCCGTCACCGGCCAGCCGATCAAGCTGATGGGCGTCGGCGAGAAACTGGACGCGCTCGAAGCCTTCGACGCCCGGCGCATCGCCGGGCGCATCCTCGGCATGGGCGACGTCGTCGGGCTGGTCGAGAAGGCCGGCGAGGCCATGGATCAGGCCGCGGCCGAGAAGGCCGCCGCCAAGATGATGAAGGGTGAATTCACCCTTGAGGATCTGAGCGAGCAGTTGGGCCAGCTTCGCAAGATGGGCGACATGCAGGGCATCCTCGGCATGCTGCCCGGCGTCGGCAAGCTCAAGAAGCAGATGGCCGGCGCCAATGTGGACGACAAGATGATCGCCCGCCAGCAGGCGATCATCCAGTCGATGACGCCCAAGGAGCGGCGCAATCCCAAACTGCTCAACGGCTCGCGCCGCCGGCGCATCGCCGCCGGGGCGGGCACCACGGTGCAGGAGGTCAACCGCCTGCTCAAGCAGCACCTGCAGATGAGCGCCATGATGAAAAAGATGGGCAAGCTCGGCAAGAAGGGCTTCCTGCGCGGCGGCGGCCTGCCGCCCGGCATGATGCCTCCGGGCTTCCCCGGCCGCTGAGTGGCCGCTGACAATTTCGTTTCGTCGTCGCATCGTTTTTAAGACAACCGTTTTCGCTCTTCACCAGTAGAAGGAACCAAGTTCACCATGTCGTTGAAAATCCGCCTGTCCCGGGCCGGCGCCAAGAAGCGCCCCTACTATCGCATCGTGATTGCCGATTCGCGCAGCCCGCGCGACGGCCGCTTCATCGAGCGCATCGGCAGCTACAACCCGATGGTCGCCAAGGACCATCCGGAGCGCCTCACGCTCGACGTCGAGCGGGCCAAGCATTGGCTGTCGGTCGGCGCGCTGCCCAGCGATCGCGTTGCCAGGTTTTGCGCCGACGCCGGCCTGATGGCGGCTCCGGCCGTGCCCGACAAGCAGACCAAGAAGAACCAGCCGAAGGCCAAGGCGCAGGAGCGCCTGAAGGCCGAGGCCGAGGCGGCGGCCAAGGCGGCCGAGGAAGCGGCGGCGGCGGCTCCGGCTCCGGC
>JACZKS010000167.1 GCA_014859895.1 Rhodospirillales bacterium
ACAGTGTGAACCGGGCATAGAGCCAAACCGCTTGCTGGATGATCACAGGCGGGAAGCGATGCCGCTTGAAAGATATTGGAAGCATACCGGCACCGTACCGGTCCGTCCTCGCGCCGGCCACCCACTTAACGTGTCAATGCCCGCCAATCAGCTATCGTTGCGGCGTGGTTGAGCTTGAAGGTTTCGCGGCACCACAGATGACGTTCCTGATTGAAATGGTTGTGGACCGAAACGTGGATGGAGGCGAATGCCGCGCTCGGCCATCAGGTCCTCGACATCGCGAAATGAAAGCGTGAACCGGGCGTAGAGCCAAACCGCGTGCTGGATTTTGGCGACGGTAGCGACACCTGACCGCCCAGGCCACCCACTTAACGTGTCGATGCCCTCAGCCGTTTTTAGACCGAGCAAATCCGTACCATCCCAGTGTTCGTGCCAAACCAAAATTGGCGGCCGCCACTGATTGCGGAGGCTCGCAGCCAACTGTCCCGAGATTTTATCGAAAACTTGGTGGGGCACCACCCGGTCAGCCGCCACCATCCCGCATGGCTGTTGCCGCAACATCGCGCGAAATGCTCACGAATTCGCGGATGAACGGCGAAGGATTGTGCGCCGGCCAGGCGATGGCCAGATCGACGACTTTCGGCAACTCGGGAAGCGGGCGATAGACGACCCTGGTATAGGGCAGTTGGGAAACCCACGCCGGAATGACCCCCACGCCGACGCCGGCCGCCACCATGGCGACGATCGCGATGGCGTGACTGACCTCTTGGACGATCCTCGGGTTGAACCCGGCGCGCCGGCAATGCTGGAACATCACATTCTGGAAGCTGACGCCGACGACCGACGTGTACACCAGGAACGGCTCGTCACGCAGATCCGCCAATTTCAGCTTCGGCTTTGCGGCGAGCGGATTGTCCTCGGCCAGAACCGCGACGAATCCTTCCGACGCCAGTTTGACGACAGAGAACCCCCCCGGATTGCGCGGGGGACGCACAAAGCCGACGTGGATCTTGTCTTGCTCCATCGCCTCGATCTGTTCCTCGGTCGTCATGATGCGGATGTCGATCGACACATTCGGATAGCGGCGCAGGAATTGCCGGACGGCCTCGGGGAGGAACTGGTGGCCACTCAGGTACATGGCGCCGATGACCAGTCGCCCGGTGTTCTTGCCTATGGCGTTCTGCACCTCCATGAGGCCGTCGTCGATGTTGGCCAGGGCCGCCTGGGCACGAACCAGGAAGGTTTTGCCGGCGGTGGTCAGGCTGACGCTCCGCGTGGTCCGATCGAACAGTCGGACACCGATCATATCCTCCAGATGACGAATCTGCTGGCTGAGGGGGGCTTGGCAGATGCCGAGACGCTCGGCCGCGCGTCCGAAGTGCAACTCGCCGGCCACCCGCACGAAATAGCGAAGATGGCGCAATTCGATTGGGCTCTTTACATCCATCAGATATGAATAACAGGAATAAATATATTGGACAACAACGATACAAAAGCCCCAATGTCGATGATGTGCATACCGAAGCGGCATTCGTCGAAAATGGTCGCTGAATGCCCAGCGCAACGGCATTTTTCGTCGTCGGCGTGACGAAACGGCGTCTGAACAGCAAAGGCGTGGGAAGGGCACCAGCGATGACCGAGTGCTCGGGACAGCAACCCTGGGAATGGCCCGAGAGCCATTGGCGCCAACTGGTAGCGCAGATACGTGCCGGGACCCCTCTCCGCCCTAAGCAATGGAAAGATGGGGCGCGCTGTGCCATTGCCCTCTCGTTCGACTCCGATCACGAAACGAGCGAATTGCGCGACGGCGGCACCTCCATCGGCCGGCTGTCGGCCGGCGAGCGGGCCAGCCGCGTCGGTGTTCCCCGGATCCTGGGAATTCTCGCCAAATACGGTGTGAGGGCGACGTTTTTCGTTCCGGCGGTGGCTGCGCTCCTCCACGAGGACGAGCAGCGCCGCATCATCGCCGAGGGCCATGAAATCGGCATCCACGGCTGGATTCACGAACGCAATTCGCTGCTGCCGCCGGAGGTCGAGCGCGATCTCATGATGCGTTCCGCCGACACCCTGGAAAAGATCACCGGCGTCCGCCCGGTCGGGTTGCGCACCCCGTCCTGGGATTTCAGCCCGTCCACCCTGAAAATCGAGCAGGAAATGGGCCTCGCGTACGATTCCTCGCTGATGGCCGATGAGGACTGCTACGAGCTTTTTTGCGACGGAAAGCCGACGGGCATCGTGGAAGTGCCGGTCGAGTGGGTTCGCGACGACGCCGTGTATTTTGCCATGCATCGACAGCAGTCGCTGCGCCCCTATACGCCACCGGCCGACGTGTTCGATGTCTTCCGGCGGGAGTTCGAAGTCGCCTACGAGGAGGGGGGGCTCTTCCAGTTGACCATGCATCCGCACATGACCGGCTACCGGTCGCGGATCTGGATCCTCGAAGAAATCATCCGCCTCGCGCGATCGAAGGGCGACGTCTGGTTCGCCCCGCATTGCGAAATCGCCCGGTGGGTCTATCCGGCACGTTGCGTCGATACCGGACCAACAGAAAACACGTCACCCGGAAGGGTGGCCAACCGATAGGGAGCCAATCATGAATCGATCATGGAATTTCAATCGTCGATCGGTATTGAAGGGTTTGGGAACATCTGGCGCCTTGGTCGCCTTTGCGAACGTCATGAACCCGACGCTCGCCTTCGCCAGGCAGTCGGGCGTGCTTCACGTCGGCCTGGACGGACGCGACATGGGCACGCTGCATCCCCATGTGGCGACCGCCGCCCAGGATACCGCCGTCATCAGTTCCATCTTCAACGGCTTGGTCCGCTACGTGCCTGGCAAGGTCAGCGTCGAGGCCATCGAGCCGGACCTCGCCGAAAGCTGGACGGTGTCGGACGATTTCAAGCAGTACTCGTTCAAGCTGCGTCACGGCGTGAAATGGCACAAAGGCTACGGCGAATTCACCTCGGAGGACGTGAAGTTTTCCCTATTGAATGTGCGGGACAGCGTCCAGTCCACATTCCGTCCCATCTTTTCGAACATCGAACGTATTGACACTCCAGACAAGTACGAAGTCGTCATCGCGCTCAAGACCCCCGATCCGGTATTCATCGCCGTGGTCTCCGGATGGCAGGGCGGCTATGTGATCTGCAAAAAGGCGGTCGAGGTCCTGGGCGACACCTACAAGAATCAGCCGGTCGGTACCGGCCCCTTCCAGTTTGAGGAATTCCGCCCCAAGGAGCGGGTGTCGCTGGTTGCCAACCCCGACTATTACGGCGGCACGCCGAAACTGAAGCGGATCATCTATTCCTACATTCCGGACCAGACCGCCCGGCGGTACGCCTTCGTGCAGCAGGAAATCGACATCATGAAGGGCGCTGCGAACGAGGATTGGCTGTCCGAGGTGGTAAATGCGAGCAAGGACAAGCCGCTGGTCGACCTCCTCGGCCCCGGCCGCAACGTCGTCATCCATCTGAAGCGGAGCGTACCGCCCCTGGACAACCTGAAGATCCGGCTGGCAATCGCCCACGCCATCAACCGCGAGGACTACCAACGGTTCTTCGGTCGGGTGTTCGAACCGAATTTCGGACCGATCCCCCTCGAATACTTTGGCGCGATCGAACCCAACGAGATTCCGCAGAACCTCCTTTACAAGCACGACCCGGACCGCGCGCGTCAACTGCTGGCTGAAGCCGGTTTCAAGGATGGGCTCAAGCTTGAGACCGTGGTCAGCGAACGAGGCGACTATCTTGGATTGGCCCAGATCGGCAAGCAGCAGCTATCCAAGGTGGGTATCGATCTGAAGCTGAACGTCCTCGACAACGCCTCCTGGGTCGCGGCCATCATCAAGGAGAAGAAGGGTTCCCTCGTGTGGTCCACCGCCGCCCGTTATCCGAGTGCCGAAACCCTGATCCGGGAATTCTGGATCTGCGCGGCCGACGTCACAAAACCGACGGGCGTCCAGGGATTCGCCGAGTACTGCAACGCGAAGCTGGACACCGCCTACCAGACGGCGATCGCCGCGGCCGACCCCAAGGAACGGGCCAAGTATTTCAAGCAGGTCCAGACCATCCTGCTCGAAGACATGCCGTCTGTCACGTTGGGCTCGTTGGCGACACCGGTTCTGCGCCAGAGCTACGTCGATCTGGGCTATCAGGTCAAGGAGGGGACGACGGTCCTCAGCCTGCCCTACATGTACTATTTCACCGAGAAGACGAACGTTTGAGCGGCCTCGCCCGCGGACGCCCAGGATGCGGCCATACGGTCCGCATCCCGGGTCACACTACGGTTCCATCCTCAATACATAGTCCGATGCCATGTCCAGAGTGATCGTTGCCCGAATTGTCTTCATGCTGGCCGCCATCTTCGTGGTGTTGACAGCCCTGTTCTTCGGAATACGCCTCGGCGTGGGGGACCCCACGATCGCCATCCAAGGCACCTACGCCACTGCGGAGAGCATGCAGGCCCTGCGCGAGGCGCTCGGCTTGGACAAGCCCCTGTGGGAGCAATACCTGATCTACATGGCTGGTCTGTTGCGGGGCGATCTCGGCGTTTCCCTCCAGAATGGCCAACCCGTCCTGACCCAGATCCTGGCCGTGGTGCCGTACACCTTGGATCTCACTGTTGTCGGCCTTCTCATCGGCGTGGTGCTCGGCGTGCCCTTGGGTTTCGTCGCCGCGGTCCGGCGCAACACCAAATTGGACCACGTCATCCGAGTGATGACCCTGAGCGGCGTTTCCGTTCCGCCCTTCATCATGGGCTATTTCTTGATAATCATCTTCGTCATCGGATTGGGCCTGTTCCCGGTGGCGGGCGGTGGCGAGCTTGACGAACCCCTCAGCCGGATGCGCTACCTGTTCCTGCCGGGTCTGTCGCTGGGGCTGATCATGACGTCCTACATCACCCGCCTAGCCCGAACCACCGTTCTCGAGATCCTGTCCAAGGACTTCATCCGGACCGCCAAGGCCAAGGGGCTCGATCAGCGCACCATCCTCGTCCACCATGTTCTGCGGCTTTCCCTCGTAACCATCGTCACCCTGGTCGGGCTATACGCAACCATCACCATCGGCAGTTCGGTCGTCATCGAGACGGTATTCAGCCGCCCCGGAGTGGGGCGCCTTATCGTCGGCGCGGTGGCGCAAAGCGACTACATGGTGGTGCAGGGAACGATCATCTTCTACGCAGCCTTCGTTGGCATCGTCAACCTGCTTGTCGACCTCACGTACACCATCATCGACCCCCGGATCCGCTACGAATGACCGCCCCCGACATCGTGCCCGACATCCCCGAATCCACGACCAACCGGCGCCGCCGCAGGCTATTAGTGATCGTCGCCTTCTTTCGCGCCCTGCCCACCATGGCCAAGATCGGGGCGGCCATCGTCGCGGTCGCCATCGCCGTCTCCGTCTTTTCTCCGGCCCTCATCACCCATGACCCGACCGAGCAATCGCTGATCGACCGCAATCAAAGCTTTTCGGCCGAACACTGGTTCGGCACCGACCGCTTCGGCCGCGACGTTTACAGCCGTCTCGTCATGGGGGCGCGGTACACCCTGGGGCTGACGGTCACTTCGCTGCTTATCGCCGCCTCGATAGGCACGTTGATCGGCCTCGGTGCCGCCTACAACAGGGGAGGAGCCTTCGACTCGCTGGTCGTCTGGTTCGTCGACATCTTCATGACATTTCCAACCCTGATCCTGGGTGTCATCATCGTGGCCATCTTCGGCCAGGGGTTGTTCAATGTCGGCCTCGCCATCACCATCGCCTTCCTGCCGCGCATAGTCCGCATGGCGCGCGGCGTCGGTATGAACGTCGTCGGCAACGAATACGTTGAAGCGGCGCGGGCGATCGGCGCATCGACTCCGCGCATCATCGTCATTCACTTGCTCCCCAACATCCTGAGTGAGATGGCCGTGATTTCGACGCTGTGGCTGGGAACCGCGATCCAGGTCGAAACCAACCTCAGTTTCCTGGGCCTGGGGGTGCAGCCGCCGATGCCGAGCTGGGGACTGATGATCCGCGAAGGGCTTGAAGAGCTTTACATCAATCCATGGCCCTCGCTGCTGCCGGTATTGGCGATTCTGATCACCGTCATCGGTCTCAACATGCTGGCCGACGGAAGCCAGGACGTTCTCAACCCGACCACCCGGGAGCGCTGACGGCGTGGGCCGGAAAGAAAATAGCTGACGATCATTTGTGATTGGACTGGAGAAAGTTGATGCTCAAATTCGGTAAGGTTTCGGTAAAACCCGGCGACAAAAAGAAGTTCCTGCTGCCCGTGACCAAGACCCCCGGCGGTCAGGACCTGGGATTCCCCATGATGATTGTCCACGGCACGCATGACGGCCCCGTCCTCCTGGTCGAAGGGGCGATCCACGGAGACGAATACGAGAGCGGTGAGGCGATCCGCGCCATCTGGCGCGACCTCGATCCGGCGAAGCTGCACGGCGTGTTTGTCGGCGTCCCCGTCGTCAACGTGCCGGCGTTCGAGGCCGGGCGCCGCGGCTCGATCATCGACGGAATCAACATGAACCGCATTCTCCCGGGCCGGAAGGACGGGTTCCTGACCGAACAGCTGGCATACCATTACATGCGCGAAGTCGTCGCCAAGTGCGATATGGGCGTCGACCTGCACGGCGGCGGGACGGTGCTGGCGATTTCCCCCGTCGTCATCTATCGCGAGAGGGAAGACAAGGCGATGGAGCAGAAACTGCGCGACCTCGCCTACGCCACCGGCATCGACCTGGTGTGGAAGGGTGGCGGCGCCTGGGGCGGCTGCATGAACGTCGAGGGCCCGAACGCGGGCATTCCAGTCATCACCGCCGAGGTGGGCGGCGAGGGCCGCTGCCTGGAGGAGTTCGTTCAGGCCCAGCGTAAGCTCATCGAAAACCTGATGATGACCTACAAGATGATTCCGGGCACCCCGGAAACACCGCGCAAGCGCATCAACGTCAGGGGATCGTTCCAGTCGTGTTCGACCGGTGGCTTGTATCGCACCAAGAAGCAGCTTCGCGACCGGGTGAAGAAGGGCGAAGTGGTGGGGACGATCTGCGACCTCTTCGGCGACATCCTGGAGGAAATCAAGGCTCCCTCCGATGGGTTGATCGTTTCGCAACGCACATTCGGAACCATCCACTGCGGCGACTGGACCATCTTCGTCGGCGCGTTTGCCGACGAATAACGACGCAAGAAACCCTTTGACGGGGCGGTCGGCATGGCAAATGGACAAACTGCGATTCCGATCGCCGCACTTCGCCGGCGTCGGCGGGAACGGCAAAGAATCATGGTATTCGAAGTTCCGGCACGCGGTTTCCCTCTAAGCCTGGAGATTGTTCAGGGCCGCTCATGAGCGACATATCGGCAGCCCCGATCCTGGAGGTCGAGAACCTCCGCACCCATTTCACGACGCGCGCCGGCCTTGTGCCGGCCGTGGACGGCGTGTCTTGCACGCTCCGTCGCGGCGAGGTGCTCGGCGTGGTCGGCGAGTCCGGGTGCGGCAAGAGCGTGACCGCGCTTTCCATCCTTCGCCTCATCCCCGACCCGCCAGGGCGGATCGTCGGCGGCGAAATCCGCTTCCGCGGCACCAATCTGCTCGATCTCACGGAGGAGCAGATGCGCTCCATCCGCGGCAACGAGATCTCGATGATCTTCCAGGAGCCGATGACGTCACTGCATCCGATTATGACCATCGGCAGCCAATTGACCGAGACGCTCATGCTGCATCGCGGATTGTCGGCGTCGGGTGCCTGGGACAGGGCGGTGGAGATGTTGCGGCTGGTCCGGATCCCCGAACCGGAAAGGCGGGTGAGCGAATATCCCCACCAGATGTCGGGCGGCATGCGTCAACGCGTGATGATCGCGATGGCGCTATCCTGCGACCCCAAGATCCTGATCGCGGACGAACCCACGACCGCCCTCGACGTAACGATCCAGGCGCAGATCCTGACCCTGATGCGCGAATTGCAGGAAAAGTTGGGGACGGCCACCATGCTGATCACCCACGACATGGGGGTTGTCGCCGAGACCGCACACCGGGTGGCCGTCATGTATGCCGGCAAGATCGTCGAGGAAGCCTCGGTGCAGGATCTCTTCGCGGCTCCGTGCCATCCCTATACGCGGGGATTGCTGGCCTCCATCCCTCGTCTCGAAGCGTCATCCGTGGCGGCGGGCGCGGAGCGGGCCCGCCTCAAGGAGATCCCTGGACTCGTGCCGTCCCTGGTCAATCTTCCGAGGGGCTGCGCATTTGCACCACGCTGCACCTATGCATCGGAACGCTGCCGGCGCGAACAGCCGGTGCTGGAAGCGATACGTCCCGATCATCGCACGGCATGTTGGGAAGCCAGCCAGCTTGCAACGGAGGCGGCATAATGGGCCCTACCCAGATTCCTGCGGCCGCGGAAACCCCATTTCTTCTCGATGTCCGCGATCTCAAGAAGCACTTCGCCATCCGCAAGGGCCTGTTGCGACGCGTTGTCGGATATGTCTACGCCGTGGACGGCATTTCGTTGACGCTTCGCCACGGCGAGACCCTGGGCGTGGTAGGGGAGAGCGGCTGCGGCAAGTCGACGGCGGGCAAAACCATTATGAAGCTGATGGAACCCACCTCCGGCAGCATCCGGATACGGGGTCAGGACATCACACACCTCGACCGGAAATCCATGCGGCCATTCCGCCGTGAAATGCAGATGATCTTCCAAGATCCCTACTCGTCGCTCAACCCGCGCCTCACTGCCGGCTCCATCGTCGGCGAGCCGCTGACCGTACATCGCGTTGCCGCGGGGCGGGAGAAGGAGGACCGGGTCGCGGCTCTCTTCAAGCGCGTTGGCCTGCGGCCCGACGACATGAGAAAATATCCGAACGAGTTTTCGGGAGGGCAGCGCCAACGCATCGGCATCGCTCGGTCGCTCGCCTTGAATCCGCAATTGATCATCGGCGACGAGCCGGTTTCGGCGCTCGACGTGTCGATCCAGGCACAAGTAATCAACCTGCTCATCGACCTGCAGCAGGAGTTCAACCTTTCCTACCTGTTCATCGCCCACGATCTGGCCGTGGTGCAGCACATTAGTCACCGGATCGCGGTCATGTACCTGGGGCGAGTGGTCGAACTCGCGGACAAACGTACGCTTTTCACTTCGCCTCTCCACCCGTACACCCAGGCGCTTCTGTCGGCCGTTCCGATTCCGAATCCCACCGCCAACAGAACCGGCCGGATCGTGCTCACTGGTGACGTGCCGAGCCCAATCAGGCGGCCGCCCGGCTGCCACTTCCACACTCGCTGCCCCTACGCCATGGACCACTGTCGCGTGGCGGCTCCGGCCTATGGCGAAGTACAGCCGGGGCATTGGGTGGCCTGCCACCTACACGCCATCGGATCCGCCAAAGCGGCATTGACACGTTAAGTGGGTGGCCGGCGCGAGGACGGACCGGTACGGTGCCGGTATGCTTCCAATATCTTTCAAGCGGCATCGCTTCCCGCCTGTGATCATCCAGCAAGCGGTTTGGCTCTATGCCCGGTTCACACTG
>JACZKS010000168.1 GCA_014859895.1 Rhodospirillales bacterium
GGCCCCCGCCCGGCCGGCGGCCCGACGGTGATCGAGGGCGAGTACGAAGAAATCGACGACAGCGGCCGGCCGCCGCCCGACAAGGACGACGCCAACCCCCGGCGCCGCGGCGGCCGCTAGGAGCCGTCCGACCGGCTTGGCGATTGTCTCGGCCGGAATTCCGTGCTAGCCAGCCTTGCCAACCCACCCATGGAGACCCGCAATGACTTCCAACGGCCCGTCCGACGCCACCCCGAATGCCGCCGATGCCGGCGTCCCGCCGCTTATCGTCAATGGCCAGTACATCAAGGACCTGTCGTTCGAGGTGCCGGGAGCGCCCGGCATCTATGGCGAATTGACCAACAAGGAACCGCAGATCTCGGTCAACGTCGAAGTCCAGGCCAAGGCCGCGCAGGAGACGCTCTTCGAGGTGACGTTGCATATCGTCGCCGAATGCAAGGTGGGCGAGTCCATCGCCTTCGTCTGCGAGCTCGCTTATGCCGGCCTTTTCACCATCGTCGTGCCGCGCGAGCACCTTCAGGCGATGCTGCTTATCGAATGTCCGCGGCTGCTCTTCCCGTTTGCCCGTAACATCATCGCCGATGCCACCCGCGACGGAGCCTTCCCGCCGCTGATGCTCTCGCCGGTCGATTTCGCCGCCATGTTTCGCAACAAGGTGGCCAGTATGGGCCAGGAGGCGCCAATCGCGCCGCAGACAGCCTGACGGACCGCCGATTCAGGACGCCCACATCGGGTCTTTGAGTTTTTCCAGGAAGCGGGCATGGGCCGCTTCCTCCTCGGGCGTCGGCACGTAGGGCCTGGGCGGCCGTTGCGGGCGCGCCGTCGCCGGACCGTTTGCCGCGGCGACGGCCGCCGCCGCGGTCAGCGCCAGATCGGCCTGTCGGCCGCCGATCAGTTCCAGGTAGACCTCGGCCAGCAGCCGGGCGTCCTTCAGCGCGCCGTGCAGCGCGCGATCCGAAAGATCGATCTGGAAGCGCCGGCACAGGGCGTCGAGGCTGGCTTGGGCGCCCGGGAACTTGCGCCGCGCCATGCCGACCGTATCGACGGCGCGTGCCGCCGGCAGCGCTGGCTTGTCCAGGCGGGTGAGCTCGGCGTTAAGGAATTTGAGGTCGAACTCGGCGTTGTGGATGACCAGCGTGGCGTCGCCGATGAACTCCAGAAAATCGGCCGCGATGGCGGCGAACACCGGCTTGTCGGCCAGGAATTCCGCCGACAGGCCGTGCACCGCGAAGGCCTCGGGGGGCATGTCGCGCTCGGGGTTGATATAGATCTGCCGGCTTTGGCCGGTCGGAACATGATTGACCAGCTCGACGGCGCCGATCTCGACGATGCGGTGGCCGGCCGCGGGGTCGAGCCCGGTGGTTTCGGTATCCAGCACGATCTCGCGCATGAGCAAACTCTCCTTGATCGTCAATGACCGGCTTGCGCCGCGGCCGGCCACGGCCAGTGCCGGGGACGCAGGGTCCGCGCTTCGGCAACGATGTGCGTGATCGCACGCAAAGTTTCGCGCCGGCCCAGGCCTGAGGGAATGATGAAATCGGCCCGCCTACGCTTCTCTCCGTCCGCCATCTGGTGGGCGCGCACGGCGGCCAGCCGTTGGCGTGTCATGCCGGAGCGGGCCAGTACGCGGGCCGCCTGGACGAACGGCGGCGCACTGACCACGGCGACGGCGTCGCAATCGGCGTCCGCCCCCGTCTCGAAGAGCAACGGCACGTCGAGGACCGCCAGCTTGCATCCCCGCCGCGCCTGGCGCTTGAGGAAAGCCGCCTGATCGCGCCGCACCGCCGGGTGCAGCACGTCCTCCAGCCGCCGAAGGGCCGCCGGATCGTCAAAGACGCGGCGGCCGAGAGCCACGCGGTCGATCATCCCTTCGCGAAGGACGCCGGGGAAGGCGGCGGCGACGGCCGCGACCGCCCCGCCCCGCCGCCCTAACAGCCGATGGACGGCGGCGTCGGCATCATGGACCGGCGCTCCCAGGCGCCGGAACATGCCGGCGGCCACGCTCTTTCCCATGCCGATCGAACCGGTGAGGCCCAGGATCACCATGGGCCGCCCTTCCTCATCGCCCGGCCGGCGCCAGGCCGGCCAGCACGAATTCGCGCAGCGCCGGCGTGACGTCGGGCTCGACGCCGAACCAGCGGGCGAAACCCGGCCGGCCCTGATGTAAGAGCATGCCGAGGCCGTCGACGGTGCGGTTGCCGCGTGCGCGGGCCGCCGTCAGCAGCGGTGTTTCGAGCGGCGCGTAGACGATGTCGGTGACCACCGCCTCGGGGGCCAGGTGTCGAAGGTCGACCTCGAGCGGCGGCTCGCCGGTCATGCCGAGCCCGGTGGTGTTGACCAGAAGAGCGGCGCCTTCCATGGCGGCGGGCAGCCGCGGCCATGGCGTCACCGCGAACGGGCCGCCGATGTCGCGGGCCAGCGAATCGGCCCGCCGCACCGTGCGGTTGGCCAGCCGGATCTCGGGCACGCCGGCATCCAGCAGGGCCACACAAACCGCCCTGGCGGCACCGCCGGCGCCGATCACCACGGCCGGTCCCTCGGCAGGACGCCAGTCGGGCAGCCCGTTCTTGAGGTTGGTGATGAACCCGAAGGCGTCGGTGTTCTGGCCAAAGAGGCTGCCGTCGGGAAGCACGCTGATGGTATTGGCGGCGCCGATGCGCCGGGCCGTCTCGTCGGCGTCGTCGACGGCGGCCAGCGCCGCCTCCTTGTAGGGAATGGTCACGTTGACCCCGGCGAAGCCCAGCAACGGCAAAGCGCGGAAGGCACCCTCGAAGGCATCGGCCGGCACCGCTAGGGGCACATAGGCACCGTTGATTCCGTAACGGTCGAGCCAGTAGCCGTGCAGGCGCGGTGACAGGGAATGGCCGATCGGCCACCCCATGACGCCGGCAAGCCTGGCCTGACCATTCGGTATCATCGCTGCATGGTTCCCCGCTGCCCCGTCCGCCGGCGCCAAGTCCGGCCGGTCAATCCAGGATCATGCCCTTGCGGCGAAGAAACCGCAGGAGCGGCAGCAAGGGGAGTCCCTGAATGGTGAAATGGTCGCCGTCGATGCGTTCGAACAACTGGGCGCCCATCCCCTCCAGCCGATAGCCGCCGACCGAATCCCAGGTCCCGGGTTCGACGGTGTCGAGATAGGTCTCAAGGAATTCCTCGCTGAACGGGCGCATGGTCAGGCGGGCCGTCTCGGCATGGCTCCACAGTATGTTGCCGTCGCAGACCACGCAGACGCCGCTGACCAGGCGGTGCGTTCGGCCGCCCAACATCCTCAAGTGGCGCCGCGCCTCGTCGCGGTTGCCCGGCTTGTCGAAGCACTGGCCGGCATATTCGAGCACCTGGTCGGCGCCGATCACCGCCAGTCCCGGCCGCCGCGAGGCCACCAGGCTGGCCTTGGCCTGCGCCAGGGCGCCGGCCAGCTCGGTGGCGTCGGCGCCGGTGGCGGCCATGTCGGCCTTGATCTCGGATTCATCGAGGTTGGGCGGCTCGCATTCGAAGACCACGCCGGCCGCGCGAAGCAGGCGCAGGCGCGCCGCGCTGGCCGATGCCAAAACGAGGCCGGGGAAGGATGTGTTCAGGGCTGTCTCTCCTGCCTTTCCTTGTAAAGCTGCATGATGATGGCAGCCACCTCTTCGACCGACCGTTCGGAGACATCGATGAACGGCCACTTGTGCTTGGCGAAAGTTTCGCGGGCGATGCGGATTTCCTGCGAAACCGTTTCGATGTCGGCGTAGTCGGTATTTTCGTCGCGGTCGAGCAATTTAAGCCGGTTGCGGCGAATCTGCACTAGGCGCTTGGGGTCCTTGGTCAGGCCGACGATCAGGGGTGCGCCCGGCTCCAGGGCTTCAGCCGGCAGCGGAACCCCCGGCATGATCGGGATGTTGGCCGCCTTGATGCCACGGTTGGCAAGGTAGATGCAGGTCGGCGTTTTGAGTGTGCGCGACACCCCGGCCAGGATGACGTCGGCATCGCGCAGATCGGCCGGTGACTGCCCGTCGTCGTGAGCCAGCACGAAGTGAATGGCCTCGATGCGTGAGAAGTATTCGGCGTCCATTTCGTGCTGCCGCCCCGGCGTCGCCCGTGCTTTCGCTCCGACATACGAATGCAGGGCCTCGAGCACCGGGTCAAGGACGCCGACGCAAGGCACCTGCAAATGGCGACAACCTTCTTCGAGGGCATCCTGAACGTCGCGGTCGACCACCGTATAGATGACGATCCCCCGGGCCTTCTTGATGGCCTCAAGGATGGTACCGACCTGCGCGGGCGAGCGAACCATCGTCCAGGCATGCTCGACCGGCTGCACGTCGTCAAACTGCACGAGGCAGGCCCGGGCGACAGTCGAGACGGTTTCGCCGGTCGAATCCGAGACCAAGTGCACGTGCACGGCTTTGTTTTTCCGGCCTGTCTGGGTGGTCATGTCGATGAATTGGGGATAAACCCCCTCCGACCGCTTGGCGTTGGAAAGCGTCCTTGTTCGTCGGTATTTCTTACACCGCCAGAATCCGAATTGAAAACATTATCCTTCGCCACTCGACAGTGCGCATAACCACTGGAACGTCCGGGCTTTTCCCCGCTTTACCCAGGTTTACACGAACGGCTTGAATGGCTGGAAAAGGGCTGCGGGGCAGATACCGTCAACAGGTCGCACACCGTCGGGGGACTCTGCCGCCGGAATCGGAAATCGGGGGCGGGACAAGCTGTGGACAACATTAATCCCCATGACTCACCGCACAACTACTACTACAGAACCTTTTATAAAAAAGATTCTTGTAGAAGAGGCCTGGGTATAAGTTCGCGAACCAGCCGGCGAAGATGGGGGTGGCATGCCAGTAGACGTCAAACCATTCCTGGCGGTGTTGCGAGGCCAACCAAGGGTGCCGCCGCCGTTGTGGCTGATGCGCCAAGCCGGGCGCTATCTGCCGGAATACCGGAAACTGCGCCAACGGGCGCGGAACTTCCTCGATTTCTGCTATACGCCGGAACTGGCCGTCGAGGCGACGTTGCAGCCGCTGCGCTCCTTCCAGCCGGATGCCGCCATCCTGTTCAGCGATATCCTGGTGGTGCCGGACGCCTTGGGCCAGGTTGTTGATTTCCGCGAGGGCGAAGGGCCGATCCTCGAACCTTTGCGTTCGCGCCGGGACATCGAAGGCTTGAAGGCTGAGCGGGTTCTCCGGCACCTGGAGCCGGTCTTCACGGCAATTCATGGCATCCGGGAGGCGCTGCCGCCGCAAACCGCGCTGATCGGCTTTGCGGGAGCGCCGTGGACGGTCGCCATCTACATGGTCGAAGGCCGCGGCGGTACCGATTTCAGCCGCGCTTTGGGATGGGATCGCGAAGACCCCGAGGGCTTCGCGATGCTGATCGACCTTCTGGTCGAGGCGACAGGCGCTTACCTCATCGAGCAGGTGCGCCATGGGGCGGAAGCCCTTCAGATTTTCGACAGCTGGGCCGGGGCGCTCGACGAGGAACGATTCCGCCGCCTGGTGATCACGCCGACGCGAAAGCTGGTGGCGAGTGTGCGAACCACCTGTCCCGACGTTCCGATCATCGGCTTTCCGCGCGGCGCCGGCCCGCTTTATGACGACTATGTGCGGGAAACCGGTGTTGACGCGGTGAGCCTGGACAGTGGGGTGGACCTGGATTTCGCGCGCCGGACCTTGCAGTCGCGAGCCGTCGTTCAGGGCAATCTCGATCCGCAGATCCTGGTCCGCGGTGGCGATGAAATGCGCGAGGCCGCACTGGCGATCCTTGAAAACCTCGGCCGGGGACCCTTCATTTTCAATCTCGGCCACGGCGTCGTTCCCGAGACGCCGGTCGAAAACGTTCTCCAACTGGCCGCAACCGTTCGCGCCTGGCGGCCGTAACACCCATGGAAAAGGGGGCCCGTCGCCCCCGTGGTCAGAATCATGCCGAAGATTGCCGTCGTCGCATTCAATCTGGGCGGACCGGACCGGCCGGAAGCGGTCGAGCCGTTTCTTTTCAACCTGTTCAACGATCCCGCCATCATCGGCCTGCCCTGGCCGGTTCGGCCGCTGTTGGCCAAGCTGATTTCCCGCCGGCGCGGCCCGGTGGCACGCGACATCTACGCCAAGATCGGCGGCGGTTCGCCGCTGCTGCCGCTGACCCGCGAGCAGACGACGGCGCTTGAAGGCGCGCTTGCCGGGGATGGTGAGGTCAAGGTTTTCATTGCCATGCGGTACTGGCACCCGATGAGCGACGAGACGGCCCGGGCGGTCAAGGATTTCGCGCCCGACGAGATCATCCTGCTGCCGCTCTATCCGCAATATTCGACCACCACTACGGCGTCCTCGGTCAAGGATTGGAAACGGGCCGCCGCGGCGATCGGGCTCGACGTGCCGACGCGAACCGTCTGCTGCTATCCGACGGAGCCGGGTTTCATCGCCGCCGAGGCCGAACTGGTGGCGGCGGCGGTGGACCGGGCGTCCAGGGCCGGGCGGCCACGGGTGCTGTTTTCCGCTCACGGGCTGCCCAAGCGGGTGATCGACAAGGGCGATCCCTACGCCTGGCAGGTCGAGCAATCGGCCGTGGCGGTGGTGGCCGTCATGGGCCGCGACGACTTCGAGTGGCAGGTATCCTACCAGAGCCGGGTGGGGCCGCTGGAATGGATCGGACCGGCTACCGATTCCGAGATCGAGCGGGCGGGGCACGAGCGCAAGGCCCTGGTGGTGGTGCCGATCGCCTTTGTCTCGGAGCATTCCGAAACCCTGGTCGAACTCGACATCGAGTACGGCGAGTTGGCCCACAAGTCGGGCGTTCCGGCCTATGAGAGGGTGCCGGCGGTGGGCACCCACCCGCGTTTCATCGAAGGGCTGGCCCGTTTGGTTCGCTTGGCCAGGGCCGGCGGTTGTGCGGTTCTTTCGCAGGACGGCGGGCGGATTTGCCCCGGCGAGCGCGGACAGTGCGGCCATGCGGCGTAGCGCTGGCCTCCCTTTATCGCAATCTTCGTTTGACAGGGTCGGCGGGTTTGGTTAATGCTCTTGAAATTGTAGAGGGTAGGGCACACCCTCTATCCACTCCCCAACCTGTTCGACGTGGGCGGGCCAGCGGCCCGGTTGTTGATATCACCGACCAATTGCGGCATTCCGCCGCATGCCGATCCCCAATCCCTCTCCACCCCATCCCGACCCGCTTCAGGGTCAGAGCTGACGGCCAGCCATGAATCTCAAGGAACTGAAGTCCCAATCCCCGACCGAACTCCTCGCTTTTGCCGAGGAGTTGGAAATCGAGAACGCCAGTTCGCTGCGCAAGCAGGACATGATGTTCGCCATCCTCAAGCAGCTGGCGACCAACAACGTGTCCATTTTCGGCGATGGCGTGCTGGAGGTTCTGCCCGACGGCTTCGGCTTCCTGCGCTCGCCGGAGGCCAACTACCTGCCGGGCCCCGACGACATCTACGTCTCGCCGAGCCAGGTCCGGCGCTTCGGGCTGCGCACCGGCGACACCGTGGAAGGCGAGATCCGCGCGCCCAAGGACGGCGAACGGTACTTTGCGTTGCTCAAGGTCAACGACATCAACTTCGAGGACCCCCAGGCGGTCCGCCATCGCATCAACTTCGACAACCTGACGCCGCTCTATCCGGAACGGCGGCTGTCGATGGAAATCGACAGCCCCAAGATCACCGATCCGACGCTCAGGGTGGTCGACCTCATCACCCCCATCGGCAAGGGCCAGCGGGCGCTGATTGTGGCGCCGCCGCGCACCGGCAAGACGGTGATGCTGCAGAACATCGCCCACGCGGTGGCCGAAAATCATCCCGAGTGCTACCTGATCGTGCTGCTCATCGACGAGCGGCCCGAGGAAGTGACCGACATGGCTCGATCGGTGAAGGGCGAGGTGGTGAGTTCCACCTTCGACGAACCGGCGAGCCGCCACGTCCAGGTGGCCGAGATGGTGATCGCCAAGGCCAAGCGCCTTGTCGAGCACAAGCGCGACGTGGTGATCCTCTTGGACTCCATCACCCGCTTGGCGCGCGCCTACAACACCGTGGTGCCGTCATCGGGCAAGGTGTTGACCGGCGGCGTCGATTCCAACGCCCTGCAGCGGCCGAAGCGCTTCTTCGGCGCGGCGCGCAACATCGAGGAAGGCGGCTCGCTGACCATCATCGCCACCGCGCTGATCGACACCGGCTCGCGCATGGACGAGGTGATCTTCGAAGAGTTCAAGGGCACCGGCAACTCGGAAATCATCCTCGATCGCAAGCTCACCGACAAGCGCACCTGGCCCTCGATCGACATCACGCGCTCGGGCACCCGCAAGGAGGAGCTGCTGGTCGACAAGGGCACGCTTTCGAAGATGTGGGTGCTGCGCCGTATCCTGATGCCGATGGGTGTCGTCGACGCCATGGAATTCCTGCTCAAGAAGCTCAAGGAAACGAAGAACAACCCCGACTTCTTCGATTCCATGAACACCTGAGCGGCAACATTGTTCACCGCCAAAGTAAAGGCGGCGCGTCTTCGGAGCGCGCCGCCTTTTTCTTGCCGGTCGCCGGCTCTTGCTACGGCGTCAGCACGGTGCAGCCCGTGGTCTTGCGGGCTTCCAGGGCGCGCTGGGCTTGCGCCGCCTCGGCCAGCGGATGGGTCTGGTTGATCTCGATCTTGACGTGGCCGCCGGTGACGACGTCGAACAGCTCCTTGGCGGCGGAAAGCAGGAGGTCGTGGGTTGGCACGTAGTCGCCAAGCCTGGGGCGCGTCAGGAACAGCGAGCCCTTGGCGGCGAGCGTCCCTGGCTGGATGGCCGGCGCTGGTCCCGAGGCGTTGCCGAAGGTGACCATCAACCCGGTCGGCCTGAGGCAGTCGAGCGAGCCTTCGAAGGTGGCGGCGCCGACGGAATCGTAGACGACCGGCACGCCGGCGCCGCCGGTGATTTCGCGTACCCGCTTGGTAAAATCCTCGCGGGTGTAGACGATCACGTGGTCGCAGCCGCGGGCCTTGGCGATCTCGGCTTTTTCGTCGGTGCCGACGGTGCCGATGACGGTGGCGCCCAGGTGCTTGGCCCACTGGGTGGCGATCTGGCCGACGCCGCCGGCGGCGGCGTGCAGCAGGATGGTCTCGCCTTTCTGCACGGGATGGATGCGCCGGATCAGGTACCAGGTGGTGAGGCCCTTGAGCATAATCGCCGCCGCGGTGCGATCGTCGATGGCGTCGGGCAGCGCCACCAGGCGTTCGGCTGGGAACAGCCGGGTTTCGGAATAGGCATCGGCGGGCCCGATGCCGTAGGCGACACGCTGGCCGATCTTGAAGCCGGTGACGCCGGAACCCAACGCCTCGATGACGCCGGCTGCTTCCTGGCCGATGCCGCTTGGCAGCGAGGGCAGCTTGTAGAGGCCGCTGCGCATGTAGGTGTCGACGAAGTTGAGGCCGACGGCGGTGTGGCGCAACCGGACCTGGCCGGGGCCCGGGTCGCCGACCGTGACGTCCTCCCATTTCAGGACCTCGGGGCCGCCGTACTCGTGAATGCGGAAGGCTTTGGTCATGAATCTCTCCCCAGCAAGAACAAACGGGCCGGCCGCGCCGGCCGATTACGGGACGTGGGCGACCTCCAAAGCGAGGAGGACGCGCTTGGTATCGATGCCCTCGCCACCCGAATAGCCGGTCAGGCGGCTGCCGGTGCCGACGACGCGATGGCAGGGAATGATGATCGGGATCGGATTGCGCGCGCACGCGCCGCCGATCGCCCGGGCCGCCGATCCGAGCCGCGTGGCGAGATCGCCGTAGGTACGGGTTTCGCCGTATGGAATGGAGGCGATAGCCGCCCACACGGAGCGCTGGAAGGCCGAACCGGCGGCGGCGAGCGGCAGCGAGAAATCGCGCAGCCGGCCGTCGAAATAGGCGTCGAGCTGGCGGCAGGCTTCCTCCAGCAACGGCGTTTCCTCGCCGCCGGGGGCACGGCCGAATTCGACGGCGACGACGGCGCCGTCATCTTCGAAGACGGTCAGGGGCCCGAGCGGGCTGGCGAGCGAAAGATAGGACATAGCGAGAGATTACAGGGCCGCGAGCTCCTGCCGCAAGGTCCCGGCATCGGTCTTGGGCAGGCCGCAGGTGGCGCCGGCGCAAACGTAGGCGGTGGGCCGTCCGTCCCGCAGGCCCTTGCCGGCGGCCGGATGTCCCTCGGGGAGCGGCTCGTCGGGGTGATGGGCGGCAATGGCGGCGGTGGCCGGAGCCGCCTCGCGGGCGGCTTTCAGCAGCTCGGCGCGGGCGGGGTCGTTGGCGGGGCCGAGGACGACGATCTGCACCGGTGCCTCCAGGATCTCGGCGCCGACGCACAGCGTCGGCATGCGGGCGTTGTGCTCGGGCGTTGCCGCGGAGAACAGCCGGACCAGCGCTTCGGCGCGGTCGCGATAGGCGGACTTTCCGGTCAGGAGGAAAAGGCGGCCTAGGACCTCGACCATGGTGCCGTTGCCGGGCGGCACGGCGTGGTCGGCGATGGTCTTGGGCCGCGTGATGAGATCGCCGGCGTCGTCGGCGGTCAGGAAATAGCCCCCCTCCCGGTCGTCCCAGTAGTGGCGGTCGAGAGTTTCCGTCCACGCCTCGGCGCGCGCCAGATAGGCCCCCTCCTCCGTCGCTTGGTGAAGGGCGAGCGCGGCGCGCGCTAGGTTGGCGTAGTCGTCGAGCACGGCGGCGTGCCGGGCCTGCCCGGCCCGCCAGGAATGGAATAGGCGGCCCGGAGCGTCGGGGTCGGCCATGTGGCGGGCGACGAACGCGAAGGCGACGCGGGCGGCGTGGATCCAGGCGGGGTGACCGAAAAGGCTGCCGGCGCTGGCCAGCGCGGCGATGGCAAGGCCGTTCCAGTCGGCCAACACCTTGTCGTCCCAGGCGGGCGGCACCCGTTGGCGGCGGGCCTCCAGGAGCTTGGCGCGCGCCTCGGCGAGGCCGAGGTTGTCGGCGACGGTCGCTCCGGCATGGCTGCGGTTGAGGATGGTGACCCCTTCCCAGTTGCCGACGGCGGTGACGCCGTAGGCGGCTTTGAAGAGGCCCGCGTCGTCCCCGAGGACGGCGTCGATCTCGGTTTCGCTCCAGACGTAGTACTTGCCCTCTACGCCCTCGCTGTCGGCATCGTAGGCGCTGGCGAAGGCGAAGGTGCCGTCGTCATCGGCCGTCACCGGCATGTCGCGGAGCAGCCAGTCGACGGTTTCGTGGGCGCGGGCGGCATAAAGCGGCGAACCCGTGGCCCGCCAGACCTCGGCCAGCAAATCGAGGAGTTGGGCATTGTCGTAAAGCATCTTCTCGAAGTGAGGAACCAGCCAGAAAGCGTCGGTCGAATAGCGGGCGAAGCCGCCGCCCAGGTGATCGTAGATGCCGCCCTGGCAAAGGGCGTCGAGCGTGGTGGTGACGGCCTCGCGGAAAGTGGCTTCCCCAGTGCGCCGGTGGGCCCGCCACAGGAAACGGAAGAAGCCGGGCTGCGGGAATTTGGGGGCGCCGTGGGTGCCGCCGTGATGGGTATCGACGTCGATGAGCGCAACCTGCGCGGCGGCGTCGAGGTCGGCGCGGCCGAGACCGCCGCCGGCAGCGGGCCGGGCAAGGCGGGCAAGGCCGTCGCGAAGCGCGGCAACGTTTTGGCGGATGGCTTCGGCTTCCTCGGTGTGGACCTCGGCGACGCGCCGCAGGACGTCGACGAAGGCCGGCCGGCCGTAACGGGACTGCTTGGGGAAATAGGTACCGCCCCAGAAGGGTTCTCCGGCGGGCGTCAGGAACATGGTAAGGGGCCAGCCGCCTTGTTCGCCCATCAGGGCCAGGGCGGATTGGTAGATGAGGTCGATGTCGGGACGCTCCTCGCGGTCGACCTTGATGTTGACGAAGTGGGCGTTCATGACGGAAGCGGTTGAATCGTCTTCGAAACTTTCGTGGGCCATGACGTGGCACCAGTGGCAGGCGGCGTAACCGACCGACAGCAGGATCGGGCGGTTGAGCCGCCTGGCCTCGGCCAGCGCCTCGGGCCCCCAGGCGCGCCAGTGTACGGGGTTTAGTTTGTGTTGGAGGAGGTAAGGACTCGTTTCACGGGAAAGGAGATTTTGGCTCATGTTCTCGTCGGGCCCTTCGCGATCGGGGGTTCCTCAGGTAGGTTGGGGCAGCCGGGGGACGATGCAACAGAAACCGAGATTGACGGCGGCGGCGGCGCACCACAGATTCACCGGGGTTCGGCCGGCACGGCCGGGGACTTGGCGAAGGAGACCGGCGTGGTGATCGACGAAACCGAGGGCGGGCTCTATTACCGGCATCACGTGTTCTGCTGCATCAACGAACGGCCGGAAGGCAACCCTCGAGGTTGTTGCGCGCGCAAGGGGGCCATGGGGTTGCGCAACTACATGAAGGGCCAGGCGCAGAAGCTGGGCCTTGACGATGTCCGGATCAACACGGCCGGCTGCCTGGATCGCTGCGAGCTGGGGCCGACCATGGTGGTCTATCCGGAGGGCATCTGGTATCGGGCCGAGACGCGGGAAGACATCGACGAGATCCTCAACGCCCACCTTCGCGAGGGGGGACGAGCGGTCAAGCGGCTCATGTTGGGCCCAAGAGAAGATTCGCACACCAAATAGGGTAGGAAGCGGCGGAAGCGGCACATGAAGAGCGGCACCATCTACGCCCTGGCGACCGCCAACGGGCCGGCCGGGGTGGCGGTCATCAGGCTGTCGGGGCCCGAGGCCGGCGAGGCGTTGCGGCACCTGACCGGCGCGGCGCCGCCCGCCCCTCGCCGTTTGGTGCGGATGCGATTCACTGACCCCCGCAATGGCGAGACGCTTGACGACGGGCTGGGCGCGTGGTTTGCCGCGCCGGGTAGCTTCACCGGCGAGGACGTGGTGGAGTTTCACCTCCATGGCGGCCGTGCCGTGGTGGCCGGCGTGCTGGCGGCGCTGGGGCGGATCGAGGGATTGCGGCTGGCCGAGCCGGGGGAGTTCACCCGCCGCGCCTTCGAGAACGGCAAGATGGATTTGACGGCGGCGGAGGGGCTGGCCGATCTGGTGGCGGCGGAGACCGCGGCGCAACGGCGCCAGGCTCTCCGTCAAATGCAGGGTGCGCTCGGGGCGCTTTACGAGGGTTGGCGCCACGACCTGTTGGGAGGCCTTGCTCATGTCGAGGCGGCCATCGATTTTGCCGACGAGGATTTGCCGGAGGGTCTGATCGAGGGCGTCCGAGTCCGGGTGGCGACATTGCGCGATGCCATGGCCGCGCATCTTGCCGATGGCCGGCGCGGCGAGCGCCTGCGCGACGGCGTCCACGTGGCGATCATCGGGCCGCCAAACGCCGGCAAGTCGAGCCTACTCAACCTTTTGGCCCGGCGCGAGGCCGCCATCGTGGCGGATACCGCCGGCACGACACGCGACGTCATCGAAGTGCATCTCGACCTCGGAGGGCTCCCGGTGGTGGTGGCCGATACCGCCGGGCTGCGCGAGGGCGGCGATGCCATTGAGTGCGAGGGCGTGCGGCGCGCCGAGGCGCGGGCGGCCGAGGCCGACGTTCGCATCGCGGTCTTCGACGCCACCCGTTGGCCGGCGGCGGATGGCCGCGCGGCTGCCCTGGTCGATAGCGCGACGGTGGTGGTGATCAACAAATCCGACCTGGCGACACCGCCCCCGCCCCTCGCGGTGGGCGGCGTATCGGCGCTGGCGGTTTCGGTGCGTACCGGCGCCGGCATCGAGGATCTGCTGGCCAAGCTGGCGGCGGCGGTGGCCGCGCGTTGTCCCGCGGCCGGGGCCCCGGCCATGACCCGGGCCCGCCACCGCGAGGCCCTCGAGGATTGCGTGGCGGCGTTGGACCGGTTTGTCGGGGGCAGCGCGGCGACGCCGGAGTTGGCGGCCGAGGACCTGCGTCTGGCGACCCGTGCGTTGGGACGGATTACCGGACGGGTGGACGTCGAGGACATGCTCGACGTCATCTTTCGCGACTTCTGCATTGGCAAGTGATGTTTCACGTGAAACATGGAAGGGCCCGCCTCCGTGATGATTCACGTGAAACAATTGCGGGGGGCGAGCGCGGCAGAAGGATGATTCACGTGAAACATTCGGGCGCCAAGACGGGGAAGGCTTTGACTCCGGGATCACGGAACCCTAGGTTGGACGACCCATGGAACGCTATGACGTCATTGTAATCGGGGCCGGGCACGCGGGTGTCGAGGCGGCCGCGGCGGCCGCCCGGGTTGGCGCGCGCACCCTGTTGCTTACCCATCGCCTGGATCGCATCGGCGAGATGTCCTGCAATCCGGCCATCGGCGGCTTGGCCAAGGGGCAGCTGGTACGCGAGGTGGATGCGCTGGACGGTCTGATGGGTCGCGCCATCGATCGCGCCGGCATTCAGTTTCGGGTGCTTAACCGCAGCAAGGGACCGGCGGTGTGGGGTCCGCGCGCGCAGGCCGACCGCAAGCTCTACCGGCGCGCGATGGCCGAATTGCTGGCCGAGCAGGCGGGGCTGACGGTGCGGGCTGCGGCGGTGGGGGACCTGACCTTCTCGGCCGACGGCGCGATTTTGGGCGTGGTGACCGAGGGCGGCGAGCGCGTGGCGGCCGGCGCCGTGGTGGTTACCACCGGCACCTTCCTGCGCGGCATCATCCATATCGGCGAAGTCCAGATCCCGGCCGGCCGGGTCGGCGACCCGCCGGCGGTCGCGTTGTCCCACACGTTCCGGCGCATCGGCTTTCCTTTGGGACGCTTGAAAACGGGGACGCCGCCCCGCCTCGACGGGCGGACCATCCGTTGGGGCGGATTGGAGGCGCAACCGGGAGACGATCCGCCGGAGCCCTTTTCCTACTTGAGCGAGCGCATTACCACGCCCCAAGTAGTCTGCCACATCACCGGCACGACGCCCCAGACCCACGCCCTGATTCACGCAAATCTCGATCGCGCGCCCCTCTATTCCGGGCAAATCCGCAGCACCGGCCCGCGTTATTGCCCGAGCATCGAGGATAAGGTGGTTCGCTTCGCCGGGCGCGACCGGCATCAGATTTTCCTGGAGCCCGAGGGTTTGGACGACGACACCGTCTACCCCAACGGCATCTCCACGTCGCTGCCCAAGGACGTCCAGGCGGCCTTGCTGAAGACGATCCCCGGCCTGGAAGAGGCGGTGATGCTGCGGCCCGGCTATGCTATCGAATACGATTTCGTCGATCCGCGCGAGCTCTACCCGACGCTCGAGACCAAGCGGGTGGCGCGGCTTTTCTTCGCCGGCCAAATCAATGGCACCACCGGCTACGAAGAGGCGGCCGGCCAGGGTCTGATGGCCGGCATCAACGCGGCCCGGGCGGTGGCCGGCGACGACGGGCTGGTGCTGGACCGCGCCGAGGCCTATATCGGCGTGCTGATCGACGACTTGGTGACGCTGGGTACCAGCGAGCCATACCGGATGTTCACCTCGCGGGCCGAATACCGATTGGCCCTGCGCGCCGACAACGCCGACCAACGGTTGACCGCCAAGGGTGAAGCTGCCGGCTGCGTGTCGGCCTTCCGCGCCCGCGCATTCACCACCAAGAGGACCGCGCTCGAGGCCGGGCGGCAACGGCTTCGCGCGCTGACCGCCACACCCAACCTCCTGCAACGGCATGGCCTTGCCGTCAACCTGGATGGGGTGGCGCGTTCGGCTTTCGATCTTCTCGGCCATGCGGGCATGACCCTCGAAGGGCTGTCAAGGGTATGGCCGGAGCTGGCCGCCCTTCCCGCCCCCCTCGGACGGCAACTGGAGATCGAGGCCCTCTACACCCATTATCTCGAACGCCAGGAGGCCGACGTGCGGGCTTTCCGCCGGGACGAGGCGTTGGAACTCGATCGCGACCTGGATTATCGCGCCGTCGCCGGCCTGTCGAACGAAGTGCGGGACAAGCTGATCCGCGCCCGTCCGGCGACGCTCGGCCAGGCCGCCCGGATCTCCGGCGTCACCCCGGCGGCCCTTACCCTCCTGCTCGCCCACGTCCGGCGCCAGGATGCGCGGCAGAGCGCGTAGGGAGCCCCCATGTTTCACGTGAAACACCACTGCCGTGGGGGAGCGCGAACTTGACGACACCGCCTCCCCTGACGCCCGCCGCCTTCCAGGGGCACACCGGGGTATCGGACGAGACATTGGCCCGACTGGAGGCTCTGGTCGCGGTTCTTCTGAAATGGCAAGCCCGCATCAACCTGATCGGCCGCGGCACGGTGGACGATGTCTGGCGCCGCCATATCCTCGACTCGGCCCAGCTGGCCCCCCTCATCCCGGCCACGGCCGAGACCGTCATCGATCTCGGCAGCGGCGCCGGCTTCCCGGGCCTAGTGCTCGCCATCCTCGGCATTCGCGGCATTCACCTGGTCGAAAGCGACGGGCGCAAGTGCGCGTTCCTGCGCGAGGCGGCACGGCTCACCGGCGCCGCGGTCGAAATTCACGGGGTGCGGGCGGAGGCTTTGGCCGCCCGGGAGGCCGATGCGATCACGGCGCGCGCGCTGGCGCCACTCTCCGATCTACTCGATATAGCGTCTCGGTTTATCGGACCCCATACAGTTTGTATTTTTCCCAAGGGAAAGGGCGCCGAACAGGAATTGACGGTGTCGCAAAAAACCTGGATGATGACAATCGGCCGGTTCGAAAGTGTGACCGACCCTCAGGGAACGATCCTGAAATTGGAGGACATTTCCCGTCGCCATGTCCGCTAGTCCGCCACCCGCGCCGGCCGCAGGGCCTCGCATCATTGCCATCGCCAACCAAAAGGGCGGCGTCGGCAAGACCACGACGGCGATCAACCTAGCCACCGCGCTGGCCGCCATCGGCCAGCGGGTGCTGATCATCGATCTCGATCCCCAGGGCAACGCCAGCACCGGCCTGGGCATCGCCCGCACCGCCCGGCGCGTCAATTCCTACCACCTGCTGATCGGCGATGCGGCGCCCGCCGAGGCCGTCGTCGCCACCGAGATTCCCGGACTTTCCATGATCACCGCCGGGGTCGACCTGAGCGGCGCCGAGATCGAGCTGGTCAACGAGGAGCGGCGGGAGTACCGGCTGCGCGAGGCACTGGAAACGGGAGCCGGCGATTTCGATTTCATCCTCATCGACTGCCCACCGGCACTCGGGTTGCTCACCATCAACGCCCTGGTGGCGGCACAGGCGGTGCTGGTGCCGCTGCAATGCGAGTTTTTTGCGCTGGAGGGAATCAGCCATCTGGTCAAGACCATCGAGCGAATCCGCAAGGCCTTCAATCCCGGGCTCGAAATCCAGGGCATCGTGCTGACCATGTTCGACCGCCGCAACAACCTATCGAACATGGTGGCCAGCGATGTGCGCGCGTTCTTCGGCGACAAGGTCTACAAGACGGTGATCCCCCGCAACGTGCGGGTCTCCGAAGCCCCGTCGCACGGCCGGCCGGTGCTGGTGTACGATCTGCGCTGTCCGGGTGCCCAGGCCTACCTGAGCCTGGCCAGCGAGGTCATCCGGCGCGAGCGGCTGGAGGCGGCGTGATGGCGGCGGAAGGACACCGGCGCAATCTGGGGCGCGGCCTGTCGGCCCTGCTCGGCGAGGATGACGTCGCGCCGGCGGGCGGGGAACCCGGCCATGGCATCCGCACGCTACCCATCGAGTTCCTGCATCCCAGCCCCTTCCAGCCGCGCCACCGGATGAACGACGAGTCGCTGCAGGAACTGGCGCAGTCGATCGCGGACAAGGGCATTCTCCAGCCCCTCCTGGTGCGCCGCGACAGCGGGCAGGCCGATTCCTACGAAATCATCGGTGGGGAGAGGCGCTGGCGGGCGGCCCAGTTGGCCCAGCTCCACGAGGTCCCGGTCATCATCCGCGAGCTCGAGGACCGCGAGGCCCTGGAGATCGCGTTGATCGAAAACCTCCAGCGCGAGGACCTGTCGCCGTTGGACGAGGCCGACGGTTACCGTCGTCTCAAGGAAGAGTTTTCCTACACCCAGGAGGAATTGGCCGCGTCGCTTGGCAAGAGCCGCAGCCACGTGGCCAACACGTTGCGCCTGCTGAACCTGCCGCCGGCGGTCAAGGAAATGGTCGACGGCGGTGTGCTGACGGCGGGCCATGCGCGGGCCCTGCTCAATGCCGACGACCCGGCCGCTCTGGCGGCGATCGTCGCCAAGCGGGGCCTCAACGTGCGCCAGACCGAAAAGCTGGCGCAGGTCAAGGCCAAGCCGGCCGCCCAACGGAGCGGCGGCGCCCGCGACCCCGACACCCTGGCGCTGGAGCGCGACCTCTCGAACCTGCTGGGGCTTAAGGTCGGCATCCGCTTCCGCGGCGGTGCCGGCAGCCTGACCATTGAGTACCAGTCGCTCGAACAACTCGACGAGATCCTGCATCGCCTGAGCCGCGGGGCCACCGGCACGCGGGGCTCGTTGCCGACCGGACCCGGACGCGGCGACGATCCCATCGAACCCCTGCCCGACGATCCGATGGAGGCGCTGGCCGACTTCATGCCGGCGGACGAAGACGCCGATACGTTCAGCCTCGATGATCTTGGACTGGAAGATGTGCCGAATGGCGAGGCGGGCAACGCCGCGACCGACGATCTGCCGGCTTTTCCTTCCGAGGAACCCAAAGAGTCGAAAGACTAAGACTAATCGCGGCCGGCGCGGCCCGCCTGGGCGATGCGCAGGAGCGCCCGGGCGCACACCGCCACGTCCGGCATGCCGGTCGTCTTGCAGTCGATTTCGGCCTCCAACAGGATGGACAGCACGCGGGCCAAACGGTCGGCCGGCCACCTGCGGGCTTGCGCCTTGATGGCGTCGGCGTGAAGGAAGAGGACCGGCGGGCGCAGGGCGGCCACCGCCTGCTCAACGCTGCGACCCGCCGCCATCTGGCCGCGCAGCCAGTGCAGCTTCTGGAAATGCCGGTTGGCGGCGCGCAAGAGGGCAATCGGCGCCACACCCTCGGTAAACGCCCGGCCCAAGGCCTTCTCGAGAGCGGCCAAGTCGCCGGCAGCGGCGGCGAAGACGGCGCCGTCAAGCGAGGTCGCCGCGCTGTCGCCGACGCAGGCGGCGGCATCCTCGAGCGTGACGGTGCCGGGGCCGCCCATGTAGAGGGCCAGCTTCTCCAACTCGGCACGGGTCACCGAACGGTCGGCCCCAAGGTTGCCGGCCAGGAAGGCCAGGGCGTCGGGGGCGGCCTTCAACCCATGGGCGCCCAGGGTTTCGGCGATCACGGCCCCGAGGCTGCGTGCATCGTCGGCATAACAGGGAACGGCGGCGGCGTTGCCGGCGTCCTCGAAAGCCCGGCGCAGGGCCGAGCGCTTGGCCAGATCGCCCGCCTCGACCACCACCAGCGCGTTTTCGGCATGGGTGTCGGCGAAAAAGGCCGAGAACAGCCCCGCCATCCCGTCGTTGGCTTCGCGCACGCGAACCAAGCGGCGGCCGCCGCCCAGCGAGATGGCGGCGGCTTCATCGCCAAGCCGCGCCGGATCGCTCTTGAGGTCTGCGGCACCGAGATCGACGGCGCGAAACGGATCGGCGGGATCGTCGACGATGGCGCGCGCCAAGGTCTCGGCACGCTCCCGGACCAGGCCGCGGTCGGGCCCATAGACAAGGACGGCGGCGATCTTGGGGTCCGGCCGCCCGACGAAGGAATCCGCGCGGGCGCCGGCGATCTTCACGGCGTCACTTGGGCTGCCGGCTGTTCCTGCCGCAGCCGGAAAAAGGCGGCGAGCCTGGCCTCGATGTCGAAAGCGACCTCGCGCAGCACCCGTTCGCGGACGTCCTGCTCGGCGGCAAGCGTGGCGAACTCCGAATTGAGAATGTTGTAGCCGCCCTCGATCGCGCTCGACGCCGAAAAGACGGATTGGCCGGTGTCGGCGCGAGCCAGATGGTAGCTCGCGGCAATGCGAAGGCTGGTGCGGGTCGGGAACTCGCTCTTGCGAACGGCGATGCCGGACAGGCTGTCGGTCAGGGTAATCCGCAGGACATAGGCTGGGTTCGCCGGCCGCCCGTAGGGGGTCAGGCGATCCAGAAGATGGTTGCGCAGGACTTGGCCGTTGCGGTCGGCAATCGGATCGATGCGGATCGACGCCAACTCGGTCGCCGCCGGGCCCCGCTTGCCGCCGCCGTACAGCGGCTGGAACCCGCAGGCCGCCAGAAGGCCGGCCGCGACGATGACGGCAAGGATCCTAGACCACCACATTGACGATCCTGTTCGGTACGACGACCACCTTGCGTGGTGCCCGTCCCTCCATCAGCTTGGCGACGTTGGGCACGGCGAGGGCCGCCGCCTTGACCTCTTCGCCGTCCATGTCCTTCGGCAGGTCGAGGGTCCCGCGCAGCTTGCCGTTCACCTGCACGGCGATAACCACGGTCTCCTCCTCGAGCAGCGAGGCGTCGACCGCTGGCCACGGGGTGTCGACCAGCAGGGTCGCGTGCCCGAGGCGCTGCCATAGTTCCTCGCCGAGATGTGGCATCATCGGCCCGAGAAGACAGACCAGGGTGTCAAGCGCCTCGCGGAGCACCCAGTCGGCGCCCTCCTCGCCCCGGTCCAGGCCGTCCACCAGGTTGGTCAGTTCGCGGACGCGCGCCACCGCCTTGTTGAAATGAAAGCGCTCGAGATCGTCGGATACCGCGGCAACCGTCTTGTGGACGGCGCGATTGAGCTTGTCGGCCGCCGGCGACAGCTCGGCCGGTGCCGACGACCCGGGCTCGGCCAGCGCGATGCCGGGCTCCTCGATCATCCGCCACAGCCGGTTGACATAGCGCCAGGCGCCGTCGATACCGGCGTCGGTCCAGTCGAGATCGTGATCAGGCGGGCTGTCGGAGAGCATGAACAGCCGCGCGGTATCGGCGCCATAGGCCCCCAACGTCGCCTCGGGGTCCACCACGTTGCGCTTGGACTTGCTCATCTTCTCGGAACGGCCGACCGTCACCGGCGCCCCGGTCTTGGCATGCGTTGCTATGCCGTCGGCGGCCTCCACGATGTCGGTCGGGAACAGCCAGCGGCCGGTGGCGCCGTCGCGGAAGGTGCGATGGCACACCATGCCTTGGGTCATCAGGCCGGCGAACGGTTCCTTGAGGCCCAAATAGCCGCAGTCCTTGAGCGCGCGGATGAAGAAGCGCGAATAGAGCAGGTGGAGAACCGCGTGCTCGATGCCGCCGATGTACTGATCGACCGGCAGCCAATAGTCGACGGCGGAGCGCGAAAACGCCCGGGTGGTTTCGTGCGGCGCGCAGAAGCGCGCAAAATACCAGGACGATTCGAAGAAAGTATCGAAGGTGTCGGTTTCACGCCGGGCCGCGCCGCCGCACTGCGGGCAGGCGACGTGCTTCCAGGTCGGGTGGTTCTCGAGCGGATTGCCCCGCCCGTCGAAGGACACGTCCTCGGGCAGGCGCACCGGCAGGTCGGCCTCGGGGACCGGCACGGCGCCGCAGCGCTCGCAGTGGATGACCGGGATCGGGCAGCCCCAATAGCGCTGGCGGGAAACCCCCCAGTCGCGCAGGCGGTAATTGATCGCCTTTTCGCCCGAACCCTGGGCGGTGAGGCGCCGGATCGCCTCGGCCTTGGCTTCTTCGACTGCCATGCCGTCGAGGAAGGCCGAATTGATCAATCGCCCGTCGCCGGTATAGGCGATATCGCCAACTGCGAAAGCGGCCGGCTCGACGTCGGCCGGCGCCACCACGGGGACGACGGAAAGGCCATACTTGCGGGCGAAATCTAGGTCGCGCTGATCATGCGCCGGGCAGCCGAAGATGGCGCCGGTGCCGTATTCCATGAGCACGAAGTTGGCGACATAGACCGGCAGCTCCTTGCCCTCGTCGAACGGGTGCAGCGCCTTGAGGCCTGTATCGAAGCCCTTCTTTTCCGCCGTTTCGATGGCCGCCTCGCTGGTGCCCAGGCGGTTGCATTCGGCAATGAAGTCGGCGAGCCTTCCGTTTCCGCGCGCGGCTTCGAGGGCTAGCGGGTGGTTGGCGGCGATGGCGCAGAACGACGCCCCGAAGATGGTGTCGGGCCGCGTGGTGTAGACCTGCAGCCTGTCCTTGCGCCCAGCCAGATCGAAGATCATGTAGGCGCCTTCGGAGCGGCCGATCCAGTTGGCCTGCATCAGGCGCACGCGTTCGGGCCAACGCTCCAGCGTGGCCAGCGTTTCCAGCAGATCGTCGGCGTAGGCGGTGATCTTGAGGAACCATTGGCTCAACTGGCGCTTCTCGACCGCGGCGCCGGAGCGCCAGCCCTTGCCGTCGATCACCTGCTCGTTGGCCAGCACCGTCTGCTCAACCGGGTCCCAGTTGACCCAGGATTCCCGCCGGTAGGCCAGCCCCGCCTTGAGGAAATCGAGGAACATCTTCTGTTCGTGGCGGTAGTATTCCGGCTCGCAGGTGGCGAGTTCGCGCGACCAGTCGTAGGACAGGCCCATGCTCTGGAGCTGCCGGCGCATGGTATCGATGTTCTGGCGCGTCCACTGGGCGGGGGGCACCTGGTTCTCGATGGCGGCGTTCTCGGCCGGCAACCCGAAGGCGTCCCAGCCCATGGGGTGAAGCACGTTGAAGCCGCGGGCCCGCTTATAGCGGGCGACCAGGTCGCCCAGGGTGTAATTGCGCACGTGGCCCATGTGGATGCGCCCCGACGGGTAGGGAAACATCTCGAGCACATAGTATTTCGGACGGGCTGGGTCCTCGATGGCCGCGAAGCATTGCCGCTCGGCCCAGATCTTCTGCCATTTGGTTTCGGTTTTCTTGAAATTGTAGCGGGCCATGGTCTCTTCGTTGTCGACGTGTTGTTGCGCTCTCACCGGGTGGGCCCCGTCCGGCGCCGCCAAACCGGCAAACGAATGCCGGGGCCGACCCTGGCGGCACCCGGCGCTTGGAACGGCCCCGCCCCCGCTACTGCCTCAACGTCTCGTTGCGAAGCTGGCGGGCCTTGGTCAGGATGGCGTCCTCGATCTTGGCGGCGATCTTGGCGTCGAGCGGCTGATCGCGCCACTGCTCGCCCTCCCTGACCTGCCGGAAGGCGGCGACCCTGACGCCGTCGGCGCGCAGCGCCCGGCCGAGGATGTAGACGTTCAGCTTGAACCGCTGGTCCGCCGGGCTGTCGGAAGGCGTGTGCCAGTCGGTGATGATGACGCCGCCGAAGGGGTCGGCCGAACTGACCGGCATGAACAGCAGGGTATCCAGCGACGCTCGCCACAGGAAGGAGTTGACGCCGATGCCGGACCCGTCGGCGGCGCCTTCATTCTTGCGGCTATCGCCACCAAACGCGAAAGCGTCGTCACCGAACACCTTGCCGGTCGTTCCCTGCCGGCGGATTTCGGTCGGGCTCTGCGCATTGGGGTCGTCGGGCGCTCTGGTTTCCACGCCCGAACAGGCGGACACTCCAAAGAAAGCCGCGGCGGCGGCGAGCAGAACGGAAAAAGATCTGGGGCTCGACATCATGCGGCGCATTATAGGTCAACATTTCCGGAAGTTTCCAGGGCATTCGCGCTGGCAGACCGATCGGGGAGGGGGGCGCCTCGCGGCGTCCCCCTCCCACACCACCGTACGTACGGGTCCGTATACGGCGGTTCCCATCGTCCTTCGCTTCGTGGCCCTCAGTGCCTGCCGCCCTCTATAAGCGCCCAGCTTTGCCTCGCGGCTTCCGGCCGCTACGTCCAGCTTCAGGCCTTCTTGCGAGGCATCTGCTCAGGGCGGGCAGAAAAGCGGTCCTGCTTCGCACGACGAGTTCGGCCCTTCGTCGGTTGGCCCGACGACTACGGCCTTTGCCGACGTCTGCCGCCCCATCCCGGCGCCTCGCGGCGCCGGTAGCCACACCTGTCTCCAGGGGCAGGACGACAGACCTCCCAGGGGGTAAGACGCGTGACCTTCGTGCCATAAACCTGTCGCATCTACGGCCGCACCTGCCGGGTGATATCGGGCTTCGGGTTTCTTGGCCCCCTCGCCCAGATGCGGACGCCTCATATGCGCTGCCTGTTCGTCAGGCCGGCACTTTGCTTACAGCTTCCTTCAGACCCCGCCTCGCGGCGACGCCCTTGCTGTTCGGCTAGAGCATCGATCCTGAAACGTGAATCGGAGGCTTTCCATCTGAGCTGATTTGTGATTCACCCTGCTTGGAGGTGGATCATGGGCAAAGGGTATTCAGCGGATCTGCGGGCTCGGGTTTACGGAGAGATCGCAAGCGGGCGGTCGCGGCGGGCGGCGGCCCGTCGTTTTGGTGTGAGCGCCAGTACGAGTGTGCGGCTTGCCCAGCGGATGGCGGAGACGGGAACGCTCGCCCCTTCGCGCCAGGGCCGTCCGCCGGGCGGCGGGAAGCTGGCGGCCTATGCCGAGGCTCTGATTGGTTGGGTCGAGGCGGATGGGGACATCACGATGCCTGAACTGGCCGCCAAGCTGGCAGCCGAATGCGGTGTCACGGCCCATCCGGCGTCATTGTCGCGTTTCCTGATCAAGGCCGGCTTCACCCTTAAAAAAAACACTGCTGGCAAGCGAAGCCGGCCGCGATGATGTGGCGGAAGAGCGTCGGATCTGGCGGAGCCGCCGCCAGCCTCGGATGCGTCAAGAGCCGCACCGCTTGGTATTCATCGACGAGACGGCGACCACGACGAAGATGACACGGTTGCGCGGACGGGCTCGGCGAGGACAACGCCTCAGAGCGCAAGCGCCATTCGGGCATTGGAAGACGCAGACGTTCGTTGCGGCGCTGCGGTGCGACGGTCTGAGCGTGCCCTGGATCATCGACGGCGCGATGAACCGGAAAATCTTCGAAACCTATGTGGAGACGCAACTCGCGCCGACCCTTCAGCCGGGTGACGTCGTCATCCTGGATAACCTCGCCAGCCACAAAAGCGAGAAGGCCAAGGCCATCCTCAAACGACGAGGCGCTTGGTTCCTGTTCCTGCCCCCCCTACAGCCCCGACATCAACCCCATCGAAATGGCCTTTGCCAAGCTCAAAGCCCATCTTCGCCGCATCAAAGCACGCACCATCGACGCCCTGTGGAAAGCCGTCGGTAGCATCTGCGACCTCTACTCGCCTGAAGAATGTTGGAACTACCTCAAGCAAGCAGGCTATGTTGCAGATTAATGGCTCAACGCTCTAGCGGTTCCCATCACCAGGGTCCGTAAAGGACTTTCACCTCCAAGTCATCGGCCGGATACCACCCCGGCCAAACGGTGCTGACGCACCAAAGAAAGAGGGCCGCGGCTTGCGCCGCGGCCCTCCGTCCCTTCGAAAGGTCGAAAGACTTTAGAAGCTGACCTGCGTGCCAACGAGGAAGAGATTGGCTTCGTTGTCATTGGCCGTACCGGTCTGGTCGAGATCGACATACTGATACGCAGCATAGAGGTCAAGACCCGGGGCAGCGGCATAGCCGAAGCCGATCTGCAGGTAGTCGACCTTGTCGTCCTGCACGCCCGAACCAGCGTCGTTAGCTTCGGATTGCATGTAGATGACCGACACCTTGTAGGGGCCGGTGCCGTAAGCGACGCCGATATCCCACCACTGGCCAGTGTCCATCCCCGCCGCCTTCTGGGCCGCAGTCAGGCCGGAGTCCCCGAGATTCTGATAGGAACCGGCAACCTCGAAGCCCATGTAACCGACTTTGGCGCCGATGCCGTAAGCTTTGGCGTCATCACGCTCGACGCTGTAACCCTGGTAGTCGGCCCGGGCGTAACGAGCGGTACCTTCGACGGCGACGCCGCTGAAGGTGGCCTTGTACTGGGCGCCAACGCCAATCTGGTTGTTCATGTTGCCGTTGCCGCCGTTCAGGAAGCCCGTCGACGTGGACGCGACTTCGGCCGGATAGCCGCTGTTCATCGAGGCCTCGGTGTTCGGCGTGTAGCTAACGCCGACGGTGAAGCCGCCGAAGCTCGGCGTGGTATAGGTGATCTTGTTGGCGTCGTCGCCGCCGAAGAAGTCGGTGCCGATGAACGCCGCGTTGCTGGCTGTCGCGAACAGGTTGTTGCCGTCCCAGGCGCCGTCCTTATCGGCGCTGATGGCATAGGCGCCAACCTTATAGTTATTGTGCACGGCGTCGTCGGAGCCGAGATCGAGACGGCCCCAGCCGCCCGACAGGAAGATGCCCGCTTCGTCGTAGCCGGCGCTGCCATCGGAGCCACCTTCCTGCAGCTCGACTTTGAAGCCATAGGTGAGGCCGTTGTCGGCCACCGCCGAACCCTTGAAGTGGATTTCGGCGTCGTCCATCTCGAACGCTACGCCTTGGTTCTGACGGCCAGCGGCCGCGTCCTGGTCGACGCCCCACGCCTCGAAGCGCAGGTAGCCGCTCATCTCAAGCTTCGGCTTCTCGGCGGCCCACACCGGCGCGGCGAGAAGGACCGAGGCGCCGACGATGGCGCTGGTACCCAGAAGAATCTTCTTCATCATCCTCATTCCTTCAGTTTCAGGCTGATTTCAGCCCCCTTGTTTACCCCTGATTGCCCCACGACCCGCCGATCACATCGGCCTGCAAACATCGCATACGCGAGGAAATCGACAGCATAAAACCGCGATTTCCGACGCTTTGCAACGGCCCGGCGGCCCAAGCTGTATCTTTTTTGCCAGTGTGTGCTGTTTGCGCAACACTCACGGAGTGGCTGCCGGGCGCGAAAAAAGGCGGGAGGCCGCGGTCTCCCGCAGCCTCCTATCGTTCGCGGATCGAAGAACCTCAGAAGCTGACCTGGGTACCGACCATGAACATGTTGGCTTCGTTGTCGCTGGCGGTGCCTTCTCGGTCGAGGTCCACATATTGGTAGGTGGCGTAAAAATCGAGCCCCGGCGCCGCGGCGTAATTGGCGCCGAGCGAGAGGTAGTCGACCTCGTCGTCCTGCACGCCGCCCGCCAGGGCCGCCCACGAGCGCATGTAGGCCACCGACACCTTGTAGGGGCCGGTGCCGTAGGCGAGGCCGACGTCCCACCAGCCGCCGGCGTCGGCACCATTGGCAGCGTCGGCCTTGAAAACGCCGCTGTCGCCATTGTCGGTGTAGGAGCCGGCCAGCTCGAAGCCGGCATAGGCGGCCATGGCGCCGATACCCCACGCGCGGACGTTTTCCCGCTCGGTGGTGGCGTCACCCGTATCGTTGAGGCCATAGCGCCCACTGATGCCGCGGGCCGACACTTCGACATCGACATCGCTGACCGTGACCGCGTATTTCACGGCGGCCTCGATCACGTTCTCGGGGTTGGCGGATTCGGCGGGCAAGCCGCTGTTCATTGCGGCGTCGCTGTCCGGCGTGAAGCTGACGGCGGCGCTGAAGCCCGAGATCACCGGGGTGTAATAGGTGACCTTGTTGGAGTCGCCGGTGTTGCCCTGCATGTTGCTGCCTATGTAGGCGGTATTGCCCACGGTATCGAAGTTGATGGTGCCGTCCCAGGCCGCATCCTGGTCGGCCATGATGGAAACGGCGCCGACCTTGAACACGTCCTCGGCGCCGGGTGCGGAGCCCAGCTCGAGCCGGCCCCAGCCGCCGGCCAGGAAGATGTTGGCGACGTCATAGCCGGCCTGGCCGTCGGCTTCGCCCTCCCCCAGTTCGATATGGAAGCCGTACTCGAGGCCGTTGTCGGCCATGGCCGACCCGTCGAAATGGATTTCAACATCGTCCATCTCGAACGCCACACCTTGGTTCGGCCGGCCAATGACCGCGTCCTGGTCGACGCCCCATGCCTCGAAACGCAGGTAGCCGCTCATTTCGAGCTTGGGCTTCTCGGCGGCCAGGGCCGCACCGGAGACCAGCAGGGATGCTCCGGCCATCGCGGTTGTGCACAGCAGGATCTTTCTCATCGCATGTCTTCTTTCATCCAAGTTCGGGCGTTCGGTCCACAGTGGACCGTGCCACAGGATTGTTGATGGAATCGCCCTGCTGCTTTGGCGGGAGCCCCGCCGAAACGCACAACCTTCCCCCAAGGCGATGGAGGGAACCTAGCGGAGAATTTCCGGCCCCGGCAATGCCCCTTGAATCGAGGCGGGTTTTTTCCAGCCACACTGTAACGGAAATGCCACACGGGCGGCATCAAGGTTTGCGTCAGTCCTCGACGACCGTGAAGGAGGCCGGCTCCAGGCCGGCGCGATGGTGCGCCCACATCCGCTCGAACGCTCGTTCCAGGTTGCGGGCGAAACGGGGCGTGTCGAACAGCGGCGACGGGTCACGGTTGTCCGCCAGCGTTCGGCGGAGTCGGGAAAGCTCGGCGGGATCTTGCGCCAGCCGAACGGCGAGGGCGCGGTATTCCTCCAGGCTGATCGTCACCAATTCATCCAGGCCCACGGTCCTAAGCAAACTGGCCCCGACACGCGACGCGAAGTGCCCGCCGAGCAGGGTGATCACCGGGACTCCTGCCCACAGCATGTCGCTGGTCGTCGTATGGCCGCCGTAAATACGGGTATCGAGTGCGAGATCGGCGAGAGAGGCCCTGGCCAGATGGCGATCCTTAGGTACGTGTCCTCCAAAGATCAGCCGTAGCGGATCGATGCCACGCACCGCAGCCTCGCGGCGCAGGTTTTCCTCTGCGGTCGCGCTACTGCGAAAGAGCCAGATGACGCTGCCCGGAACCCGCCCCAGGATATCCATCCAGATTTGGAACATCACCGGCTCGATCTTGTAGTTATGGCAGAACGAGGCGAACACGAAGGCCTTTTCGGGGAGTCCGCATTCGGAACGGGTCGGTTTCTCCTCGGCAATCGGCTGTGGACCGTTGGCCTGATAGGTGTGCGGCACATAAACGATCTTCTCCGAGAAGTAGCTGGCGTGTTCGGGAGGCGCCACCACCGTATCGGCCAACACATAGTCGATGAAATCGGCGCCCGTCGTCCCCGGAAACCCCAGATAGGTCACCTGCACGGGGGCTGGCCGCAGGGCAAAAATCTCGAGCCGATTCCACGCCGTGTGGCCGTTCAGGTCGATCAGGATGTCGGTACCGTCCTCACGGATCCTGCGCGCTGCCTGAAGCGCATCAATCGCGTGCAGGTCAACGAACGCGTCGCATCCTGCTTCGACCTGACGGCGATAGACGCTGGCGTCGTCGGCCCCGGTGGAATAGGCGATTACCTTCAAGGTGTTTCGGTCGTGGTGGGCGAACAGGCCGCCGACAAGATGGCTGATCGCGTGATTGCGAAAATCGCTCGACACATACCCGACGACGATGCGACCGGTTCCCAATGGCCTGGGGACGGCGGCCACGCGTTGTCGCAACTGGTTCCCTATCTCCGCAAGGGCGTGACTGTGGGAGCGAGCCACCCGAAGCGTGTATGCCGGGTCCATGTCGCGGGAGACGGCGCCAAAGGGATCTTCGGCCGGCATCTCGCCCTCCTCCAACGCATTCAGAGCCGCTTGGCGGACGGCTGGCCGATACCGGGCGACCTCATCCCATGCGCAGAGGCGTTCCAACATTTTCAGGCAGCCGGCGTTGGCCTGCTGATGTGACGGGTCGACGGCAAGGACCTTGCGGAAAATATCGAGCGCGCCGGCTTGATCGCCCTTCTGTTCCTTGGTCGCGGCAAGACAGACGAGAGATCTTAGATCTGTGGGGTCGAGGGCGAGAATCCGCTCGAAATAGGTGATCGCGCCCGATGACCGGCCCTGATGGCGCAGAATATTGCCGAGATTGAACAATGCCCCCACATGATCCGGTTTGATCTCGACGGCTCGCTCAAAAATCTTGATGGCCTCATCGATTCGGCTCATCGCGTGAAGCGCCGAACCGAGATTGTGGTGGATCTGCGGATCATTAGGTTGCATTTTTAGGGCACGCCCATACTCTTCGATAGCTTCGTCCAGCCGCCCCAACTCCTTCAGCAGGTTGCCCAGATTGTAGTGCGCTTCGGCGTAGCCAGGGGCGAGGCTGAGCGCTTCGCGGAAGGCTGCCTCCGCTTCCGTCGTGCGGCCGCTCTTTTGCAGCGCGTTGCCCAGGTTGTTGTGGATCTCCGGGCGGCGAAGGCCGCGTTCCAGAGCCTTGCCGATCAACCGCACGGCGGCGTCGAGATCGTCTTCCTCATAGGCCGCTACGCCTGCCATGTGCAGTAGTTCCGGGTTGTCCGGCTGGCCCGCCAACGCCCGCGCATAGAGGACCCGCGCCTCCTCGAGGCGGCCTGCCCGGTGGTGTTCGAAGGCGACCCGGAACAGCGCTTCCGGCGTGGCCGGCGCCGCGCCGGCCACGGCCCGCTCGATGCCCGATCGCTGCTTGCGGCGCTCCTTGCGGTTCATCCCTTGGTCCTTCGGGTGCGGTTGGTGATGGTGGGTTCTGTCTAGCAGCCCGTTCAGGCGCCGGCAATCCTGGCCAGGGCTCCGAACTCGGGTTAACGACGGTTTACGGCTTGCGCGGAACGTGATTCTCTGAATCGGGTTGGTTCGGAGGATCGAAGATGGTGTCGAGCGGTTCGGAGTTTGGAGAGAAGTCGCGGCTTCGGGCGCTGCTGGA
>JACZKS010000024.1 GCA_014859895.1 Rhodospirillales bacterium
ACCATATCCCAGCGAAGCTGTGAGCGATCCGCTTGACGATACCGAACCTGCGACATCGGAAACCTCCTGATCCTCATACAGAATCACAAGTCAGCCGGCGATGCCATTTCCTTCACAGGCTCGGAAGCGGGAATCCAGACCCGGCGCCGATGTCTGGACTCCCGCCTTCGCGGGAGTGACGGAAGAAAACGGAGGTGCCGCGCTCACGTCGAGGTGTGGTCGTCGGCGGGGGGCGTGCGCTTCGGCTCGTCGGGCTCGGGGGTGCCGGGGTCCTTGCGGCGCAGGATGATGTCGCCGTTGTCCAGCACCTTGGGCGCCTCGTACTGCGGAATCGACTGGATCAGGCCCTGCAGCGCCCTGATCATCTTTTCGGCGCCCTCGCGCAGCGCCTTCTCGGCCTGCTCGGCGCGGTTCGAAAGCGGCGTGTCCTCGGCGGCCCGCGCGGGGGAAAGGCCCAGCGTGGCGGTGACGAGAACGGCGGCCAGAAGGGGAATCATCTTGGTCATGAGGGTAATTCCTAGCCGATAATTATGGCCTTTCGGTGGCGGAACCTGTAGCAAGGAAGACGGTTCCCATCCATCCCCGCCGAGCCTCCGGAGTCCCCTCCCATGCAGCGCATCGCCGTCGAACCCCGCGCCGACTGGCAAAGCCAGGCCGAGGCCCAGGGCTTCGTCTTCCACACCATGCACGGTGCCCCCTACTGGGACGAAACCCACGCCTATTCCTTCTCGCTCGCCGAGATCGAGGCCGAGATCGAGGACCCGACGGCGGCGCTGGAAGGGATGGCCTACGCCGTGGTCGAGCGGGCAGTTTCCGAGCCCGGCCTCCTCGATAAGCTGCGCATCCCGGCCGAGTTCCACGATCTGGTCAAGGCCAGCTGGCGGCGCGGCGACAAGAACCTCTACGGCCGCTTCGATTTCGCCTACGGCGCCGGCGGCCCGGCCAAGCTCCTGGAATACAACGCCGACACGCCCACCTCGCTGTTCGAAAGCGCCGTCTTCCAGTGGATCTGGCTGGAACAGATGATGGAGCGGGGCGGCCTGCCCAAGGGCGCCGATCAGTTCAATTCGCTGCACGAGCGCCTGATCGAGGCCTTCAAGCGCTTCGGGATTGCGCCCAACGTGCTGCACCTGGCCGCCATCACGTCGAGCGACGAGGACCGCGGCACGGTCGAATACCTGGCCGACTGCGCGATGCAGGCCGGGCTCAAGACGGTGCTCATCGACATGGCCGCCATCGGGGTGGACGCCTCCGGCCACTTCACCGACCTCGACGACGCGGTGATCACCCATCTGTTCAAGCTCTACCCGTGGGAATTCATGGTGACGGAGCCTTTCGGGCGCCACCTGCTGGCCGACCGCACCACCGTCATCGAGCCGGCCTGGAAGATGGTGCTTTCCAACAAGGGGCTGCTGCCGCTTTTGTGGGAGATGTTCCCCGGCCACCCCAACCTGCTGCCGGCGTGGTTCGCCGACGAGCCGGGCGAGCCGTGGGGAGACCTGGAGGCGGTGGTCAGAAAGCCGATTTTCTCGCGCGAAGGCGCCAACGTCGAGATCCGCCGGGGTGCCGCCATCGTCGCCTCCACCGACGGCGAGTACGGGGCCGAAGGCTTCATCGTGCAGGCCCACCATCCGCTTCCCAAGGAAGGCGACGACTACGCGGTGATCGGTTCCTGGGTGGTGGCGGGCCAGCCGGCCGGGCTCGGCATCCGCGAGGACGCCTCGCCGATCACCAAGGATTTGTCGCGCTTCGTTCCCCATTTCATTGCGCCGTAGCGCCGGCCATGGCAGTCTATATACGCAAGCCAGAGGAAATCCCCGCATGAGAAGATCGCGTTTCGTCAAGCTGCTCACCATGGGCACCGCCGCCATCGCCTTGACCGCCTGCGAAGACCCCGCCAACACCGCGGTTTTCGAGACGGTGCAGCAGTGCCTCGACAGCGGCATGTACGATTCCAACACCTGCCGTACCCAGTTCGACCAGGCCACGCGCACCCACGTCGCCGCCGCGCCGGTCTTCACCAGCGCTGGGGAATGCGAGGCCCAATTCGGCCCCGGCAAGTGCGAGACGGCGCCGGCCGAGGCACAACAGTCGCAGGCGTCGGGCTCGGGCTCGCTCTTCATGCCGCTCATGATGGGCTACATGATGGGCAGCATGTCGCGCGGCGGTGTCGGCGTGCCGCCGCAGCCGCTCTACCGCGGCTGGGAAAACGGCCGCTCCGGGGCCTTCCGCGCCGCCAATTCGACGGTGGTGTCCAACACCACCGGGCGCACCGCCGTCAATGCAGCGGCGCTTCGCAGCCCGACGCTGGCGCGCGGCGGCTTCGGCAGCCGGGCCTTCGCCGGGTCCTGACGGGCGGGTGACCGCCCGTGCCGGCCCGGCTCGATGACGCCAAGCGGCGGGTCCTCAAGGAGGTCTTCGGCTTCGACGCCTTCCGGCCCGGCCAGGAGGCGGTGGTCGATTCGCTTCTCTCGGGGCGCGACGTGCTGGCCGTCATGCCGACCGGTTCCGGCAAGTCGCTGTGCTTCCAGGTGCCGGCCATGGTGTCGGGCGGCCTCACCGTCGTCGTTTCCCCGCTGGTCGCCCTCATGCACGACCAGGTCTCGGCCCTCAAGCTGGCCGGCGTCACCGCCGACACCATCAATTCCTCGAAGGACCGGGGCGAGAACGTCGAGGCCTGGCGGCGCGCCGCCGCTGGCGAAACGCGGCTCCTCTACATGGCGCCCGAGCGGCTGATGACCGATCGCATGCTGGCGGCGCTTTGCCGCCTGCCGGTTTCCCTCATCGCCATCGACGAGGCCCACTGCATCTCCCAGTGGGGCCCCGCCTTCCGCCCGGAATACGAGGCGCTTTCGCGCCTGCGCGGCCTTTTCCCCGGCATCCCCATGGTTGCCTTGACCGCCACCGCCGACGAGGTGACGCGGGCCGACATCGGAGAAAAGCTGTTCGCCGGCCGGGTCGAAACCGTCGTGCTCGGTTTCGATCGCCCCAACATCCGCCTGGCCGTCGAGATGAAGCGCGAAGGCAAGCGCCAGCTCCTCGATTTCGTGTCCCGCCACGCAGGCGAAAGCGGCATCGTCTATTGCCTGTCTCGCAAGAAGACCGAGGAAACGGCGGCCTTCCTGTGCGAGGCCGGCGTCCCGGCGCTGCCCTATCACGCCGGCATGGACAAGTCCGCCAGGGACGCCCACCAGAACCGCTTCATGACCGAGCCCGGCCTCGTCATGGTGGCGACCATCGCCTTTGGCATGGGCATCGACAAGGCGGACGTGCGCTTCGTCTTCCACGCCGACCTGCCGGGCAGCGTCGAGGCCTATTACCAGGAAATCGGCCGTGCCGGGCGCGACGGCCGGCCGGCCGAGGCGCACATGCTCTATGGCCTGGACGACATCCGCATGCGCCGCACCTTCATCGAGGAGGAGAACGCCGGGGACGACCGCCGCCGGCGCGAGCACAAGCGCCTGGACGCCCTCATCGGCTATTGCGAAAGCCCGGCCTGCCGCCGCCAGGTGCTGCTCGCCTACTTCGGGGAAACCGCCCAACCCTGCGGGCACTGCGACGTCTGCCAGGACCCCATCGAGCGCCTGGACGGCACGGCGGAGGGCCAGCTTATCCTGGCCGCCGTGGCCGCCACCGGCCAGCGCTACGGCGCGGCGCACATCGTCGACGTGCTGCGCGGCACTTCAACCGAGAAGGCGATCATGGCCGGCCACAACAACCTTTCCCTCTTCGGCAGGGGCGCCGAGCGGGCGCGGGCCGACTGGCAGTCGCTGATCCGCCAGCTGGTGGCGGCCGGCTTCCTGGCGCTCGACATCGCCGGCTACGGGGGCTTGCGGGTGGCCGAACGCGGCCGGGCCCTGATGGCCGGCGACGAGGTCTTCCAATACCGCCCCGACACGCTTCGCCGCGCCACCAAGGCCGAACGCAAGAAGCCCGGCAAGCGCGAAACCGCCGCCGGCCTGACGCCGGCCCAATCCGCCCTCTTCGCCGCGCTCAAGGATCTGCGCCTTGCGCTCGCCCGGGAGCGAGGCGTTCCCGCCTACGCCATCTTTCCCGACCGCTCGCTGATCGAGATGGCCCAGCAAACGCCCCGCACCGCCGACGACTTCGCCGCCATCACCGGCGTCGGCGCCGCCAAGCTCCGCAACTTCGCGGCCCTGTTCCTGGAAGCGATCGCCGGGCACGTGGCGGCGGCGGAGTAGGGGGGGCGAAGACCGAACGGCTATCCGTCGAGATGCACGAAGCGTACGTTGTCCGGCCCCGCCCCCCCTTCGTCATTCCCGCGGAAGCGGGAATCCAGACGGAGCCGGGCTCTGGACTCCCGCCTTCGCGGGAGTGACGGGAAGGGGGCGGCCATGGGCGACTTTGGGGAGCAGGCTTGACCACCATCTTCTTCATCACCCATCCCGAGGTCGTGGTCGATCCTGGCCGTCCCGTGCCCCTCTGGCATTTGTCGGCCAAGGGCATCGAGCGCATGCGGGTTTTCGCCGCCTCCGGCGAGGTGCGAAACGTCCGCGCGGTGTGGGCCAGCGAGGAGACCAAGGCCATTGAGGCGGCCGGTATTCTGGCCGGCGCGCGCGGGATTGGCGTTGCCGTGCACCCGGGGCTCCACGAGAACGACCGTCGCGCCACCGGCTTCCTGCCGCCGGCCGAGTTCGAGCGGCTGGCCGATGAATTCTTCGCCAAACCCGAGGAAAGCGTGCGCGGCTGGGAGCGCGCCGTCGATGCCCAGAAGCGGGTGCGGACCGCCTTCGAGGCCATCGCGGGCAGCGATGCGGCGGGCGATGTCGCCATCGTCGCCCACGGCGGCGTCGGTACCCTGCTTTGGTGCCACCTGGCGAACCGCCCGATCGGGCGTGAGCACGACCAGCCCTTCCAGGGACACTACTGGAGTTATTCCACGGACACCCGCGCCGTCAGCGGCTGGCGCCCGATCGCCGCGCGTTGAACCGGGCCGAGCCCGTCACTTCTTGAGGACGGCGCTGGTGACCACCGCCGCCAGTTCGGCAAGCCCGTCGGCCACTTTGGCCGCCACCTTGGCGTGCTTGGCCACCTTCTTGAGGCGGACGAGGTCGTCGCCGATCGAGCCGTTGATGGCATCCAGGCGGCCCTTGAGTTCGACGACGTCGGTGGAATTGTTGAGCCGCTCGAGGGTCGCGAAGGCCAGTTCCTTGAAGGCGGCCTGGACCTTCCGCTGCTCCGCCCGCCGGGCCTCGCGCCGGGCCTTGTCATCGTCCGACAGCGGCCGCCCGGCCTTCGCGGCGGCCAGCACGATCTCGTCGATTTCCGTCTGGAACTGGTGGGCCAGCTCCGTCAGGCCGGAACGGCACTTCGTCGCTTCCGGGATGATGGTCCCGGCGCTTTCCTTGCCTGCGGTTTCGTCGCTCATCTCGCCCTCTCCCTCTCCCTCTCCCTATTTCTTCTCCAGCAGGGGTGCCAGATCCTGGACGATCTTGGCCAACCGCTGCGCCTCGGCGGCAAATTTCCGGATCTTGCCGATCGCCTGCGGCCAGGACGCATCGGCATTGTGCAGGGCCCCGGTCAGCGCGGCATGCGATTCGGCCAATCCCAGGAACGTCTCGCCGGGCTGTGTCTGCAGGAAGGCGTCATACGTCCTCGCCGCGTCGACGGCGGCGTTGAGGTTGGCTTCGCTGGCGCGCTGATCCTGATAGGCATCGATGCGGGTCTGGAACCTCTGGGTCAGCTGCTCGCGCTGAAGATCCGAGCCGAAGACCGCGGCCTGCCGGAAAAGCGCCGCCATCCGCGCGATAACCGGATCGGCCTCGGCGGTCGCCCGTTTGAGGCCGGCGAGCTTGATCCGCTCCACATACTGCCCGAGGACCCAGTTGACCGCCGCGCCGGCCGGCGTCGCGAAACTGGGGATGGTCTTTGCGCCCTTCTTGTCGAGCGTGTCGACCGTATTGGCCAGGGTCTCGATGCTGCCGAGCGCGGCATTCACATGAGCCTCGGCCTTGGCGGCGGTGTCGTCGGCGACGAGCGCCGCCAGGTTCTGCGCATAAGCGCGGGCGCCGCCCATCAGCACGACCATGTTTCCCAGCAGCGGATCGGGCGGAAACGCCTGGTTCCTGGCGCGGTTGTTGGGATCCACGATGACGATGCGGCATCGCTCGGAGCCGATCTCGCATTCCCCGCTGTCGGCGATGACGGCCAGCGACAGATCGGTGCGGGCCCGCTGCGACAGGAACGCGGTGTATTCGTCCGTCGCCATCCTGTCGAGTTGGATCAGCGCCGATTCCGCGGCCGTCGTCGCCTCGGCGAAGGTGTTTATCGGTTGGGCATAGTCGGCGGTGCTGCAACCGGCCAACGCCATCGTCCAGCCGGCGAAGACGCTGAGGCGGGTGAATGCGGATACGGATGTGATTGGCATGCCCTTTCTCCCCTTACGTCAGGTGGATCCACTTGGCGACCGACGGGACGCTCTGCTGGTTGACGAGGAACAGCATGTACCAGCCGGGCGGCGCGATGTTGGGCTCGGCGGTGACGTTGACGGTGACGGCGCCCGCCGTCCGCGAGGCGATCGGCAGATCGACCAGCCGCTGGGCGCTGTCGAAGGAATGGGTGGTGACGCCGTTCTTGATCAGCGAGGCTGTCTGGATGGCCGCCGCCTGGGCCGTCGGGACGGCCATCTGGGCGCCATAGGTCCACTCTTCCGGCACCGTGCCGATGACCGGGCGCGGCCCCTTGAACAGGTAGGGCGGGCTGAAGATCTCCAGGCGCAGTTCCTCCTCGTCGTCGGGCGGCAGCCAGGCCACCTGGCTGCCGCCTTCCGGGTTGCCGCCGGCCGCTACTACCCGGCCGTCAGCCAGCAGCACGGCGGTGGAGTGGTACATGCGGGCCACCGCCGCCTCGGCCATCAGGCTCCAGGTGTTGCTCGCCGGGTCATAGATCTCGGCCTGCGTGCGGGCCAGCAGATCGTCCTCCTGGCGCAGCGCGCCACCGCTGACGAAGACGGTGCGGTCGGGCAGCAGCACGGCGTTCAGGTGCATGCGCGGCAGCGCCATCGGGGCGGCCGCCACATAGGCCGGGTTCGCCGCCTTGAGGTCGACGACGCTGACCTTGTCGGTGGCGTGCGTCAGGTCCGCCTTGCCGACCGGGCCGCCGCCGCAGATGAGCACCCGTTGATCCTGGGCCGGCCCCAGCAGCACGCTGGCCGACTGGTTGCGCAGGACCGGATCGAGCAGGTCGGGGATGGGGACGGTCGGCACCGGGTTCTGGGTGAGGGTGAAAATGCAGGGCTCCACCGCCAGCGGATCGTCCATGCGCCCGCCGGAAAAGAAGACCCGTCCGTCCTCCATCAGGAAGATATGGGCGTAAAGCGGCAGCCCGGGAAAGCCGGGCGCGAAATTGAGGTCCTGCCAGCTGTCGGTCGCCGACGAATAGATTTCCAGTTCCTGATTATGGCCGTTGCCGGCCTCGTTGAGCCCGGTGACGGCAAGGATGCGGCCGTCACCCAGCGTGATCAGGGTCGGGTACCAGCGGCCGTGGTCCATCGGCGCCGCGAACGACCAGGTTTCCGTCCGCCAGTCGAACAGCGCGACGTCCTTGCGCCCGCCGAACGGGTTGTAGGCGAGCGTGCCGCCGGCCGACAGCATGCCGCCGTCGGGCAGGAACGCATCGCCGCCGCAGAAGAAGTCGAACGGCTTGCCGTCGGCGGCTCGAAGGGTCGGCGGGTGGGAAAAGCTGTTGCCGGGCGGGTCCCAGACGACGCTCATGAAGATGCCTTGCGCCTCGTTGCCGAACAGCGGGCTGGCGAAGCGCACCGCGCTGGACCCGGAGCCGGCGAAGAACAGCACCTTGCCCTTGGGCAGCAGCGCCGTGTGCACCGCCAGCACGCCCGACAGGAACGGCAATTCCTCCCATTCGCCCTCGACGGCCGGGTCGTGGTCGAGTTGGAAGACCTCGTAGAGGCCGGCGTTCTGGGCCGGCGGGTTGTCGATCATGAAGGCGACCAGATGGCGCCTGCCGCCCAGCGTGGAAAGCGCGATGCCGCCGCCCTGGTTCTCCCACGAGAACCAGTTGGGCACGCCCAGCCAGCGGCCCCAGCCGCCGGCCGGGATGCCGCCGGCGCCAATGTTCCTGCCGATCCGGTAGAAGCCCTGGTTCTGGCCGATGGCGTTGTCGACATGGAAGACGATGAGGTCGCGCGTGCCGTTGCCGGAAAGGTCGGCCACCGCCACGCCGGCCCCCTGGTTCTCCCACGAGAACCAGTCGGGGACGTCGACCCACGGCGTCCAGCCGGCGACGTTGCCGTCGATGTCGACCTGGCCGCCGATGCGATAGACCCCGCGGTTGGCCTCGGGGCCGTTGTCGATCATGAAGACGACCAGGTCGCGCCGGCCCTGGCCGTCCGGGGGAGCCAGGGCAACCGCCGCGCCCTGGTTTTCCCACGAGAACCAGTCGGGGACGGCGTTCCACGGGCCCCAGCCGCCGGTGACGTTGCCCTCGCCGTCGAGCGCGCGGCCGATGCGGAACAGCCCCTGGTTGGGGCCGCCGGGGCTGTCGACCATCGCCACCACCAGGTCCGGCCGGCCGTCGCCGTCGATGTCGCCGATGGCGATCCCCGCTCCCTGGGTCTGGGCGGGAAACCAGTCGGGGATGTCGATCCACGGCGTCCAGCCGCCGGTGACCTGGCCGGCGGCGTCGAGCCCCTTGCCGACGCGATAGAGCCCGCGGCTGTTGCCGGGGGGCGCGTCGACCATGAGGACGACAATATCCTCGCGCCCCGGGGCGAGAGAGGCGGCGGCAACGCCGCCCCCCTGGTTGTCCCAGGAGAACCAGTCGGGAACGGGTCTGAATACCGGGGGCATTGCGTCTCTCCCACCATCAAGGGCCGGTGTCAGGGAACGGGGCGCGCCTCGGCGATGGCGAAGCCCTGCTGGCCGCGGCGCGCCCGCGCGGCTTCCACCAGTTGGCGCGACGCCCCGCATTGCAGCGCGCCGAAGCCGCCGCCGACGAAGAGCGACACCATGGAAACGGCGGGCATGCCGCGGGTCATCACCTCGAACAGCGGGCCCATGTCGCGGACGTTGCTGGTCGCCAGTTCGGCCACCTTGACCAGCGACCCCGTGACGTAGGTGACAATGCCGGCGGCGATCCCGAAGGAGGCGAAGTCGACGAGGGCGTTGATGCCGTGGGGCCGATTGATCCGCCGTCGCGATATGGGAATGAAAAGGACGGCCACCGTCGCCGGCACCAGCGCAAAGGCGACGATCAGCGGCGAATGCACGCCGCCCGAGATGCGGGCCTTGATCATGGCGCCGATGAACAGCGGGATGGCGGCGAGAAGGAAGCACCCGGCCAACGTGGTCAGCATGACCATGGTCTTGAACGTCCAGTTGTGGTGTTCGCCGGCTTCATCTTCCTTGTCCAGCAGCCACAGCTGCACGGACGCCGCCAGCACCAGCGGAAGCAGATAGGCGAGGGCGCCGACGGCGCCCCAGTAGGCCCATTTCTGCAGGGACGCCCAGATGTCGCCCGGCGTCACCTCGGCGGTGCCGACGGCGAACTGCACGGTCGGGCCGACGACGACGCAGGTGGCGAACACCAGCAGGACGCCCAGCACGGTCTGCGAGCCGCCGAAGCGGAACAGGCCGGGCGCCAGATCGGGAAGGTCGCAGCGGCTCCGCATGGTTTCCCTGGCGCTGTGCTCCTCGGCCTCGACCTGCAGCAGCGCGCAGGCCGTCAGGCGGGCGTTCCGGCGCACGAGATCGGCCAGCTGGCGGCGGAAACTGAGGCCGTCTTCCGCCGATTTCGCGGCGGGGCCGGCCTTTTCGGCCTCCATTTCCTTCTTGACCGTCTGGTATCGCTGATCGACGGCCCTGGCGATGCCACCATAGGTGACGTTGAAAAATTCGCGGTAGGCCGACTTGGCCCGTTCGCCGCCCAGCGAACACAGCCGGTTCCTCAATTGAAGGAAGGCGTCGGCAATGTCGCAAAGCCTCACCGTCGGCAACTCGTGAAGGGGGGTGAGCGTCCGGTCGTCGCCCTTGCGGCGCACCGCGATGACGATCTCCTCGGCCAGCTGGCGCGCCTTGAAGGGGATGTTGGCGAAATCCATCAGCCAGCGGCGCAGCCTGAGGTCGACCTTCCTCACCCGCTCGAAGGTCGGCGCGATCACCATCAGGATCATCGCCGCCCACGCCGGCGTGCCGATCTGCTCGCTCACGTTGAGCGAGCCGAACAGCTCGGTCAGCGGACCCTGCAAGGCCGGGATGGAACCGCCGACGACGAAGGTGCTGTAGATCGTGAGGTACACGAGAACATAGATGAGCGCCGAACTGGCGTAGCGGAATCGGGACGTGAAGCAGCGGTTGGGAAGCGGCGGATCGAGTTCCTCGTCGTCCAGCACCCGCTCGTTGAAGCGTCCCATCGAGAACGCCACGATGGTGACGAAACCGGTCCAGAACGAAAGATCCTTGAGCGTCGTGAACAGGATCTTCAGGAATGACAGCTCGGGCATGGCAGGCCTCCCCAACGGCGGCTGCCGGCGTCAGGGGCGGCGCCGGCACGACCGCCGGCGCCCCCCGCGGCCGGTCAGGTCGTGACGTTGTCGATGGGGCTGATCTCGCCGACGAACCGGAGCATGTCGGCCAAGGTGAAGTCGCCCTTCTTTTTCGACGGCAGGGATGGCCTCCAGCCGGTTCCCCGCTGCCATAAATAGGATTCATGGTCGCCGTGGACGATCCCCGTCAGGACTTCGGCCACGATGGTCGAGCCGACCGGCCCCAGGCGCTTCCCCTGGTGGCGGACGTGCGCCTCCTTGAGGATGTAGTACCAAAGCGGCGTCCGCTCGTGCAGCCCGTGCTTCTTGGCCTCCGCGCCGTCGGTGCCCCCGGCGACCTCGTCGGGCGTCATCGGGTTGTCGATGCCCATCGCCTGGGCGATCGCCTGACCTGAAGGCAGCCCGAGGTTGACGCCGCGCTTGAGGTTGCGAAACGCCAGGTTGCCGCCACCGCCCGGCAGATTGTGCAGCTCGGAAGCCAGGAACGGGTCGAGCAGGCGCGAAGGCGCGAAGGTGATGGTGGCGTCTCCAGACTGCACGTCGTGGAAGCGGCGCCAGTCGATGATCCAGTTGCTGGGCAGGCGGGCCACCGGCAACGGCCCGGTGGGCTCCGTCGGCGCCAGGTCGCCTATGATCTGCCCCGACAGGCCGGTGAAGCCGAACAGCAGGTTGAAGCCGGCGTTGGAGAAGACCCGGTTATAATCATAGAACTGCCGCACCATGCTGTGCCCCAGCCGGTAGGCCGCGCCCGAGAATTCGACAGGCATGTAGGGGATGCGCTTGAAGCGGTAGAACTTGCGGCCGTCGTGCAGCAGCCGTTCGGATATGCCCTTCTCGGTCAGCCGTTCCAGCAAATCGTGCAGCACGATCCACTGGTAATGCCAGGTCACCGTGCGGCGCGCCTCGGCGAACAGGTCCTCGGGTGGCTTGGCTCCCTGCTGAAGGAAGTCGACGACCTTGTTGTGGAACTTGAGGAAGGCGAGGTGGGTCTGGGCGACCACCAGGTTCTCGTCGTTGCGATGGTCGCCGATCAGCGCCCTGCCTTCGGGGCTGCGCGGCAGGTCGTTGCGAAAATCGCCCTCGACGTTGCCGAAGGCGACCGTGATGTTCTTGCCGAGCAGGAACTTGGGCGTCGTCGCCCCCGTGGCGGGATCCCGGGCATAGAGATGCGGGCTGCCGTCGGGGCCGAGACCGTAGACGGAATCGAGATCGATGCTGGGTGTGCGGAAGTTCTCGACCGCCAGCGGATCGCGGTCCTTCTCGCCCAGCGAGGTCAAATCAAGGGTGATGTCGTGGTCGAGGAACTGGCCGAAATAGGTGAAGCCGGCCGGGATGTTCGCGTTGTCTCCCGACTGGTTGTTGTCGTCGAGCATCGCCTCGGCCAGGGCCTGGAGCTGGGTATCGGGAACCTCGAGGCCCGGCAGGCGCGGGAACATCCGGCCGAACTTGCCGGGATCCTCGTGGCCGGCGAGAGAATCAAGAAAAGAACGGGTGGGATGGCGGCCTGCGCAGCCATGGTGCGGATTCATATTGACGGCGTCTGTCATGGGTCATCTCCCCTCTGTCGCCGGCCACTGGGACCGGACGTGAGCCCGACTAAACGCGACGATTGCCCCCCACCTTATTGTGCGCGGCAGTGCGTCAGGTGACAGGCCCTGCCATCGACGGCGTCGCAAAGACGTCGCCGGGAAGGGCGGGAATGACGCCTGGCGTTCGGAAACCCCTCCTCGTGAAGCATTGAAACCCGCCCCTATTCTTGAGGGAAGGCGGAAACGAGGCCAGCGTCAAAATTGTGGCAAATCGACCGTCGGCAACCGTTCGTCGGCATTCCGCCGAACGTCACGCCCACTCCTTTGGAACCGTCGGCCCCTAGGGCTAGCCCGCCCGGAAGCGGGCCGGCATGTCGTTCTTGAAGGGGAACATCGCGAAATAGGGGCGGGCCTCGGCGAGCACGCGGGCGAACGACGGGCGCGCCACCAGCCGTTCGAAATAGGCGGCGAGGCGGGCGTGGCCGGCGGGGAAGGGGGCGACGATGCCGGCGTAGAACAGGGCCGGCGCCGCCGCGCAGTCGGCGAGGCTGAAATCCTCGCCCGCCGCCCACGTCCTTTCGGCCATGCGCGTCTCGATCATCCCATAGGCGGTGGCGAGCGTCGCCCTAGCGTTTGCGACGCCCGTCGGGTCGCGCGCCTCCTCGGCCCGCAGGCGGTCGCCGACAACCGCTTGCATGGGCGCGTGGACGTAGGCATCGAAAAAGCGATCCCACAGCCGGGCTTCCAGGCGCGCGTCTTCGTCCGCCGGCAGCAGGCGGTGCGGGCCGGGATAGTGGCGGTCCAGGTACTCGATGATGATGGTGGTCTCGGGCACCGTCCTATCGCGCGCCTCGTCCCGCAGCACCGGGATCTTGCCGACCGGCCACAGGTCAAGGAAGCGGGCTCGGGCATCGGCCGCCATGAGGTCGACGAGATGGGCGGTGAACGGCGTTTGCGCCTCATAGAGCGCGATCAGCACCTTGTGGCAGAAGGATGCCAGCGGATGATAGTGGAGCGTGAGCGACATGAAACCCGTCCCCGCAATCCGGCGCGATGGGGCGCCCAAAAGCAATAGCTGATGCGCGCGGGGCGGCGGGACAAGGGGACCCTCACTCGGCCGCCGTGCCCGCCATCTCGCGAGAGGGTTCGCCGGTCCGCCGGCTCCGCCACCATTTCTCCAGGCCGATGATGGGCAGGATGGCGGCGCCGACCGCGACGCTGGCCAGGATCTCGCCGGGGCCGAGGGGGGCCGAGGAGAAGATGGCGTTCATGAACGGCGCGTAGATGAACACCGCCTGCAGGGCGAGGACGGTGGCGATGCCGACGAACACGAACTTGTTGCTGAAGACGCCGATCCTGAAAACCGAGCCGCTGAGCGAGCGGCAGTTGATCAGGTAGAAGATCTGGAACATGACGACGGTGGTGACGGCCAGCGTCTGGGCCTTGGCCAGCGCATTGGGTGCGCCTTCCGCCGCGGCCCCGAAGTGATAGAGGAAGAGCCCGATCGCGCCGGCGCTCATCAGCACCGCGACAAGGGCGGTGCGCATGAGGACGAAGCCGCTCAGCACCGGCGCCTTCGGGTCGCGGGGCGGCCGGTTCATGACGTTGGGTTCCTTGGCCTCGAAGGCCAGCGGCAAGGCCAGCGCCACCGCCGCCACCAGGTTGACCCACAGAAGCTGCGCCGGCCCCATGGGCAGCAGCAGCTCGCGCGCCGCCTGACCGGCGCCGGGGGCGACGACGTCGAAGGGGAAGAACGCCACCGCCCATATCAGGATCAACGCCAGCCCGAGGTTGGTCGGCAGCACGAAGGCCAGGGACTTGATGAGGTTGTCATAGAAGCGCCGCCCTTCCTCGACCGCCGCGGCGATCGAGGCGAAGTTGTCGTCGGCGAGCACGATGGCGGCGGACTCCTTGGACACGCTGGTTCCGGTGATGCCCATGGCGACCCCGATGTTGGCCTGCTTCAGGGCCGGGGCGTCGTTGACGCCGTCCCCCGTCATGGCGACGATCTGGCCCCGCTTCTGGAGGGCGGAAACCAGCTTCAGCTTGTGCTCGGGCGCCACCCGCGCGAAGACGTTGCAGGCCGCCGCCGCGTCCTCGATCTGGCGGTCGGACATTTCGGCGAGTTCCACCCCGGCGATGGCTGGCGGCACACCCGGGTCATGGCCGAGGATGCCAAGCTCGGCGGCAATGGCCTGCGCCGTCGCCTTGTGATCGCCGGTGATCATCTTGACCGTGATGCCGGCCCGATGGCAGCGGCCGATGGCCTCGATGGCCTCGGGGCGCGGCGGGTCGATCATCCCTTGCAGGCCGAGGAAGGCAAATCCGTTCTCGAGATCCGACATGGCGATGGCGCCGAGCCCGGGGGCCGGGCGGGCGGCGAAGGCGAGCACCCGCATCCCCCTGGCCGCCATGG
>JACZKS010000169.1 GCA_014859895.1 Rhodospirillales bacterium
GACGGGAGCGAACTACGTGAAGCTACCCCCCGGTGGGGCACACGTGCTGACAGTCGGACGGGGCGCGTGAGCACCGGGCCCGCGATGCGAGGCTCGGGTGAGCACTGGTTCGAGCGGCAACCGCTCTGGTTCAAGACGGCTGTCTTCTACGAGGTGCACACGCTGGCATTCTTCGACTCCACCGACGACGGGCTCGGTGACTTTCGTGGGCTCGCGCAGAAGCTCGACTACCTACAGTGGCTCGGCATCGACTGCGTCTGGTTGCTGCCGTTCTACCCCTCGCCGCTGCGCGACGACGGCTACGACATCGCCGATTACGACAACGTCAATCCGGCCTACGGCACGCTGCGCGATTTCCGCCAGTTCGTGAGGGCCGCGCACGCCCGGGGCATGCGGGTGATCAACGAGCTGGTCATCAACCACACCTCGGACCAGCACCCCTGGTTCCAGCGGGCCAGGAAAGCCGGGCCCGGCTCGTCGTGGCGCAATTTCTATGTATGGAGCGACAGCGACCAGAAGTATCCCGGAACCCGCGTCATCTTCACCGATACCGAGACCTCGAACTGGGCGTGGGACCCCGAGGCCCAGGCCTATTACTGGCACCGCTTCTTTTCGCACCAGCCCGACCTCAACTTCGACAACCCGCGGGTCATGAGGGCGGTGAAGAGCGCCATGAAGTTCTGGCTCGACGCCGGGGTCGACGGCGTGCGCCTCGACGCCATTCCCTACCTGGTCGAACGCGACGGCACCAACAACGAAAACCTCGCCGAAACCCATGGCGTGATAAAGGAACTGCGCGCTTGGCTGGACGGCCATTTCGCCGACCGCATGTTCCTGGCCGAGGCCAACCAGTGGCCGGAGGACGTGCGCCCCTATTTCGGCGACGGCGACGAGTGCCACATGGCTTTTCACTTTCCCCTGATGCCGCGCATCTACATGGCGCTGGCCCAGGAGGACCGGCATCCGATCACCGACATCCTGCGCCAGACGCCGGATATCCCCGACAATTGCCAGTGGGCGATCTTCCTGCGCAACCACGACGAACTGACGCTCGAAATGGTCAGCGACCGCGAGCGCGACTATCTGTGGCGCTTCTACGCCGCCGATCCCAGGGCCCGCATCAACGTTGGCATCCGCCGCCGGCTGGCGCCGCTGCTGGACAACGACCGCACCAAGATCCAGCTGCTGAACAGCCTGCTGATGTCGATGCCCGGCACGCCGGTCCTTTACTACGGCGACGAACTGGGCATGGGCGACAACATTTTCCTCGGCGACCGCGACGGGGTGCGAACGCCCATGCAGTGGTCGCCCGACCGCAACGGAGGCTTTTCCAAGGCCGACCCGCCGCAGCTTTTCCTGCCCGCCATCATGGACCCGGTGTACGGATTCCAGGCGGTCAATGTCGAGGCGCAGGCCCGCAATCCAGCCTCGCTGCTCAACTGGGTGCGCCGTCTGCTGGCCGTGCGCAAGGCGCATCGCGCCTTCGGCCGCGGCAGCCTGACGCTGCTTTATCCGGGCAACCGCAAGGTGCTGGCCTACCTGCGTCAGTACGAGGGCGAAACGATTCTTTGCATCGCCAACCTGTCGCGCTCGGCGCAGCCGGCCGAGCTTGACCTTTCGGCCTATGCCGGCCGGGTGCCGGTGGAGCTCCTGGGCAACAGCGCCTTTCCGCCGATCGGGGAACTGCCCTATTTCATCACGCTGCCGGGCTACGGCTTCTATTGGTTCCTGCTGGCCGAGGAGGCGGCGGCGCCGGCTTGGCATCAGGACTTCGAGCAGTCGGTGCCCGACCTCCTGACCCTGGTATTGCCGCAGGGGTGGGCGAGCCTGGTTACAGGCGGCCCGCGCGCGACGCTCACCGAGCGCATCCTGCCCGAATTCCTGGTCCACCAGCGATGGTTCGCCGGCAAGGGCAGGACGCTGGCCAAGGTCGACCTGATCGAGTACGCCGAACTGGGCGATCCGCTGGGCGGGTGGCTGCTGTGCCTCTTCGAGACGGCCTTCACGGACGGCACCAGCCAGCGCTATTTCCTGCCTTTCGCGGTAGCCTGGGAAAGTCTGTCCGACGATCCCCTGACTCAGCTTCTGCCTTCGATCCTTTGCCGGGTGCGCCGGAACGCCCGGGTCGGCGTCCTCTATGACGCCATGGCCGACGGCGAGATGGTGCGCTGCCTGGTTGCCGCCATGGCCGAGGGGCGTGATCTGGTCTCTGCCGGCGGCCGCTTCGACTTTGCGGCGACCTCCGCCTTCCCGGCCGGCACCGACGTGGCGGCGTTCGAGATTCGCCGCCTCGGCCGCGAGCAGAGCAACACCTCGGTCATCGTCGGCGAGGAGATGATCCTCAAGGCCTATCGCCAGGTGCAGGCCGGTTGCCATCCGGAGGTGGAGATCGGCCGCTTCCTCACCGAAACCGCCGGCTATACCCATTCGCCGCAGTTGCTGGGAACCGCCGAATACCAAGCGGCGGGCGGCGAGACCATGGCGCTGGCCGTACTTCAAAAATTCGTGCGCAATCTGGGCGACGGCTGGTCGTTCACCCTCGACCACGTTGGCCGCTATCTCGAAGACGCCCAGATCGTCCAGCCGGAGACGGTGACGGCCGGCGGCGATCACGACCCGCATGCTCTCTTCCTGCTGACGGCGGGCCGCCTGGGCGAGCGGACGGCCGAATTGCACCGGGCCTTCGCGCTCGACGTCGACGATCCGGCCTTCGCCCCCGAGCCGACCTCGGCGGCCGATCTCAAGGAATGGTCGCGCCAGGCCGTCGGCCAGGCGCGCGACGCCTTCGCGGCACTCAAACGGTCGCGCTCAGCTGCGGGTCCGGGGCTGCGGGAGGATATCGACCGTCTGTTGGCCCGGCGCGGCGACATTCTCGATCGCTTGAAGGACTTGGCGCCAACCCGCCTCAACGCCGTCCGTACCCGCCTGCACGGCGATTTCCACCTGGGCCAGGTGGTGATTGCCCAGGACGACGTGCAGATCCTCGACTTCGAGGGCGAGCCGGCCCGTCCGCTGGAGCAGCGTCGCGCCAAGGGCTCGCCGCTCAAGGATGTGGCCGGGATGTTGCGCTCGTTCAATTACGCCGCCTGGGCGGCCCTTTTCGAGCACGCGGCGGGACAGCCCGAGCTCCTCGAGAAGCTGCGGCCGCTGACCGCCGAATGGGAGCGGCGCACGGCCGAAACGTTCCTCGGCCATTATAAGGCCGTCATCGGCGACTGCCCGTCCTACCCTGCCAAGAAGGCTGAACGGGCACGTATTCTGCGGCTGTTCCTGTTCGAAAAACTGTTCTACGAAATCGGCTATGAGGCGGCGAACCGGCCGGACTGGCTGCGCATTCCCCTGGCCGGCCTGACCCGTCTGCTGACAGAAACGGAACCGGTATAATGCCTCAATCCCTTGACCGTAACGCCCTTAACGCCCTGGCCTCGGGCGATCACGTGGATCCCTTCGGCGTGCTCGGCATGCACGAAGCCGGCAGCGGTCGTCTCCTGGCCCGGGCCTGTCTGCCCGGCGCCGGTTCGGTGGCGGTGGTGGACGCCGCCGACGGCAGCACGGTGGCCGACCTGCCGCGCATCCATGACGCCGGCATCTTCGCCGGCCCGCTCGGTAGCCGGCGCCAGCGGTTCGCCTATCGCCTGCGCATCGACTGGAACGGCCATGTGGTGGAAGCCGAGGATGCCTACCGCTTCCCGCCGGTCATCAGCGATTTCGACCTGCATCTGCTGGGTGAAGGCAACCATCTTCGGGCCTACGAGGTGATGGGCGCCCATCCCCGTACGCTGGAGGGCGTCGAGGGCGTCGCCTTCGCCGTTTGGGCTCCCAATGCCCGGCGCGTCAGCGTGGTCGGCGGCTTCAACGGCTGGGACGGTCGGCGCCACGTCATGCGCCTGCGCCACGGCTTCGGCATCTGGGAGATCTTCGTTCCCGGTATCGGCCCCGGAGAGCCCTACAAGTTCGAGATCAAGGCCAGGGACGGCCGGCTGTTGCCGCTGAAGACCGACCCCTATGCATTCACCGCCGAAATCCCGCCGAAGACGGCCAGCGTCGTCGCCTCCCCCCAGCCCTTCGTCTGGACCGACGAGCTGTGGCGAGGCCGTCTCGGCGAGACCAATGCGCTCGACGCTCCCTTTTCCGTGTACGAGGTCCATCTCGGCTCGTGGCGGCGCAAGCCCGAGGAGGGCAACCGCTACCTGACCTACCGCGAGATGGCCGACGAACTGGTTCCCTACGTGCGGGAATTGGGCTTCACCCACATCGAGCTGATGCCGGTGTGCGAGTTTCCGTTCGACGGATCGTGGGGCTACCAGCCGATCGGTCTGTTCGCGCCGACCAGCCGCTTCGGCTCGCCCGACGATTTCCGCGCCTTCGTCGACGCCTGCCATGCCGCCGACATCGGCGTGCTGGTCGATTGGGTGCCCGGTCACTTCCCCACCGACGAGCACGGTCTCGGCCTTTTCGACGGCACCCACCTTTATGAACACGCCGACCCGCGCAAAGGCCGTCACACCGACTGGGGGACGCTCATCTACAACTACGGCCGGCGCGAGGTGGCGAACTTCCTTTTGGCCAACGCCCGCTATTGGATCGACAGCTTCCACATCGACGGCCTGCGCGTCGATGCCGTGGCCTCGATGCTTTACCTCGACTACAGCCGCAAGTCGGGCGAATGGGTGCCCAACCAGTACGGCGGCAACGAGAACCTGGAGGCGGTGGCCTTCCTCCGACGCATGAACGAGGTCATCTTCGGCGAGAACGGCGGGGCGACGACGGTGGCCGAGGAATCGACCGCCTGGCCGATGGTGTCGCGGCCGACCTACCTCGGTGGTCTGGGCTTCGGGCTCAAATGGAACATGGGCTGGATGCACGACACCCTGCAGTACATGTCCAAGGAGCCGATCTATCGCCGCTATCACCTGAACAACCTGACCTTCGGCCTGATCTATGCCTTCACCGAGAACTTCGTGCTGGCGCTTTCCCACGACGAGGTGGTGCACGGCAAGGGTTCGCTCCTGGGCAAGATGCCCGGCGACCGCTGGCAGAAGTTCGCCAACCTGAGGGCCTATTTCGCCTTCATGTTCGGCCATCCCGGCAAGAAACTGCTGTTCATGGGGGCCGACATCGCCCAGGATCGCGAGTGGTCGCATGACCGCAGCCTGGACTGGCACCTGCTCGACGATCCGTTGAACGCCGGCGTCCAGCGGCTGTTGGGTGACCTGAACCGGCTTTACCGGCGGGCGCCGGCTCTCTACGAGATCGATTTCGAGCCGGCCGGTTTCGCTTGGATCGACTGCCAGGACGTCGACCACAGCGTGGTCAGCTTCCTGCGCCGCGGCAAGCGAACGGAGGAGGTGGCGGTGGTGGTCTGCAATTTCACGCCGGTGATTCATCACGGCTATCGCATCGGGGTGCCGAGCGGCGATTTCTATGTGGAATGCATCAACACCGATGCCGCCGACTACGGGGGCAGCGGAGTCGGCAACCTGGGCGGCGTCCAGGCCGACGCCATGCCCGCCCACGGCCATCCGTGGTCGGTCAGCCTGACCCTGCCGCCGCTGGGCGTTTTGATCCTGCGGCCGCGCGGTATCGAGGGACAAGCATGAGTGTTAAACGGATGCGGGTGTGGCCCGGCAGTCCGTATCCGCTTGGCGCCAATTGGGACGGCAAGGGAGTCAATTTCGCGCTGTTCTCGGAAAACGCCGAGAAAGTCGAGTTGTGCCTGTTCGACGAACACGGCGACCGCGAGGTCCAGCGTATCGTGCTTCCCGAATACACCGACGAGACGTGGCACTGCTATCTGCCCGACGCGCGGCCCGGCCAGATTTACGGCTATCGGGTGCATGGCACCTATGCGCCGGACAAGGGGCATCGGTTCAACGCCAACAAGCTGCTGATCGACCCGTATGCCAAGGCCCTGGTCGGCGGCATCCGCTGGCACGACGCCCTGTTCGGGTATCGCATCGGCGATCCCAAGGAGGACCTGTCGTTCGATTCGCGCGACAGCGCCAAGTACACCTACAAGTGCCGGGTGGTCGATACCGCCTTCACCTGGGGCAACGACAAGGCGCCGGCGACGCCGTGGGAACAGAGCATCATCTACGAAGCCCACGTGCGCGGCCTGACCATGCGCCATCCCGAGGTGCCCACCGAGAACCGCGGCACCTTCGCCGGACTGGCCACGCCGGCCGTGGTCGACTACCTGCGCGGCCTCGGCATCACCGCCGTCGAGCTTCTGCCGGTTCACGCCTTCGTCGACGAGCACCGCCTCGCCGCCAAGGGCCAGCGCAACTACTGGGGCTACAATTCCATCGGCTTCTTCGCGCCGCATCCGCTCTATTTGGCCGAGGGCGGACTCGGCGAGTTCAAGACCATGGTGCACGTCCTGCACGACGCCGGCATCGAGGTCATCCTGGACGTCGTCTTCAATCACACGGCGGAAAGCGATCGCCTGGGACCGACGCTGTGCTTCCGCGGCATCGACAATCGCAACTACTACCGCCTGCAGGGCGACGACTACCGGAACTACCTGGACTTCACCGGTTGCGGCAACAGCTTCAACCTGCACCATCCCCGGGTCTTGCAGCTGGTCATGGATTCGCTGCGCTTCTGGGTCCAGGAAATGCACGTCGACGGGTATCGTTTCGATCTTGCAACGACACTGGCGCGCGAATACGACCAGCAGTACCACGTGCACGCTGGCTTTCTCGATGCCGTTCGCCAGGACCCGGCGCTGTCCAGGGTCAAGCTGATCGCCGAGCCGTGGGACCTTGGCGAGGGCGGGTATCGCCTGGGCGGCTTCCCGCCGGGCTGGGCCGAATGGAACGACCGCTATCGCGACACCGTGCGCCGTTTCTGGCGGGGCGATGCCGGCCAGCTTCCGGAACTGGCCACCCGCACCACCGGTTCCAGCGACCTGTTCGAACGGCGGGGCCGGCGGCCCTGGGCCAGCATCAATTTCGTCACCGCCCACGACGGCTTCACGCTGAACGACCTGGTCAGCTACACCCGGAAGCACAACGAAGCCAACCTCGAAGACAACCTGGACGGCACCAACGACAACTACAACGCCAACTACGGCATCGAAGGGCCGACCGCCGATCAGGCGATCTCGCGCGTCCGCTTCCAGCAGATGCGCAACTTCCTGGCTACGCTGCTGGTGTCCCAAGGTGTTCCCATGCTGGTGGCCGGCGACGAATTCGCCCGCAGCCAGCTCGGCAACAACAACGCCTACTGCCAGGATTCCGAGATCAGCTGGATCGATTGGAACGGCATCGGTCCGGAAGGCCGCCAGCTGCGGGAATTCGTCCGCTTCCTCATCGCGCAGCGCCGCCGCCACGTGGTCTTCAGGCGCTCCCGCTTCTTCCATGGCGGCGTCATTCCGGGGACCGAGATTAAGGACATCACATGGCTCCGGCCGGACGGCCGCGAGTTCGGCGAGGCCGACTGGCGGACCCCGACCAACCACTGCATCGGCTTCCTGCTGAGCGGCGAGGCCGGCGAATACCATCTGACCTCCTCCGGCGAACCCGAGCCGGACGTCACCTTCCTCATCATCCTCAACGCCGGCGAAGCCGAGATTCCCTTCCGGTTGCCGAACGCCTCCGGCCCCGGCGACTGGGCATGTGTCGTCGATACCGCGGCCGATCCGCCCACCGGTGGCGGTCCGCGGGTGTCGAGGGGCGGCAGCGTGACCGTGCCGCCTCGTACCTTTCTGATGTTCGAATACGCCAGTATGGCCGACGCGTAGGCGTAAGGGACGGACCGCCATGACCGCCGACCCTTCCACCCCCACTTCGCCTCCCGGCCCGTTCCTGGCCCGGCTGGCCGATGCCGTCGGTATCGAGCCGACGTATCGCGACATCGCCGGGCGGGTCCATTCCATCGGCGGCGGGCCGCTCGCCGCGCTGCTGGCCGCGCTCGGCCGGCCGCCG
>JACZKS010000170.1 GCA_014859895.1 Rhodospirillales bacterium
CCCCAAACCCCGCCCACCGATCTCATGCTTGAAATGGACAAGGTGGCCTCGGTCATCGCCACCGCCCGCCGCCTGATGGGCGACGGCCGGACGATCGACCTTTCGACCCTGGAAGGCCGCATTGATGCCCTGTGCGCCCGCGTGCGCAAGACACCGCCGGCCAGCCGCGACGTCGTCGCACGGGCGATGGAGAACCTGGTGCGGGCGTTGGACGATCTGGAGACCGCCATCCGGGCCCGTGTCGGCAGCGGCGAAAGCGAGGGTGTCCCCCGCAGCCGCGTGCTCAACGCCTATGCCCGCCAACCTCTCCCCGACGGCGCCGACAAGTAGCCGGGGCGCCGTCGCAATGGATATGGGTTTCGGCGAGTACCTGCAGTTCGTCTTCGCGCTGATTTTCGTGCTGGCGCTGATCGCCTTGCTGGCCGTCGTGGCCCGGCGCATGGGATTCGGTTACCGGGTGGCGACGCGCGGCAAGCGGGCGCGCCGGCTGGCGGTGGTCGAGATCATTTCGCTGGACCCCCGCCGGCGCCTAGCTCTGATACGCCGCGACCAGGTCGAATACCTGGTGCTGCTGGGCGCGACCTCAGACCTCCTGCTCGATCGCGCCATCCCCACGCCGTCCGATGGCTTCGGCGAGGTGCTGGCCGAAACGGTGGCGGCCAACAACCAGGACGTGCCCCGATGAGCCGACGCCTGATTCGTTACGCCGGGGTGCTGGCCGCCGGCCTCCTGGTCCTTGCTTTCGCCGCCACGCCGGCCGCGGCCCAGAGCCTTTCGCTGGACCTGGGTGAGGGCGGCGGCAGTTCCACCGCGCGGGTCATCCAGCTTTTCCTGCTGCTGACGGTGCTGAGCCTGGCACCCTCCATCCTCGTCATGGTCACTTCGTTCACCCGCATGATGGTGGTGCTGTCGTTCCTGCGTACCGCGCTCGGCACCCAGCAGACGCCACCCAACCAGGTGCTGGTCAGCCTGGCCCTCTTCCTCACCCTCTTCGTCATGATGCCGACCTTCCAGGCGTCCTACGACCAGGGCATCAAGCCGCTGATCGCCGAGGAGATCGACGAGTTCGAGGCTTTCGATCGCACCATGAAGCCGATTTCCGACTTCATGATGATTCATACCCGCGAGCAGGACCTGATGCTGTTCGCCGACATCGCCCAGGTTTCCGACGAGCAGATGCGCGAGGCGACGCCGCTGCGGGTCCTCGTTCCCGCTTTCATGATCAGCGAGTTGAAGCGGGCCTTCGAGATCGGCTTCCTCATCTTCATCCCGTTCCTCATCATCGACATGGTGGTGTCCGCCGTCCTGATGTCGATGGGCATGATGATGCTGCCGCCGATCATGATCGCGCTGCCCTTCAAGATCATCTTCTTCGTGCTGGTCGACGGCTGGTACCTGATCGTCGGCAGCCTGGTCCGCGGCTTCGGTACTTAGCCCTCATTCCCGCCCCCTCCTCCTTTCCAATCCTCTTAATGTGGCTTTCAGTGTAGGGGGAACCCAAACGCTGGACTAAATTGTATTATTTATCAATCAGCTGGATTTTGGCCTGCCGTTTGGAACCATAAAGTGGGACCATCCAGATATAAGCGTAAAAAATTCTTGCTTTAAGTAAAATGTTCTTTATATATGAAAAATCATCATTACGATGATCGGATGAAACCCAGCTCCCAAAGCTTTTTGCGCTACCCGCTCGATGCCATCTTCGGCAAGCACGCCTATCTGCGGGTCATGAGGACATTGGCAAGCCATGGCGGTGAAATGTCCTCCATTGACGTAGCCGCACGCGCCATGCTCAGCAAACCAAGCGTCCTTGGAGCACTCGATCATCTCGCCAATATCGGCATCATCGAAGCGCTCGGCTCGGGACGGTCGCGCGTATACCGGATCGACACCAAACACCCCCTGGTCCCACCCATATCAGCGATGTTTGCGGCTGAACACGAGCGATTCAAATCGATCCTGGACGCCGTCCGCGCAGCCGTCGCCACCGCCGACGTCGCCGCGTCCTGGCTCTATGGGAGCGTCGCCCGGGGGGAGGATAGGGTGGACAGCGACTTCGACGTCGTGCTGATCAACAGGCACAAGTCTGCAGTCGCCAAAACAGCCGTTCGCGAAGCCCTTGACGCCCTCGAAGACTCTCTCCGCTTCTCCGCCTCGATTCTCGACTTGGATGCCGAAGACGTCATCCGTCTGCACACCACTCTGGATCCGTGGTGGATGACCATGTCCGCGCAGGCCGTTCCATTGACCGGCCCCGACCCTGCGTCTTTCGTTTCAAAACTCATGGCCGGAAAAGGTTCGCAGGATTGACCCGCACAGGATCGACAAAGCGGGTCGATGCCTCCTACGCTCAAGGCCGGCTCGCCAATGCTCGGTCCTGTCTGCAATCTGCCCGGGATGCCTTCGTTCTCGCGTCGGAAGGCTCGAATACCAATCCCGTGATGTCCCAGATCGTCAACGCAGCAATCGCCTACACCGATGCGCTCACCGCCAAGCGCAAGGCGCTCGTCAATCAGAAAGACCATGCGGCAGCTTTGAAGCTGCTACGTGATGCCTTTGGCAACGAGTTCCCCTCCCGCCAGGAACGACAACTCCGCCGGATTCTTTCCGACAAGGATGTCGTCCAGTATGGGGTAAGTATCGGCCGCTATGACGACGCGAAGCAGATGCTGGACGATCTCGAATCCTTTGCCGCATGGACCGAGAACCAACTCGTCGGCCTCTGAGGGCGGCCGCCATTCGGCCAACCCGCATCTCGCCTCGCTTTCCTCTCCCACTGAATCCCAGATGTGCCGTCGAAATCTTCTTGATATGTACGCCTAAGTGACGTACACATCACTTGAACATCTCCCCTAGGAGGCCACCATGCTCGGATTCCGTGACGCAACCAAAATGATCGAGGAACGCAACGACGCCCGGATGAATTTCCGGACCAAGCAGCGCATCAAGAACACCATCCAGCAAGCGGCGGCACTGACGGGTGTGGATGATTCCGTGTTCACCATGAATGCTGCCTATCAGGCCGCCATGGCAACCATCGCCGCACATGAACATACGACATTGCAGCAGGTCGATCACAAGGCGTTTTTCGATGCGCTCGATGCGTCGTCGGCACCGACCGAGGCGTTGCGGGCCGCGTTCCGTCGGCATCGTAAAACCGTCGTTTCGAAATGATGCCAGATACTGAACCCGCCTCATTCATTATCGAGCCGTTCGATCCCGAGAGACATGATCGAACGGCTTTTTCCTGCGGTATCCAGCAGATCGACAACTACTTCCAGAAGACCGCGAACAAACTCGCCAAGGCAGACAACGTCAAGCTCTACGTCATGGTCGCACCGGACGGTGCACTGATCGGCTTCTATTCGATCAACGCGCATGCGGTACATTACGAAGAGCTACCAAAGAAATATGAGCGGACGCGACCGTCACATGGCAAAATTCCGGCTGCGTATATTTCCATGATCGGCCGTGACCAACGATTCCGCGGCCATGGCTATGGCAGCGATCTGCTGGTCGATGCGTTGAAACGTATCGCGCAGGCGGCGGACGCGCTCGGGATAGCGGTCATCATGCTGGATGTTTTTGATTGCGGCGATCCGGCGCGGGTCGTCCGCCGTAAGGCGCTCTACGAGGGTTTCGGTTTCACGTCGCTGGTCTCTAACCCACTCAGGATGTTTCTGCCGCTTGCGACCGTGCGGGCGTTGCTGGCGGAGACAGAGGCGGCCATTATGGCGTAGAGGCCTTGACGCCCATTCGGGAGATCTCCCGAATGTTGATTCGGTGAGCCCAAAAGAAGCTTAGGGCTCTCCCACACTCGTCATCAATGCATGAATTGTTCGCCGCCCTTCACGCGAACAAGTACTTATGGCGCATTGTCCCGCATGATTCCCTGTCGGGGGCCTTTTTCTTCAAACACCAAACGCATGTCGTATTCTTCCGCGAGTTGCCAAGCGGCTGCCTCGGTATCTTGGCCGTCCTTCACGACACGCAAGACATTCCCAAGCGGCTTGCCGAGATTACTGACGAGGAAAGCCCGTGATCCGGAATGACGGACAACAAACTCCAAAAGATCCAACCGTTGAAGGCGCAGGGACGCGTCAGGCCACCAGCTTGGCGATGAACGGCGGCAATGCGAAGGCGGCGGCGTGCACCGCCGGGCTGTAGTAGCGGGTGGAAAACCCGGTCCTGGCGAAGCGTGGGGCCAGATCGGCCTCGGTCAGTTTGCGCAGGCCGGCGTCGTCGGTCGCCCAGCCCAACGCCATGAAGCCTCCCACGTAGGTCGGCACCACCACCAGATAGCAGCTGACGTCGGCGAAATGCGGCTTGAGCCGCCGGCCGCAGCGGGCCAGCTCCTGGGGCTGGAAATGGGGCACGCCGTTCTGGGTGACAACCAAGCCACCCGGGGCCAGCCGCTTCTTGCAGTCGGCATAGAAGGCCTCGGTGAACAGCCCCTCGCCGGGGCCGGCCGGATCGGTCGAATCGACGATGATGAGATCGAAGGTTTCCGTGGTCTCGGCGACGAAGCGGATGCCGTCGCCGATCGTGACCTGGGCCCGCGGATCGTCGAAGGCGCCGGCGCTTAACGACGGCAGATACTGGCGGCAGAGATCCACCACCGTGCCGTCGATCTCGACCAGGCGCACCTGCTCGACCGGATGGCGCAACACCTCGCGCAGGATGCCACCGTCGCCGCCGCCGATGACGAGCACCCGCTTCGGGCTGCCAAGGGCGAACAGCGGCACGTGGGCCAGCATCTCGTGATAGACGAACTCGTCCTTCTCGGTCGCCTGGATGACGCCGTCAAGCGCCAGCACGCGGCCGTGGTGCGGCGTCTCGAAGATGACCAGTTCCTGGAAATCGGTCTGTCGCCGAACCAGTTCGCGCAACACATAGAAGGTCTGCGCGTACCCTTCGTGGGAGGGGTCCGCGTAGAGCGCCTCGGTGAACCACGTCACGGAATCAGGCCCCGCTTGTGTTCCGATATCTGCAGGCTATCCGGCGTAAAGGCTTCGCGCAGCACCGGCACCGCCTTGTACGGGTCGCATTCCCCGCACATGAAGATGTCCAGCGCCACATACCCGCGTTCCGGCCACGTATGGATACTGATATGCGATTCGGCCAGGACGACCACCCCCGACACCCCGCCGTACGGCGAGAAATGGTGAGTGTGGGCGTGCAGGATCGTGGCGCCCGCGGCCCGTGCGGCATCGCACAGCGCCGTTTCGATGAGTTCGGGATCGTCGAGGTTCTCGGCGCCCCACATCTCCAGCAGGAGATGGGTGCCGGCGTAGCTGATCCCGTTCTTCTTCACGAAGTAATCCCGCTTCTCCTCGACCGGAAAAAGCTGGACCGTATTGTCGGATTGTTCAGTGAGATTTCCCTGGGCGAACCCTGAGGTAATCCCCAATTCGGCAAGGTGCTTCATCATCGCATCCCCCCAAACCAGCAGACTTACCGTCGCGGTCGGACAAAAAACGAAAACAAGCGGAGCCCCCAGGGCCAGCGAACAACGGCTTCGCTGTTTTTAGATGTGCCCGTCAGCATTCCGCTCGGGGGTCACGTAAACACGTCTTCGTCCGGCGTCAAGATTTTTGTTGCAAGAGCGTGAACATCACTCGCCAGTTCCGCGGCCAAAACGGCGTAAATCAGCCGTTGTCGCTCGATCCTGGATTTGCCGGCGAACGCAGCCGACACAATCTCGACGTGAAAGTGGCTCTCGCCTTCGGGGCGGGCGCCGGAGTGGCCTTTGTGTTTGTGCGACTCGTCGGTGACCTTCAGGCGCACCGGCTGGAAAGCTTCGGTCAGTTTCGTTTCGATGGCGGCGGCGACTCGCATGGGGCCCCGGCCCTCCGATTTTGCGTCGTGCGACCCGGCAGAAGTTGGTAGGGTCGGCCGCCGCGTCAAGCTCCCTTCCCTTTTTACCCGCCGCCAGGGCGGCCAGCCGAGATCGTCGACCATGCCCCATTCGCCGGAACGTCGAGCCTATCTGCTGCTGGCCGCCGTCATCGTCACTTGGGGCGTCAACTGGCCGATCATCAAGTTCGGGCTGGCCTATATCACGCCGTTATGGTTCGCGGTGGCCCGCGCCCTGCTGGGAGCGGCCTGCCTGTTCCTATTGATGGCAGCGCGCGGGCGGGTCCGCCTGCCGCGCCGCGCCGACCTCGGCCTGCTGCTATCGGTGGGGGTTCTGCAGATCGGCGTCAACCTGGCCCTCGTCCATGTCGCGGTCCAGCTCATCGAGGCCGGCCGTTCGGTCATCCTGGCCTACACGACGCCGCTATGGGTGACGCCGCTGGCCGCTGTCTTCCTTGGCGAACGGCTGAGCCTGCGCAAGGTGGCGGGGGTCGGCTTGGGGGTGGCCGGCCTCGCTGTCCTGTTCGGTCCCTCGGCCGCCATTTTCGCCGACCCGGCCGGACTGCTCGGCAACAGCCTGCCGGTGCTGGCGGCGATGATCTCGGCGGGCACAATCGTCCATGTGCGCGCGTGCGGCCGCTCGGTCAACGCCTTCGACCTGGCGCCCTGGCAGATGCTGGCCGGCGCCGCCGTCGTCCTGCCCGCCGCCCTGGTCATCGAGGGCCCGCCGGCGGTCCAGTGGTCGGCCACGCTGGCTATCGTCCTCGCTTACAACGGTGCGCTCGCCACCGCCTTCGGCCTATGGGCCTACGTCGTCGTGATGCGTGATCTGCCGGCGGTCAGCACGGCGGTCGGTTCGCTGGGTGTGCCGGTGGTCGGCCTGCTGGCCTCGGCCGTCATCCTCGGCGAGCCGCTGTCACTGGACAAAGGGCTCGGCCTCGCGTTGATCGTCGCCGGCGTGCTGGTGGTGACAGTTTTCCATTCCCGCCGCGCCTGACAGCGGGTTGTCATCGAGCGGTCGAGGGCGCATATTTGCGCCCATGGCCAAAGGACGAGCCAGACCCTTCAACGGCTATACGCCGGGCGTTGAGGCGTTTGCGCATGCGCGCGCCCACGAACGCTCGTGCGACTGGCCGGGATGCGAGCGCCTCGGCGAACACCGGGCGCCGAAGTCGCGTGACCGCCTCGATGCCTACAACTGGTTCTGCCTGGAACACGTGCGGCTTTATAACGCCGCCTGGAACTATTACGAGGGCATGAGCGAGGAGCAGATCGAGGCGGAAATCCGCCGCGACACCATCGGCCGGCGGCCGACCTGGCCGTTCGGCGTCCGCCCGTCGGGCCTCCGCTTCACCCGCCGTGGCGGCGGCGATCCGTTCGGCCTGTTCGAGGAAGAGGCCGACGCCGGCCCCCGGCAGGCGCCGCCCCATCGTCACGAGGCCGGCTCGGCCGCGGAGGAGGCGCTGATCGTGCTTGACCTCAAGCCGCCGGTCACGGTGGATGCGGTCAAGGCCCGCTACAAGCAGCTGGTCAAACGCCATCACCCCGACGTCAATGGCGGCGACAAGGCGTCGGAAGAGATGTTCAAGCGCATCAACCAAGCCTATCATACCATCATGCAGAGCCTTGCGCCGTGAAGCCGGCCGCCGTTTTCGGCCGTGTCTTCCGCCAACGGGTACACCGTTCGCTCGCATTCGGCCCTTTTTTGAAAAGAAACGGAATTCGATGAAATGACCGCGTCCGCCTCGATCCACCACGCCGACACCAGCTTCCCGCTGGACGCCCCCGACATCATGGTTTCGGTACGTCAATGCTTCGGCGTCGACAGCGACATGGAGGTGCCGGCCTTCAGCATGGGCGCCGAGTACGTTCCCGACGTCGACGAGGCCTACCAGTTCGACCGCGACACCACGCTGGCCATTCTGGCCGGCTTCGCGCGCAACCGCAGGGTGATGATCCAGGGCTATCACGGCACCGGCAAGTCGACCCACATCGAGCAGGTGGCAGCCCGCCTCAACTGGCCGTGCATCCGCGTCAATCTCGATTCCCACGTCAGCCGTATCGATCTCATCGGTAAGGACGCCATCGTGCTCCGGGACGGCAAGCAGGTCACCGAGTTCCGCGAGGGCCTGCTGCCGTGGGCGCTCCAGCATCCCACCGCGCTGGTCTTCGACGAATACGACGCCGGGCGTCCCGACGTCATGTTCGTCATTCAGCGGGTGCTGGAAGTCGAGGGCAAGTTCACGCTTCTCGACCAGAACCGGGTCTTGCGGCCGCACCCCTATTTCCGCCTGTTCTCGACCACCAACACGGTGGGCTTGGGAGACACCACCGGGCTGTATCACGGGACCCAGCAGCTCAATCAGGGCCAGATGGACCGCTGGAATATCGTCGCCACGCTGAACTACCTGCCGCACGACGACGAGGTCGCCATCGTGCTGGCCAAGGTGCCGTCGCAGTGCGGCGCCCAGGGGCGCGAGGAAGTGGCCGCCATGGTGCGGGTCGCGGAGCTGACGCGCAGCGGTTTCATCAACGGCGACATCTCGACCGTGATGAGCCCGCGCACCGTCATCACCTGGGCGGAGAACAGCGAGATTTTCGGCAATCGCGGCTTCGCTTTCCGGGTGACCTTCCTCAACAAGTGCGACGAGTTGGAGCGGCCGATCGTCGCCGAGTACTACCAGCGCTGCTTCGGGGAAGATCTGCCCGAATCGCTGGCCAACGCCACCGCCGTCTGAGGACGGCCGAGGAAACCCGGACGGAGCCCGTGAGCCAGAGCGACGATCCCCGCGACACCGTGAAGCGCGTCACGACCGCCTGCCTGAAGGCGGTGGCCGACTGCGGCGAAGTGACCGTCGAGTTCGTCCACGGCAACCCCGGGGCGTCGGAGACGACCGCCCGCCTGCCGGCCCCCTCTCGTCGTCTCACCCGCGAGGAACTGACCCGCCTGCGCGGCACGGCCGACGCCTTTGCTCTCAAGATCCGCTATCACGACGAGGCGGTGCACCGCCGCCGCCTGCCCACCGGCTTCCAGGCCCGGCACCTGTTCGACACCATCGAGCAGATCCGGGTCGAAGCCATTGGCGCTCGCGACATGGCGGGCGTCGCCCAAAACCTCGCCTTCCGGCTGGAGGAAACCTGCCGGGCCGGCGGTTTGGCCGAGGTCGCCGGCAAGGACGACAGCCAGTTGGCCGATGCCCTTCATTTGCTGGTCCGCGAGCGCCTCACCGCCGCGCCCCTGCCCGCCGCCGCCGCCGGACTGGCCGACCTCTGGCGACCGTGGCTCGGCCAGCGCATCGGCCCCCTGCTGGCCCGCCTGCACGATCGCATGGACGACCAGGAGGATTTCGCCTCGACCGTGCGCGAGATGATGCACGCCCTCGAGATCGCCGAGGAGACCGACCTGCCGCCCGAGCCCGACGAAGAGGCCGAGGACGACGGCACCGCGCAGAACCAGCCGCCCCCTCAATCCCGGGGCAGCGAGCAGGACAGCGACATGCCGCTGCCCGGCGAGGGCGAGGAGGCCGAGGAATCCGAAGACGGCGAGGGCATGTCGATTTCTGAACAGGACCGCATGGTCGAGGGCGGCGACGACGAGATGCCGGCCGGCCCGGCCCGCTGGCAGTCACGGCTGCCCAACAACGGGCTCACGTCCGAGGATTCCTACAAGGTTTACACCACCCGCTTCGACGAGGTGATCGAAGCCGACAAGCTGACCGAAGCCGAGGAGTTGACCCGCCTGCGTGCCCATCTCGACCAGCAGCTTTCCCATCTGCAGGGCGTGGTGTCGACGCTGGCCAACCGCCTGCAGCGCCACCTGATGGCCAAGCAGACCCGCTCCTGGGTGTTCGACCTCGACGAGGGAATCCTTGATGCCGGACGGCTGGCCCGCATCGTCATCGATCCCGTGCATCCGCTGTCCTTCAAGCGCGAATCCGACATCAACTTCCGCGACACCGTGGTGACGCTCCTGATCGATAATTCGGGCTCGATGCGCGGCCGGCCCATCACCGTGGCGGCCATGAGCGCCGACATCCTGGCCCGCACGCTGGAGCGCTGCGGGGTAAAGGTCGAGATCCTGGGTTTCACGACGCGCGCCTGGAAGGGCGGCGACTCGCGCGAACAGTGGGTCGAGGCCGGCAAGCCCAAGAACCCGGGGCGGCTCAACGACCTCCGGCACATCGTCTACAAGGCGGCCGACACCCCCTGGCGACGGGCCCGGCGCAACCTGGGATTGATGCTGAGGGAAGGGCTGTTGAAGGAGAACATCGACGGCGAAGCCCTGCTGTGGGCCTTCAACCGGCTGATGGCGCGCCCCGAGCAGCGGCGCATCCTGATGGTGATTTCCGATGGCGCGCCGGTCGACGACGCCACGCTGTCGGCCAATCCCGGCAACTATCTGGAACAGCACCTGCGCGACGTCATCGCCTGGATCGAGTCCCACTCCCTGGTCGAGCTCACGGCCATCGGCATCGGCCACGACGTCACCCGCTACTACAAGCGGGCCGTCACCATAGCCGACGCCGAGGAACTGGGCGGCACCATGATGAAAAACCTCGCCGATCTCTTCGACGAGGATGCCGGCGGGCGCGACCCCCGCGCCCTGCGGCGGGGGGCCCGATTCCACTAGTCAGCGGCGTAGAACCCGGATCAGTGGCTCCACTCGGAAGCGGCCGGCAGGTCGCCGGCGACGTCGACATGGGCGCTGTCGCTTGCCGTAGCCAATTGCCTTTCGGAAAATCGAAGGGTGAGGCGCCGCCCGTCATCGGTCACAAGTTGCACATCCCGGCGACCGAACACATTGCGCAGGACTTCGGGAGCCAGGCGGATTTCGCCGCTGCACATCACCTGACCGGGCCCGGTCTGAAAACCCTCGAAGTCGTAATCGGCGCGGGTCCCCGCTTCATCCCCCCACATCAGGTTGCCGGCGCCGCGCAATCCGCCAAGGTAGCGCATGATCGATTTCCTCCTTCAGGGAGAGGGCTCAACGAGGCAAGCCGCCGTCACGGTCGGAAACGCGAAAGGCCCCGCCGCCTCGAAGAGGCGCGGGGCCAGGCGCCAAGCGCCTCTTCAGGCAGCACACTGCCGCACCGCTCATTCACGCCGCCAGTTCATCCGTGGTCGGCCTGGCCGATCGATGCGGCCGCCGGCGGGGTCGCGGAGCTCCACGACCGCCGGCGTTGCACTCAGTCGAGAGCCTTAAGATTGTCGGCTGACATCTTGCCGCTCTTGCGGTCGGAGACGAGCTCGTAGCCTACCTTCTGGCCTTCGCGCAGACCGCTAAGACCCGCACGCTCCACGGCACTGATATGGACGAAGGCGTCATTGCCGCCGTCATCCGGCGCGATGAAACCAAAACCCTTCTGGGCATTAAACCATTTCACGGTTCCCGTCGTCATAAGGAAACCCTTTCACAAATAGAGGTGGTGCATTCCCGCCATCGCGGGCCGTCGAATTTGCATTTTCAGGTAGATGATTATGAGCCCAAGGCCAACCCATCCGGCCGTCTATCGACGTGGCATATATGGAGCATGGCGCGCCATTAAGCAAGGACGCAAAAAAGCCTTCATTAGGAAAGGCCCGGCGCCGAGCCGCAACCGCGACGTGTTTGACATCCGGTTTGGGGAGCGGCCCCCTTCCCGCCCTTGTCCCCGGCGGCACCCGGCGCTAGCTTGGGCGCCGACATTGCAGCGCTGCACCATTCAACGGGGGAAATCGACATCATGCGCGAAAATCGGGTCCATCGGCTCTGGGCCGAGGGCAAGGGCGCCGTCACCGCGTGGGTGACCATCGCCAATTCCTACAACGCCGAACTTTATGCCGCCGAGGACTTCGACGCCATCACCATCGACCTCCAACACGGCATGATCAGCTTCCAGCAAGCCATCGAAATGCTGCAGGCCGTGTCCACCCGCTCGCCGGCCCCCTTCGCCAGGGCACCCTGGAACGATCCGGCCGCGATCATGAAGCTGCTGGACGGCGGCGCCTACGGCATCGTCTGCCCGATGATCAATTCGGCCGAAGAGTGCGAGCGCTTCGTCGGGGCCTGCCGGTACGCGCCGGCCGGCTACCGCAGCTTCGGGCCGGCCCGCGGCGTGCTGCACGGCGGCCCCGACTATTTCGCCCACGCCAATTCGACCATCGTGACGCTGGCCATGATCGAAACCCGCAAGGCCGTCGACAACCTGGCCGAGATCGTTTCTGTCCCCGGCCTCGACGGCGTCTACATCGGCCCCAACGACTTGGCCATCAGCCTGGGTTATGAGCCGTCGGGCGAGCCGGTGGAGAGGGAAGTCATCGAGGCGGTCGACGCTATCTTCCGCATCGCCAAGGGCAAGGGCGTCAAGGTCGGGATCCACTGCCCGTCGGGCGAATCGACACGCAAGCGCCTCGATCAGGGATACGACTTCATCGCCATCTCCAACGATGCCCGCCTGCTTTCGGCGGCGGCCAAGCGCGAGCTGGCGGTGGTCCGCAGGCCATAGGGTGCCCTGGCCAAGTCGGTAAAAACGCCGGTTCCCCCTGGCGCGGTGAACGGTGGATGCCTACCTCCCATTCTGTCATCGCCACAGAATGGAAAAGGAGGAGACACCCGATGAAACGAACAGCATCCGCCATTTGGCAAGGGGATTTGCAGACCGGCAAGGGAACGGTTTCGAGCGACAGCGGCGTGCTGTCGAAGACCCCCTACTCGTTCACCTCGCGGTTCAAGGATGGCTCCGGCACCAACCCGGAAGAGCTGATCGCGGCGGCCCATGCCGGTTGCTTTACCATGGCCTTTTCCGTCCAACTGGGAGCCGCCGGCTTCACGCCGGACACGCTGGAGACCACGGCGACGCTGACCTTCGAGAAGATCGGCGACGATTGGACGGTGACCGGCATCCATCTCGACACCCGCGGCCGGGTGCCGGGTGCCGACGCCGAGGCCTTCGCGATGGCGGCGACGGCAGCCAAGAACGGCTGCCCGATCTCACGGCTGCTCAAGGCCGACATCACCATGGACGCCAGGTTGGAAGCCTGAGGCCGCGGTGCGTGAGGCCCGAAGCGGGCGGTCCTCAATCGACGATGAACAGCTTGGCGCCGATGCGGGTGCGCGACCGGTGCGGCTCGGCGCCGTCAGCCACCTGGTAGCTGACGCCGGGGGTCAGGGTGAACCAGCGGCCGTCGGCCAGTTCGGTTTCCAACTCTCCCTCCAGGCACAGCAGGATATGACCCTTGCTGCACCAGTGGTTGGCAAGATATCCCGGCGTGTATTCGACCATGCGTACCCGGATGTCGCCGAAAGTGCGGGTCCGCCAGTAGGCCAAGCCGGTATCGCCCTTGTGTTCTGTGGGCTCGATCGCCGACCACTCGGTGGTGGCGAACGGAAGGTCGGCGATGCGCAAGGCTTTCTCTCCGGGGCTGCGAAGTGAACGGGCCCGACAGTAGCGCGCCGGCCGCCGCGGCACCAGCCTTCCCCGCCGAGTGCCCGGCCGGGAAGCGCATGTGCCTTTTTCCCGCCACCGCGCTTTGCTACTATTTCGATCGCTTCGACGGCGCGGGATCCACCATAACATGAAAAACTGGACGATCTTCGCGACCGTGGCCCTGTGCGCGGCGGTTATCGCAGGCGCCGCCGGCATCACCGAATACGGCCGCTACGGCGAGACGGTGGTGGTGGCGGAGCGAGATACCCGCATTGCCGCCGGGCTGGCCGCCGCCCACGCCGCGCAAACCTTCGCCGAAGTCAAATCCACCCTGCGCGGCGTCGAGAGCATCCGCAACGACGTCGCCGAGGACCGCATCCGCGACGCCGAGACGACGCGCCAGCTGCTCGATTCCCTGCGCGGCGACGGGGTGGTCATCCGCTCGCTCGGCTGGACCGACGAACGCGGCCTGCAACAGGCCCGCTCGTCGAATGGCGCCCTCGGGCTGGAGCCCACCGACATGAGCAACCGGGAATATTTCCTGTTCCACCGCGAGCATCCCGACGGCTGGGCGGCGCGGGAGCTGCACCTTTCCGCGCCCATCCGCGCCAGGACCACCGGCGATTGGCTGTTCATCGCCAGCATCCCCCTGATCGACGGAGAGGGCCGCTTCGTAGGTGTCGCCGGCGCCGCCCTCGACCCGCTCTATTTCGCCTCGATCTATCGGCGGATCGAGTTGGGGGAAAGCCGGATCGCCACCCTCTATCGCGAAGACGGCATCGTGCTGTCCCGATCCCCCGACGCCCCAGCCTGGATCGGCGACCAGAGCGCCCGCACCGACCCGCTGTTTCGCGACAAAATGGCCGGCACCGCCGGCACCTACCGCGAGGGCGACGGCGAGTCCCAAGACCGCATCGTCAGCTTCCGCAAGGTTCCCAACCTGCCGCTCGTGGTGACCGTCAGCCTGTCATACGCCGACGCCCTGGCGCCCTTCTATCGTAGCCTGCGCGTCAGCCTGTCCGCGGTCGGACTGACCCTCATCCTGCTGGCCGGCGCCGGCTGGTTCGTCACCCTATGGGTTCGCGAACGCCGCCAGTCCCGCGCCGCCCTGGAGCGGAGCGAGGAGCGCTATCGGGCCCTTTCGGAGCTTTCTCCGGTCGGCGTTTTTCGCACCGACACCGAAGGACGGTGCGTCTATGTCAACGACCGCTGGTGCGACCATGCCGGCCTGACGGCGGCCGAGATCCTGGGCCAGGCGTGGACCGACGCCCTGCATCCCGAGGATTTCTCCCGCGTGCGCGACGAATGGTCGCAAAGTGCCCAGCGCCGCAAGACCTTCTCGTCCGAATTCCGCTTCGAGACGCCCTCCGGCCGCGTCACCTGGCTGTTCGGCCAGTCAGCACCGGTACGGGACGGCCGCGGACGCATCGCCGGCCACATTGGCACCGCCACCGACATCACCGAGCGCAAGCGCCAGGAGGATGCGCTGCGCGACAGCGAAGACCGCTTCCGCACCCTGGTCAACACAATCGACGGCATCGTCTGGGAGGCCGACGCCCGGACCCTGGACTTCACCTTCATCAGCGACAAGGCCGAGAGGCTTCTGGGCTATCCGTGCGAGGCGTGGCTGGACCCCGGCTTCTGGGCCGAGCACATCCATCCCGACGATCGCGAGCTTGCCGTCGCCCGGCGCCGCGAGGCCACCGCGCGGCGCCGGGGGCTCGACTTCGAATACCGCTTTCTGGCCGGCGACGGGCGCACCGTCTGGCTGCACGACCTCTCGGCCGTCACCATCGAGGACGGCGGGCCGCGTTGGCTGCGCGGCATCATGGTCGACACCAGCAAATACAAGCAGGCCGAAGAGGCGTTGCGCCGGTCCCAGAAGATGGAAGCAATCGGCCTTCTGACCGGCGGCGTCGCCCACGATTTCAACAACCTGCTCAACGTCATCCTGAGTCACGCCGAGTTGCTTGAGGAAATTGCCCCCGCCAATCCCGACATCAGCCGAAGCGTCGAGGCCATGGTCAAGAGCGTCCAGCGTGGCGCCGACCTGACGCGCAAGCTTTTAATCTTCTCGCGCACCCAGCCGCAGACCACCAAGCGGGTCTCGGTCAACGCCTTCATCGACGGCATGAAGGGGCTGATCGCCAAGTCGCTGACCCCGGCCATTCGGGTGAAGACCGTGCTGGCCGCAGACGCCTGGACGGTCGATCTCGACCCCGGCGATCTCGAGGACGCCGTCCTCAACCTCGCCCTCAATGCCCGCGACGCCATGCCGCGGGGAGGGTCGCTGATCATCGAAACCGCCAACAAGATGATCGACGAGGCCTATGTCGAGCGCAACCCCGGCAGCCACCCCGGAGATTTTGTCATGCTGTCGGTCAGCGACACCGGTAGCGGCATGGCACCGGAGGTGCGCGAGAAGGCTTTCGAGCCCTTCTTCACCACCAAGGGGGCAGACAAAGGCACCGGCCTCGGACTCAGCATGGTTTACGGCTTCGTGCAGCGTTCAGGCGGGCACGCCAAGATCTATTCGGAAGAGGGCCAGGGCACAGCCGTCCATCTGTATCTGCCCCGCGTCCTGGACGCCGATTCTGCCGCCGAGACGGCGAGCGGCGCCTTCGGGACACTGCAGCGCGGCAACGAGACCATTCTGGTGGTCGACGATGAGCCCGCCTTGGTGGAGGCCGCCGTCCACCTGCTGGGGCGCCTCGGCTATCGCACGCTGACGGCGGAAAGCGCCGCCCAGGCCCTGGTGGTGCTGGACAAGGCTCCCGTCGTCGACCTTTTGTTCAGCGACGTCATCATGCCTGGCGGCATGGACGGCTATCGTCTGGCTATCGAGGCATTGGCGCGGCACCCCGGCATCAAGGTGCTGCTGACCAGCGGCTTCACGCGCCAGCGCGAGGAATTCATCAATGGCGAAGGCCGTATCGCCCAACACCTGACCCAGACACTCCTCGGCAAGCCTTACAACATCGCCGAATTGGCGGCGGCGGTGAGGCGGGCGCTGGACGGAGACGGATGAGGCGGCTCCGCACCGGGGAAGCGCATCACCCCGCCGGGGATTGCCGGCCGGTGGCATCGCATGCCAGTTCCGCGAGGCCAATTTCGGCTCGTATGGTGCTTCCGTGCAGAACCTCGTTGAAGAGGGATCGGTTGGATGCGCTTCCCGTGCGGCGTGGATGATAGAGGTGCATCACAATCGAGGAATAGTCGCCGAGTTTCCGCGCGACGCCCGCCCGCAGTAGACGAACAACGAAGTCCGAGTCCTCGAGCCCATGACCCTGGTATCTTTCGTCGAAACCGTTGATGGCGATGGCATCCGTCTTGAAGAAGCCGAGGTTGCAGGTTTGCACCTTCTCCCACTTGTCTCGTTGACGGTAACGGGTGTTGTCAATGGGCAGGTCAAGAAATTGAAGCGGCCGCGTACACTGGTTGGACATACCCCTCAAGAACCAGCCGAACCGGGAGCGGGGGGCGAATCGTAACTGCCTCTCAAGCACCCTCTCCGTCAGCCGCAGCCGAAGAAAAGAGCGCTTTCCGGAAACAAAAAACCTCTTCTCGGCCAGATCCATGTGGTTGCTAACGAAGTCAGGCAGGACGAAACAGTCGCCGTCGATGAGAACGATGTACTCCCCTTCGGCTTCGACAATCGCCTTGTTGCGGATCGCCGATGTGCGAAACCCCTGGTCGGGATGCCAGACGTGCCGGATGCGCACGGAGGAGCTTTCCGCAACATGTTCCACCAGTTTTTGCGTGTCATCGGTCGAACCATCATCGGCCACGATGACCTCGAAGTCCCGACTCTCCTGGTGTACAAGCGAATCGAGAGACACGGATAGAGCTTCCGGCCAGTTGTACGTGGTGACAATTACCGAGATGCGCATTGGCTGAAACTCCAAACATGCCTGATGTATCTGAGTATACCAGTATGGTCCGGCGGAGTGGAGTTCGCCCAAACAAAAGGCCCGCTCGCGCGGGCCTTGTTCGGGTCCTCGAAGGGAGGGGCAGTCAGGCTTCGGCGCGCCTCTCGGCCGCCGCCTGGACCTGCTTCTTCAGGCGCTTGAATTCGGGAGCCAGGGTGCTGTCGCGCGCCGTGATCAGGTAGCCGTCGATGCCGCCCCGCTTCTCGATGGTACGCAGCGCGTAGGTCGAAACGCGAAGCCGCACGGCCTTCTGAAGGCTGTCGCTCCACACCGAGGTCTCCTGCAGGTTGGGCAGGAAACGGCGCCGGGTCCTGTTCTTGGCGTGACTGACGTTGTTGCCGGTCTGCACACCCTTGCCGGTCAGCTCGCAGCGCCTGGTCATCGGTCTCGTCCTCTTCGGTCTCTCTGGCGGCCCTTGCCGCCACCCTTCGCCAGGCGAACAGCCCGGGAAGGCGGTTTATTAAGGAATGGGCGGGCTCCCGTCAAGGGAAAAGCGGCGGCCCGCGAGCGCCGCCCGCGGGCCTCCACGATAAGGCTCCCGTTTAGAACGTGCCCGGGTACTTGCCACCGTCGAGCAGCAGGTTCTGGGCGGTGATGAAGCCGGCCTGGCGGCTGCACAGATAGGCGCAGAAGTCGCCGAGTTCCGAGGGCTCACCGAAGCGGCCGGCCGCCACCGCCGCCATGCGGATGGTCTTCATCTCCTCGTAGGTGCGGTTCTGCACCTTGGCCATCGCCTTGGTGTTGGACTGATGGCGGTCGGTGTCGAAGTCGCCGGGCAGCACATTGTTGATGGTGACGTTGTGCTTGGCCACCTCGCGCGCCGTGCCGGCGACGAAACCGGTCAATCCGGCCCGGGCGCTGTTGGAAAGCCCGAGGATGCCGATCGGCGCCTTCACGGCCGAGGACGTAATATTGACGATGCGCCCGAACTTGCGGGCGATCATGCCGTCGACGGTGTCCTTGATCATGAAGATCGGGCCCAGCATGTTGCTCTTGACTGCGGAAATCCACGCCGCCTCGTCCCAGTCGCGGAAGTTGCCGGTGGGCGGGCCGCCGGCGTTGTTGATCAGGATGTCGGGCTCCGGGCACAGCTTGAGCACGGCGGCGCGGCCGTCGTCGCTCATCATGTCGGCCGCCAGCGGCGTCACCTTGGCGCCGGTCGCCTTGCGGATCTCTTCGGCGGCGGCTTCGATGTTTTCGCGGGTACGCGCGACGATGGTCAGTTCGACCCCTTCCTTGGCCAGCGACAAGGCGCAGGCCTTGCCCAGCCCCGCGCTGGCGCCGCCGACGATGGCCTTGCGGCCGGCGATTCCCAAATCCATTCTGTCATTCTCCTCGTTTCGTTAAGTCGTATCGTGTTAGCGGGTGCGGGCGTAATACTCGATGCGCTTTTCGACCAGGCCAACCGCCTCGGCGGTGGCGAAGGCGAAGGCGAACACCATCAGCAGCAGGGCCCAGAATTCATCGAACAGGAAGTTGCGTGAATAGAGCTCGAACAGCTCACCGATGCCCGTGATGGCGACCAGCAACTGGCCGATGACGACGCCCTTGACCGCGCGAATCAGGCCCAGCCGGATGCCGGCAAGCACCTCGGGCAGTGCCGCCAGAAGGTAGATGCGATAAAAGATCAGCCAGCGGCTGGCCCCGAAAGAGTGGGCCATCTCGGGCAGGGACGGATTGACGTGCTTGACCCCCGCCCGGGTGTCCAAGACGATCGCCCAGATGGCGAACAGGAAGACGCTGGCGATGACGGTGGCCTGGCCGATGCCGAGGATCACCATGAAGATCGGCACCACAGCCGTTAGGGGCGCGCTGACGAAGATGTTGACCCAGGTGCCGATCAGGCGGTCGATCGTCTTGCTGACCCCCATCAGGAAGCCCATGGGTATGCCGATGGCAACGGCCATGGCCAAGCCTCTGAAGTAGGCGTCCAGCGTCACCACCATGGCACTCTTGAACTTGTCGGTGGGGACCATCTCGACGCCGGCCTCGAATACTGCAGAGAGGGGCGGCAGAATGGCCAGCCCGCCGTAGCGCCCGACCAGTTCCCAGATCGCCGCCCACAGGAACAGCGAATAAACGATGGGGATTTGTTTTCCGTTGAGTTTCATGCGTGTCACCCGTTTTCTGGTGCTGGTTGCGACCTACAGGTAGGTGCGCAGCACCGCCCAGATGTCGTCCACGTAGTCGAGATAATTCTTGTCGCGCCGGATTTCGTCGGGCGACTTGCTGCGGTCGATCTCGGTGCGGATGATACGCTGCACTTGGCCCGGACGGGGCGACAGCAGGACCACCTGGTCGGATACGTAGACCGCTTCCTCGATGCTGTGGGTGACGAAGATCACCGTCTTCTTTTCCTTGGACAGCAGATCGAGCATGTCCTCCTGGAACTTGCGGCGTGTCTGCTCGTCGACCGAGGCGAAGGGTTCGTCCATCATCAGGATGTCGGCGTCGACCGCCAGCGCGCGGGCCAGACCGACCCTCTGGCGCATGCCGCCCGACAGTTCGTGCGGATAGCTCTTCTCGAAGCCGGCCAGGCCAACCTCGGCGATGTACTTGACCGCCTTCTCGCCCCGCTGGTCCTTGGGCATGCCACGCAGTTCGAGACCGAACTCGACGTTGCGCTGCACGGTGGCCCACGGCATCAACGCAAAATCCTGGAACACGAAGGCGCGATCGGGGCCGGGACCGGTGACCTTTTTGCCGCGGATGCGCACCTCGCCCTCGGTCGGCGTCAACAGGCCGGCGATGATCTTGAGCAAGGTCGTCTTGCCGCAGCCGCTGGGGCCGAGGAAGGAGGTCAGCTCACCGGAGGGGATCTTGAGATCGACGCCCTTCAGCGCCTGCACGCCGCCTTCGTAACGCATGGCGATGCCGTCGACCTCGACGATGGTGTCCTGCTTGGTTTCGGTCATATTCTTAGCCACTTGGTTCATGGGGTTTCCATTCTTGGGCAGGGCTTAGCGCTTGCGGGTTTCCGGGCGGACCAGAAACTCCATCTTCAGCAGCACCGTCAGGCTGACCGCGGAAAGCGCGATGATCGAGGTGATGTCGGCGAACATTTCCGGATAGTCCGCGACCGAGCGGTGATAGGTGATCAGATCGCCGATGCCGGTCGGCGTGATCAGAAGCTCGGCCAGCACGACGCCGATGAAGCCGGCCCCGATGCCCAGCCTGAGGCCGGCGAAGATCAGGCTGCTGGCGTTGGGCAGGATGATCAGCCGGATCTCCTGCCAGCGGCTGCCCTGGAACGAACGGACCATCTCGATGAGCGAGGGATGGGTGTGGCGGACGCCCTTGTAGCAATTGAGCACGATGAGCGGCAGCGCCATGATGACGACGGCGATCACCTTGGAGGTGAGCCCGATGCCGTACATGTAGGTCACCAGGGGGATGATGGCAGCGACCGGCGAGGCATAGAGGATGATGAAGATCACCACCAGGAACCATTCCATGGTCCGCCACAGCCCCATGAGGACGCCGAAGCCGACGCCGGCCACCGAACTGATGGCGACGCCGATGATCAGCGGCTGGATGGTCTGCAGGTAGGCAGTGGCGAATTCGCCGTTGAAGGTCATGCGGACGAAGGCGATGAAGGTTTCGATGAAGGTGGGAAAGGACAGGCTGATCGGAATGCGGCCGGCAATTTCCCACGCCCCGAAGAAGAGCGCGAAGGACATGAGCTTCCACAGCCATGTCTGTCGGCCAAGAGTGCGAAGCGCCATTGTGATTTCCTGTTTTCTTTTTTTATGCCGGCGCCGCGGCGGGGCGGTGCCGTCCACCCCCGGGTGGCCGCCCGATCGGCGCCCACCCGGGAAGCGGAGGAAGGATGAGTTGCGCGAGCGGCTCTAAATTCGGCTCCGCCTAGTTACCCAGCTTCTTGAGTGCGGCCTCAAGCGGCTTGAAGGTCCAGAAGTCGTCGACCTTAAGATCGGCCGCCGAGCCCTGGATCTGGCCGGCCACCGAATAGAAGTCGAGGTCGGACTTGGCCGCAACCATGCCACCGCCGTCGGTCGGGAACATGCCGCCCTTGACGCCGATCTGGTAGTAGGGAAGGACTTCCTTCTCGAGATCCTTCGGCAGATCTTTCAAGAGACCTAGCTTCTGGCGTTCCGTCACCACGTAGTTGGGGTCCTTGTTGATGGCACGCCACGTCTTCAGCAATTCCTCGATAAAGATTCCGACCGTCTCGGCGTTCTTCTCGAGGTAATCGACACGGGCGAACATCGCCTCGTCGCTGGCCTTCACCCCTTCCAAGGGCAGCACGGCGAACTTGCCCGGCGCCTTGTCCATCAGGAAGTTGGTATTCACGGCATCGATGATGGTCGCCTTGATGTTGCCCTGCAGCATGGCCAGCGCGCGCACCTCGGAACCGGGCACGTAGCTGAGGCTGCCGTACTTGATGCCGTGCTTCTGTGCCATCAGGTTGGCGATGGCCTGGGTGCCGGAGGTCCGCGAATGAACCACCAGGTCGCCGCCGTCCAGATCCTTCCAAGCCTTGTAGAACTCGGTGTTGACCACCGGATAGAATTGCAGGGTCGAAAGCTGGAAGAACAGCCGGATCGGCGCCTTGACCTTCTGGATCACGGCGTAAGGCGTGCCGATGCCGATGTCGGCCTGGTCGTTGACGATGGCCTGGTTGGCGATGTCCTCGGACTTGAAGGAAATCAGCTGAACGTCGACGCCGCGGGCCTTGGTGTGCTCGATGGCGATCAGCAAGTTCAGCGTCTCGACCGATTCGATGTCGCCGAGGCCGAGCCTGATCTTGCCGGCGGCCTGCGCGTCGTTGACGGCTGCGATCCCGGTGACCAGAACGGCCGTAGCCGCCAGCCGGGACAAATGACTCCACATGTGTCGCATAGCCTTCCCCTTTTTTTCGAGTTTGCACGATTTTAGGTGCGGGTAACCGAGTTCATCAAACTACAGCCTTCCCGGATTGTCAACAATCCTGTATATTGTTGACAATCATTCGATTCCCTGGATTTTTTCGGGTGAAGCGGGATATTGATGAAACTGGCGAACGGCGATATTAGGTGCCCATGATCGAGCGTCCCCAATCCCTGACCGCGGTTGTTTTGCAAGAGCTGGAACGCCAGATCCTGTCGGGCAATCTCGGGCCCGGCGAGCCCGTCAACGAAAAGGCGTTCGCCGAGCGCAACTCGGTCAGCCGCGGCCCGATCCGCGAGGCCTGCCGGAAGCTCGAGCAGGCCGGCCTGGTGACGATCATCCCCAACCGCGGAGTGTTCGTGCGCAAGCTTCAGGCCAAGGACGCCATCGAGATCTGCGACATCCGCGCCGTGCTGTCCGGCTATGCCGGGCGCATCTTGGCGGAAACGGTGACCCGCGGCCAAATGGCCGACCTCACCGAGATGGTCGAACGCATGGAGAAGGAAGCCAGGCTGCGCAACGTCGAAGCCTTCTATGCGATCAATTCGGAATTCCATCAGGCCATCTTCGATTTCGCCGACAACCAGCGCCTGCGCGAGATGTATGCCGCCATTAACAAGGAACTCTACCTGTTCCGCTGGCGCGCCATGCTGGTCAGCCCGGACCTCGAGAAATCAAACCGCGAACACCAGGAAATCCTGAAGGCGCTGGCCGAACGCGACGCGGCGTGCACCGCCATGATGATGGAACGGCACGCCATTTCGGTGAAGAACCGCATCGTTGCTTCCGGCCTGGGCGGGTAACGCCCTCGCGGCCCACGATAAAGGCCCGCCGGCGCCCCGACGGGCCTTTATCGGTTGTGACTACGGAAAAACGGGGGTGCTCAAGCGCCGCGCCATTCCCCCAATGTGTTGAAACTTTTCTAGCCACCTGGCCAACTCCAGGTGGCTCTGCTTTTATCTACCCGCAGTAATTGCGCAATCTAATGGTTCGTCGGATAGCCGGCATTTTCGTAGCGATAGTGGTGTCCAACACCTCTTGAACGTTGACACGGGTGCCACCAAGTCACACCATAGGCAATGGAGGATACACCATGACCGCCAAATCGTCTTTTTCGTTGACCGATCAGCAGAGCGCCTTTGCCCGCGCACTTGTGAACTCAGGGCGCTATCCTAGCATGAGCGCGGTGGTCCAGCAGGGGTTGGAGCTCCTACGCCAGCGGACCGAGGCGGAGGAAGTGGATTTACTTGCCCTTCGAGACCTGGTTGAACGACGCCGGAACGGACGGTTCGTCTCCGCTGACGACATGAAGGATCGGGTCGCAAACATGCTCGAACGAAAACGGGAAGAGCATGGCCTGGGCCGTTGAGTTCTCCGAGGAAGCCGAGAACGATTTCGAACTCATCTTTGACCACCTGTTCGACTCGTATGCCGACTTCGGCGAGACACTGGAGGATGGTTTCGAAAGGGCGGCGCGGCGTGTGATGAAGATCCGGAAAGCGGGCGAGGACATCGCCAAGGCACCACACCGAGGCACGATACGAGACGACATCGTGCCGGGTCTCAGAAACGTCACCATAGACCGGGCAATTTTCTGGTTCGACCTGGACGATGACCATCGGATTGTGCGCATCCTTGGGGTGTTTTTCGGCGGCCAGGATCACATCCGGCGTATGATGGTCCTGTTGCTGGGATAGCGGCGTGTAAGAGCAGCGTCGAGGGGAAGCTCGCGACGTCAAATCCGAATTCCATGGTTCGGGCATTTCGGGGTTCGGCAAATGTTTGTTTGCAGTCCCGCTACCGCCGGTAGCGCGACATTGGCGAAACGACGTTGTTTTCCTCGAATCGATATCGATTCGGCTATCACTACCTCCAATGGCTGCGATCTGAGCCTGTAAAAACGTATGATTACAGTATGTTATGTGTGTGGAACCGCCCGGGCAATAGGGCGATTCCACACAATGGGGGAATGGCGCGGCTCAAGCGCCCCAGGGTTTGATCGCCGCTTTCAGGGCCTTGTAGCCTTCAATAAAGCGGGGGCGCTCCCCTCCATAGATCCGATCAAACGTCGCCAGCACGCCGTCGAAATAGTCCCGAAGCTTCTGACTGCCGGGGTTCGCGTCGAGATAGGCGTCGCGGATCAGCACGAAGTGGATCCGCGGGTCGTACGGTTGCTTGGTTCCACCCACGGTCTCGTCCCCCGCGAGCAGGCGCCGCAGCATCGCGTCGGCCGAACCCAGCGTCTGCTCGTGAATGGGCGGTCCGTCCATGCGGTACATCACCGAGGTCATGTCCCGCCCGTTGCCGGTGGTGTGGCCCATCTCGCGCCACACTGCGTTCATGTCGACTTGCTTGCCAAGATGCTTGGCCACCAGGCCGCCGAACGCGCGCAACGGATCGGAGACGTCGGCCAGAAGGTCGGTAAGCCGATCGCCGTCCAGGTCGGTCGCCAGAACGATGGCGTCCCGCTTCTCGATCAGGTCCCAGATCAGCAGGCCGAAATTGGTGTCGGAGATGTGCTGCTCGATCTGTCCGCCCCAGTTCTCCATCCCCTTTTTGAAGTCCGGCGGCAGCAAGGCGATGATGCGGTCGATGTTCTCGCGATGCTCTTCATAGGCATCCACGGCGTACTGCCGGCCCACCTTGAACTTCGTACCCTTCAACAACCAGGAATGAAGACCGGCATTGATGCCATCCTCCATCGCCTGCGTCGGCTTCATGGCCACGCGGCCGAGACGCCCCGTTTCGTGGACCATTTTCAGGAAAAGGCGGTTCGCATAAGCCATCTGCACACCGGGCGAGTTCATCTCCGAGTGCACGATGCCGGTCTTGGCATCGACCGTGAACGCGGCCCGGTTCTGCGAGTAGGGCAGGCACGGCATGCACCGAACCACGGTGATCGGCCCGTACGGGCGGACATTGCAGAAAACCCCGGCCTGCGTGCGTAGCGGCGCGTTGGCCGATTTCCCCATGACCACAACCTTGCCGCCGCGGCCGTCATTGACCATGGCATCGCCCGCCGTCGACCATTTGATCGAGGTGAAGGGCAGATTTCCGAACCAGGCCAGGGACGCCAATTTCGTGTCGTGCCGGTATTGCGACCACATCGGCACCGCGTAATAGGGAAGCCCAATCACGTCGACGGCCGCAAGGGTACCGAGCAGGGCAAACGCGTCGGTCAGCGAGTGGACGATCGGGTTCACGGCCCCGTCGTGGTTCCCCCCCTTCCAGATGACGGCGTCGGGATTCCCCTTCGGCCGAACATCCGTGGGTTCAAACAGTCCCGACAGCAGCCCGAACAGATCACCGTCGGCTTCCGCGCGGGCGATGGATACCAGATCGATCATGTGCACCTTCCCCTCTGTGGTCGAATAACAAAATGGCGGACAGCCTTTGCCGCCGTGCGAGCCCCCGCTTCACCGGGCGATTCTTCGCAACGTCGAGTTGTCCGATTATCGGTATTCGTGTCCGTTGGGGTGCGCCCCGAAGAAAGCGTATGCGAAACCTGTCGCCCGGACGCCGGAAAAATAGGCGACCACGCCCGACTTGGCAAGCCTGAAGGGCAGACATCGAGTTTCTCGATATCGGGATCGGGGAATACAATTTGACCCGCAGCCGACTCCTTCCCGATGATTCCGCAAGAGAACCGAACGTGGAGGGAGCCAATGGATATCGATAAAATCGGCAGGACGCCTCTGGAGCAGTTGATGTTCTACTTCGGCATCCCTGCGGGATTGGTCGTCTTCGGTGCGATCATGACCATGCCGACGCCCCTGGGGATAGCCCACGACGGCCAAGTGGCCATGGCCGTGTTTGCCCTGGCGCTGATCCTGTGGGTCAGCAAGGCGGTTCCCAACCACGTGGCGTCTCTTATCGTTCTCATCTTACTGTCGGTGCTGGGCGGCTGGAGCGAGAAGAACGCGCTCGGCGTCTTCGGCTACGACGTCATCTGGCTGATGGTCGCCGCTTTCGTCATTACGTCGGCCTTGGCCAAAAGCGGCTTCGCCCGGCGCCTCGCGCTGTGGCTGATCACCACGTTCGGGCGCACTGCATCCTCCATTCTGCTGTCTATGCTGATCGCCAACTTCCTGATCGCCTTCCTGGTGCCGTCGACGACGGCCCGGGCCGCCATCATGCTGCCCATCATGCTGATGGTTGCCCACGCCTACGGCGTGAACGAGGGCAACGCCAACATGGGCAAGCTCCTGGCCATCCAGGGACTGCAAGCCAACAACATCAGCACCACGGCCATTCTGACAGCGACGGCCCCACAGATCATGGCGGTCGGCTTGATGAAGGACCTGGCGGGCATCCAGGTTTCCTATACCGACTGGCTGGTGGCCTCGGCCCCCATCGCCGTTCTCACCCTGCTCGGCTCCTTCTTCCTGGGGCGATTCATGTATCCGCCGGAAAACGTCGGCGGCACCGTCGGCGGTCTCGATCGGCTGCACGCGGAATACCGCAATCTCGGCAGGCTGAGCGCGATGGAAATCAAGGCCCTCACCATCTTCGCCCTGACCATCGGCCTGTGGGTGACCGACAAGTGGCACGTCGCCGCATTCGGCTTCAACATCAGCCTGGTCATGGTGGCGGTCATTGCGGCGACCCTTTTCTTCCTGCCGAAGGTCGGGATTCTCGACTGGAAGGAGGCGGACATTCCGTGGAACCTGATGATCTTCTCGGCCGGTGCCTACGCCGGCGGCCTGGCGCTGGACGGCTCCGGCGTCGCCAGTTGGGCGCTCAACGGCCTGTTCGCCAGCCTCGGCGTCACCAGCATGAGCTTCCCGGTGCTGTTCGCCGTGATCATGCTGATCGGCAGCTTCAGCCACTTCTTCTTCACGTCGAAGGTGGTCCGCACAGTGATCCTGATCCCGACAGTGATCGCGCTGGCCAAGGCGACCGGCATCAATCCCATCGCGCTGGCGCTGCCGGTGGCCTTCACGCTGTCGGACACCATCACCCTGCCACCCCACTGCAAGCCCAACCTGATCTACTACGGCTCGGGCTTCTTTTCGGTGCTCGACCAGTTGTTCTATGGCATCGGCGTCCTGCTCATCAAATGGGGCCTGATGCTGGTGGCGTCCTTCACCCTGTTCAAGGTGCTGGACATCACGTGAGGCGGGCAAAGGAGGCCATCATGTCCAAGAATACCACTCTCACCGTCTGCTCCGCCCTTCTGCTGGCCATGCCTTTCACGGCCGCCGTGGCGGGCGATTTCGGCGACATCCTGGGGTTTAAGGAGACCTTCGTCGGCGACGGCCGGAACGCCAACCTCGAAATAAGCGTGAAAGGCAAGACCAACAAAGCCGGCGAACTGTACCTGCCCATCCTCGCCAAGGAGGCGGGGTTCGTCGGGAGCAGCAGCGGTCTGCTATCGAACAAGCCCGACAAGCCCAAGGGCGGCGAGAAGGCGCTGGTTTACCGCTTCGACAAGGGCGACGCGGACGTGACAATGACGTTCGCGGGCACCGTCGACGGCTTCTTCAAGGGCAAGCCGATGAGCGGAGAGACGAGCTTCCCCGGTCAGATCGAGATGCTGAGCTACGCGTTCACCAACAGCGGCCCGTCGCCTATCGCCAACTATGAGTTCCGTACGGTCTTGCCCGCCAACATCCAACTGGCCGACATTCCGAAGGACGCGAAAATGGTCGAAGAGGGAAGCGGGCATCAGTTCGTGCTGACCAAGGCCCGGGTGCTCGCCCTCGATAAGGTGACCGTCAAGTTCAACACCTACCGGAAACCCGGCGTTTTCAACGTGGTTATATGGGGAATCATCCTGGCGATCTCGGCCTTCTGGCTGTGGGTGCGGCGCGACACTCTGGTCCGCCTGACCCGGTCGGGGGAACGGCGAACGGTCGAAGGGTCCGACCCGGCCTGATCGACCGCGGCGGCGCGAGGCGGCCGGCTCCGGAGTCCCCCCGGGACCGGCCGCCACGCCAGGGGTGGCCCCGATTTAGCGAGCGCATACGGCGCCGGCGACGTCCGACGACGGAGAGGAAGGATTTTCCTGCATGAACGGCAAACAAGGATTGCTGTTGATCGCCGACGGCCTCGGCGATCGGCCGATCCCCGAGTTGGGCGGACGGACGCCATTGGAACAGGCCGCCACCCCCAACATGGATTTCTTCGCCGCGCGCGGCCTGTGCGGCAACGTCCATCCCTATAAGCCAGGCATCCCCGTCGGCACCGATGTCGGCCATCTGGTGATCTTCGGCTTCGATCCGGACGAGGTATATCCGGGGCGCGGCCCGCTCGAGGCGTTCAGCGCCGGCATCATGATGGGGCCCGACGACATCGCCTTCCGCGGGAACTTCGCGACCGTCGACGAGCGATCTCATGTCCTCGACCGCCGGGCCGGCCGCATCGCCTCCGGCACCCGTGAACTCGCCGCCGCCCTGGATGGCATGCAACTAGGCGGCGGCGCGCGGGTCCTGGCCAAGCCCTTGACCGAACACCGCGTCGCCATCGTCTTTCGTCAAGCCGGGCTTTCGACGGCGGTCACGCCCACCGACCCCAACGTCGCCGGCCACGAGGTGGCGCTTCCGGCCTGCACGCCGACCGACGGCAGCGCCGAGGCGGCACGCACGGCCAGCCTGGTCAACGAGTTCACCACGCTCTGCCGCCAGCACCTCGATCCCCACCCGGTCAACCGGCAACGCCGCGCCGAGGGCAAGCCCCCGGCCAACGTGGTTCTTCTGCGCGGAGTCGGGCGTACCAGCAGCGTGGTGCCGATCGGCTGCCAGTTCAAACTGACCTGCGCGTGCGTGGCGGGCGACCTGACGGTGCTTGGCATCGCCCGGCTGGTCGGGCTCGAAACCTTCCACAACAAGAGCTTCACCGGTGGCATCCGTTCCGACTTGCAGGCGAAGGCCCGCCAGGCGATCGACTGTGTCCGCCAGGGGTTCGACTGGACCGTCGTTCACGTCAAGGGACCCGACCTTTGCGGCCACGACGGCAACCCACTGGAAAAGATTCGCATCATTGAGGACATCGACGGCATGTTCGGCCTGTTCCGTCGGCACCTCGATCTGGATCGGACGATCATCTCCCTGACCGGCGATCACTCGACGCCGTGCGAAAAAGGCGACCATTCCGGCGATCCGGTGCCGACCTTCATTTCCGGGCCGACGGTCCGGCGGGACGGCATCGCCGTCACCGGCGAAAGCAGCTTCCGCACCGGCTCGCTCTCGGGCCTGACGGCGCGCGATGTCTTCAGGACCCAGCTGGACCAGTTGAACGTGATGCCCAAGCGCGGCGCCTGAGGCGGCTCGGGACCGTCTTGCCTAGCTCCCGCATCTGCGCGTAGGCTTCCTCCCATTCCGGATGAGCGGCCGGACCGGGACCTCGCCAGGCCGATCGCGAGGTCCCATCAAGGGGAGGCCGGATTGAAGATCGAGGATCTTCAGACCTTTCACGAGGTAACCGTCAGCGGAAGCTTCACCAAGGCGGCGGTGAAGCTCCATTGCACGCAATCCACGGCATCGCTCAGGATCAAGCGGGTGGAGGACTGGTTCGGTGCCCGGCTGCTCAACCGCTCCCGCGACACGCGCCAGGAGGTCACCCTGACCAGCGCCGGGGAGCGGATCCTTCCGAAGATCGTGGCGGCGCTGACGCAATTGAATGCCGCCTATGCCGCTTTGGCGGCGGAACGCCGGATCGAGAACGTCCAAATCGCCGTTGTCGCCTCCCATACGCCCGGGCTGTTCATCCTTCCCGGCGTGCTGGCCGAGTTCGCGCGCCTGTATCCGCGGGTCACCGTGAACACCCACGTCAAATATACGCGAGAGGTGATCGAAGCCGTCCGGCACGACGCCTCCGGCACGTGTTTCGGTATCGTCTCGCAGCCCGAAGGCTTCGAGCACACCGATCTCGCCGCGCAGGCGGTGATGGACGACCCGTTGTCCATCGTGACGGGGCCTGGGGCTGGGCCCTGCAAGCCAGTCGAACGCACCTCGCCCATCCGGTGGCTGCAAGAGCAGACGCTGTATATGACGAACCAGTCGTCGTCTATGCTGACCTACCTGCGGAAGGGTTGTGGCCTGGAACTCCATGACATCCGGGTGGTCGGCAGCGTCGAGTCGGTCAAGGCAGCCCTGCTTAAAGGCCCGGGCTTCGCCGTCCTTTCCCGCCGCGCCGTCCAAGACGAGATCGCGCAGGGGAAGCTGCGCGAGTGTCACATCCCCGGATTTTCGCCAAAGCGGACCATCTATGCGCTGTGGGCCAAGGACCTCGAGCCTTCCGAAACCGCCCGCGCCTTCATCCGCATCATGTCCGGCTTCTGAAACGGCGCGATCCCGCGCTCGCATCGGTTTTCTCGATAAGCGGATCGACCAAGTCAATTTGACCGGCCACCGGGCCTTCCCAATGATGGGCGATCGGAGACATCGAGGGAACGGACGTGATGAATAGGCAGGGCCGGCGTTTGACGGGCCGCGGCATCCCCGGCGGAGGCGGCGGGGCGCGGCTGACACCGATTTCCGGCATCGGGGGCAAGGGGCCTGCGTGCTTTTTGGTGGAAGTGGCCGATCGGCGCCTCGTGCTCGACATCGGAGTGGGGCCAGACATCGGTCAGGAGGCGGATGTCCGCGGTATCGGCCGTGTGAATGCGCTGGTGCTGTCCCACGCGCATGGAGACCACGCCGGCGGCCTTCACCTATTGGGCCAAATCGGCAACCCGCCGGTCTATGCGACCGATATCGTTGCCTCGCAGATCACGATGCCGGACGGCGGTGCGGTGCGGACATTGCCACTGCGTGGATGCATCGATGTGTCGGGCATCAAGGTCACCACCGGGCGTAACGGTCATTCCCCCGGCGGCGTCTGGTTGCACCTCGACGTCGGGCATGGGGTTCTCTACGCCGGCGACACCTGTGTCGAATCCGAAATCTATGCGTTTGACGACCCGCCACCGGCCGCCACAGCCATCATCGATGCATCGGATGGTTTCTCGGACGAGCCGCAGTCGGCATGCCGCCGATCGCTGCGCCGGGCGCTGGCCGGCCGTCAAGCGCTGCTACCGGTGCCAGCAACCGGCCGAGGGCCCGAGATCGCCCTGTTCGTTCTCGAAGCGATGCAAAGGCCGCCGGCCCTGTGCGGGACGCTGCGCCGCACCCTCGAACGCTTGATCGGCCCGTGGAGAGATGCCCTCCGACCGGGTGCGGACGAGCGGCTTTCCCGCGTGCTTGCCGCGGCGCGGCCGCTGTGCGATGTCCCGGACGGCATTGCGTTGGCAACCAACGCCAATGCCAACCAGGGCGAAAGCGCGCGGCTCCTCCCCCTTTGGCATGAACGCGACGATGTCGCCGTCGTGCTCACCGGATACGTGCCGCGCGGCACGCCGGTCATGGCAGCTTCGGAGGCCGGCCGCGCGACGAGCCTCCGCTGGAACGTCCATCCTCGGCTTTCCGACAACGCGGCCATGCTGCGCTCGGTGGGGGCACGGGCCGTCGTGCCGGCTTTCGTTGCGGTGGGGTCCCGCGCGGCCTGGGAAAACGCCTTCGCCTCTCTTCAGGTGGCGTTCGAACCGCTCGACGTATGAACGGGCGTGGGCCGGGACAGCGGATTCAATCGCCTTGCAGGTGACTGAGCAGGATTTCCCGTCCCGGCAGCGGCGCCGCGGCCGCCGCATCGAAAACGTCGTCCACCGTATCGACGGTCGAAATCAGGGTGGGCATGGCGGGATGGGCAAAGCCGCCGGCCACGACCGCGTCAAGTAGGGTGCCAAGCGAATCCCAATAGCCGTCGACGTTGACGGCGATGATCGGTTTGGCATGAAGCTGAAGCTGCTTCCAGGTCGCCATCTCGATGGTTTCATCCAGCGTTCCCAGCCCGCCCGGCAGCACGACAAATCCATCCGACAGTTCGAACATGCGGGCCTTGCGCTCGTGCATGCTGCCGACGACGATCAATTCGGTAACGCCGGGGTCGCCCACCTCCAGCGTCATCAGGAAATCGGGGATGATACCGGTCACTTCGCCGCCGTGGTCCAACACCGACTTGGCCAGCACCCCCATCAGCCCGATGGCGCCGCCGCCGTAGACCAGCCGGACGCCCCGCTCGGCCATCAATTGACCCAGCCGCTCGGCGGCGGCGCGGAAGTGCCCGTTAAGCCCCATGCGCGACCCCGCGAACACACAGAGAGACCGGATATCCGGGCGCGTGACCGCGCGGTCGGATGCGTCTGACGGAAATTTGATCGTATCGTCCACCTGGAAAACTCCTTCGCTTCCCATTTATAGTCACGAACAGCGTAGCTGTCTCGCGTGGCATCCCGCCGGGCCGTCGGAATAAATGCCGTCCGGCTTTGTTTATGGATTGGATCCAACTCGATTTCGGGGAGACATCGATGCAGAATCTTTTCGGAAAAATTGCCAAGCTTGTCACCGTCGCGCTGATCGCGGCGTTCGGTTTTGGCCTGGCCGGCGGGCCGGCCCAGGCCGACGAGGCCTCCATCAAATACCGCCAATCCGTGATGAAAGCGCTCGGCGGCCATATGGGCGCACTGGCTTCCCTGGTCAAAGGCCAGATCGACGCCAAGAGCCATCTGCCCGGCCATGCCAACGCCGTCGCCGCCATCGGCGCGGCGGCCAAGGATATCTTCCCGAAGGGCTCCGACGCCGGCGCCGAGACGGCGGCGCTTCCCGTCATCTGGGAAAAACCCGACGAGTTCGCCAAGGCGGTGACCGCCTTCGAAACCGCTTCGGCCCAGTTCGCCGGCGTGGCCGGCGGCGGCGACATGCAGGTCATTGCCGCCGCGTTCGGCGACCTCGGCAAGAGCTGCGGCGGCTGCCATCAGACCTACCGCAAGAAGAACTGACGCACCCATCCCATGATCCGGGGCCGGAACGCCGACGTGGGGCGTTCCGGCTTGCTTTGCCTCAGAGTTCGCCATGCGCGCGTCGATCCCCCTGACCCTTATCAGCGCCCTTTTTGCCGCTTCGTCGGCACTGGGGGCCAGCGGCGATGACGCCATCGCGCGGGGCAAGTACGTCTTCGATGCGGCCGACTGCGTGGCCTGTCATACCGACGCCGCCAATCAGGGCGCTCCCCTGGCCGGCGGCCGGCGGCTGGATACGCCGTTCGGCACCTTCTACAGCCCCAACATCACGCCCGATGCCGCAACCGGCATCGGCACGTGGTCGGACGAGGAGTTCTTCGCCGCCCTGCGCCATGGCCGCACCCGGGATGGGAGCCATCTGTTTCCGGTGTTTCCCTATCCGTCCTACAGCCAGCTGAGTGACGCCGACATCGCCGACCTCAAGGCCTACCTCTTTTCTCTGCCGCCGGTAACACGCGAGAATCGGCCACACGAAGTCCGCCCGCCCTTCGGCTGGCGGTTCCTGATCGCCGGCTGGAAGGCTCTCTACTTTACCCCTGGGCCCTTCCGCCCGGATACCGGCAAGGACGACAAGTGGAATCGCGGCGCCTACTTGGCGACGGCGCTTGGCCATTGCGGGGAATGCCACACACCGCGCAACGCCCTCGGCGCCCCCGTGGCCGACCAGGCGCTGGCCGGCACCTCCGAAGGGCCCGACGGCGGCTCGGTGCCCAACATCACGCCGGACAAGGAAACCGGGATCGGCGGCTGGTCGGAAGACGACATCGATACCCTGTTGAGCCTCGGCATGACGCCGGACGGCGACTTTGTCGGCGCCGGCATGGGCGAAGTCGTTTCCAACAGCACCTCCAAGCTCACGCCGGCGGATCGCGCCGCCCTCATCGCCTATCTCAAGTCTCTGCCCGCCGTCAGCAACCAGGTCGCCCGCAAGTCGGCGAAGTGAAGGGGACTGTCCGATGGGAGCAGACTTCACGCCCTCCGGGCGTTCCATTCCCCTTTCCCAAGCTGCCGTTGCGCTGTTCAGTGGGCCGTATTACTGTTGTCCAACTTTTTCTTGGAGTTTCGTCGGCTTGAACTGGGGGAATGTGTGAACCGCCCGCTTGTAATTACGGCAATCGGTGTCGTCGTTGTCATGGCCGCGATCGGTGCCAATTTCCTCCTCTGGCAGCAGGAAATGAGCGAGGAGCCGCTGGAGCAGGCTTCGGCGCCGCAAGCCGCCGCTAAGGCCGCTGCCGAGGCCGCCGCCAAAGCCGCCGAACGCGCCCGCGCGGCCGCCGACAATGCCGCCATCACCAGACGCGCGGCCGAGGAAGCCGTTTCCCGCGCCGATGCCCCCGATGCCTCCTCCGAGGCCAAGGAAGCGGCCGCCAAAGCCCGGACCGAGGCCAAGGCCGCCGAAGACGAGGCCCGTCGGGCGGCCGAGGCCGCCAACGCCGCCAGGGCGGTTGCCGACGCGACGTCCCAGGCGGCGCGGATGACCCGCGAGGCCGCATCGACGCCCACCAAGCCGAGCCAGCCGGGCGGCCCCTCCGACGCGCAACCATTGACGGGTCCCGTCACACCCTCGTTCGACGTCGTGCGCATCAATCCGAAGGGCGACACCGTGGTGGCCGGCCGTGCCGCGCCCGGCAGCAGGGTGCGCATTCTCGACCACGGCAAGGTCATCGGCGAAACCACTGCCGACAAACGAGGCGAATGGGTATTTGTGCCGGAAACGCCTTTGCCGCCCGGCACCCGGCAGCTGACCCTGGAAGCGGAAACGTCGGGAACCAAAACGACTTCCACCGCGTCCGTCATGCTGGTGGTTCCGGAACCGGGCAAGGACATCGCCGGACGCCCCACCGACCAGCCGCAACAGCCGCTCGTCCTCAAGATCCCTGACATGAACCCGGAAAAGGTCACTGTCCCGAACGGGCCGGTGCCCAGCGTCGTCCTCCAGAAACCGACCGCGGGGCAGCCGGCCCTCGTGCTGGCGGTCGACGCCATCGATTACGACGATGCCGGGCGGCTCAGCATCAGCGGGCAGGCCCTGGGAGGATCGCTCGTCCAGCTATATCTCGACAACGGCTTTCTCGGCCGGACGACGACCGGCGGAGACAACCGCTGGAGCGTGACGCCGGAAATCCGGGTCGAGCCCGGCCTCTACACCCTCCGGGTCGACCAGATGGACGGCGGCGGCAAGGTGGTGGCCCGCGTTTCACTGCCGTTCTCGCGGGCCGAACCACTGTCGCCTAGTGCAGGACGCTATGTCATCGTCCAGCCGGGCAACAGTCTGTGGCGCATCGCCCGGCGCACCTATGGGACCGGCTTCCAGTACACCGTCATTTACGAGGCGAACGCCGCGCAGATCGCCGACGCCGACCTCATCTATCCGGGGCAGATCTTCGAATTGCCGCAAACCAATTGAAGCGCCGGACCTCGGTTGCCTATACAAGACTTAACCTGCGGCCGCCCGGCGGTTTAGACTGAGGCTTGGCAAATCCCCAACCGTGTGGAGATGACGGTATTGCTGAAAACGGTTCTGGTGCCTATCCACAGTGACGGTTGGCCCTTCATCGGCATTTTCGCAGCAATCGCCCTCGGCCTGGCCTTCGTGGCTCAGCCGCTCGGCTGGTTGGGACTGGCGTTGGCGGTGTGGTGCACCTATTTCTTCCGCAACCCCGACCGGGTGACGCCGTCGCGCCCCGGCTTGGTCGTCAGCCCGGCCGACGGCGTGGTCCAGTTGGTCGATCGGGCATCGCCCCCGGCCGAACTGGGGATGGGCGATGCCCCCCGCAACCGGGTTGCCGTTTTCATGAACGTCTTTAACGTCCACGTGAATCGCATTCCCTGCGACGGCACGGTAACCGCCGCCAGCTATCGGCCCGGCAAGTTCGTCAATGCCTCGCTGGACAAGGCGAGCGAGTTCAACGAACGTCAGAGCTTGAGGATCGGCCTGGCCGACGGTCGCGATCTCGCCTGCGTGCAGATCGCCGGCCTGATCGCCCGGCGCATCCGCTGCGATGTCAGCGACGGCACGCCGGTGCGGGCTGGCCAGAGGTTCGGCCTGATCCGTTTTGGCAGCCGGCTCGACATCTATCTTCCCGAAGGCACCGCCCCGCTGGTCGTGCTCGGCCAACGCACCATCGCCGGCGAAACGGTGATCGCCGACTTGAACTCCGACGAGCCGGCCCGCGCCGGCGAAGTTCGCTGAGGTCCCCATGTCCGAGCAGCCCATCCCACCCCGCCGCCGTCGACTAGCCGGTCTCTCGTTCAATCGCTTGATCCCCAACATGTTGACCCTGCTGGCACTTTGCGCCGGCCTGACCGCCATCCGCTTCGGGCTCAGTGACCAGTGGGAGAATGCCGTCCTCGCGGTCATGGTCGCCGCTATTCTCGACGGTCTCGACGGCCGCATCGCCCGCATCCTGAAGGGCGCCAGCAAGTTCGGCGCCGAACTGGACTCGCTGGCCGACTTCGTCAGTTTCGGCGTGGTGCCCGCCCTGCTGTTGTACCTGTGGACGATGGACGACCTCGGCCGCTTCGGCTGGATTCTGGTTCTCGTCTTCACCGTCGCCTGCGTTCTCCGGCTGGCCCGCTTCAATACCTTCCTCGAAGATCCCGACCGGCCAGCCTGGGCGTCGAATTTCTTCACCGGCGTACCGGCTCCCATGGGGGCGGCGTTGGTGCTGCTTCCGATGATGCTGTCCTTCCAGTTCGGTGCAACCTTCTTCAGAAGCCCGATCGTGGTATCGGTGTTCCTGGTCGGGGTCGGAGCCCTGATGGTCAGCCGCCTTCCCACCTTCTCGTTCAAGAAATTCAAGGTGCCCAACCGTTGGGTACTGCCGACCATGCTGATCGTCGGCCTCTATGGAGCCCTCCTCATCAACGCCCCGTGGATGACCATCGCCGTCACCCTGGTGGCCTACCTGACGAGCATCCCCTTCGGCTATCGCGCCTATCGGCGCATGGCACAACGCACCGCCGCAGCCACAGCCGAAACGGCGACCACTCCCCCCTCCGACAGCGAACCCAACGGGGTGACGGTCTTTCCGTCGAAACCGCTCAGCCAGAGGGACAGACGGGGCCCGGCCGGTTAGTCGTTAGGCACTCGTGCCGGCTACGGATGGCCGACTCACCTTGTGGTGCCGGCGGCGCCGAAGCCATTCCCGGGCGTTGATCCGGAGCATCAGCGAGCACGGCGTGACGATCAGCGTCAGGATGGTGGCGAAGCCCAGGCCGAAAACGATGGCCGCCGCCAACTGCGACCACCATTGACTGGCCGGCGCACCGATCGTCACCTCGCGCGACACGAAATCGATATTGATCTTCATCATCATCGGCAGCAGGCCGAGGATGGTCGTCGTCGTGGTCAATAGAACCGGGCGCAGACGCTGTCCGCCGGTCCTCAGGATCGCCTCCAGCGGATCGGCGACTTCCTTGACCAAACGATCGTAAGTGTCGATCAGAATGATGTTGTTGTTGACCACGATGCCGGCCAGCGCGATGACGCCGATCCCCGACATGATGATGCCGAAAGGCTGCCCCGTAAGCATCAGGCCAAGCAGGACACCGATCGTCGAGAGGATGACCGAGGAGAGGATCAGCAGCGATGAGTACAGGCTGTTGAACTGGGTGACCAGGATGATGGCCATCAGGCAAACGGCAATGGTAAATGCCTTGACCAGGAAAGCCCGCGATTTCGCCTGTTCCTCATCCTCCCCCTTATAGGTGATGCGGACCGCGGGATCGATGCCGGCTCCCGCCAGCCAGGCTTGAATTTCCCCCAGCGTGGCCGCGGTGTTCACCCCCTCCGCCACGTCCGCCTTGACGGCCATGACCCGCTGGCCATCGACGCGTTTGATCGTGCCGACCCGAGGTTTCGCCGTGCGCTCGACGAAATTGCTGATGGGCACCTGTCCGGCGGGAGTGGTTATGCGCACGTTGTCCAGTTCCTCGATGGTCCTGTAGGCGCGCGGATAGCGGGCGCGGATGTCGATCTCGTCGTCCGCGTCATCGGGCCGGTATTCGCCCAGCTTGAGACCGGTCGTCACCATCTGCAACGCACGACCGACGAGGTTGACGTCGACACCGAACTTCGCGGCCTGGGCGCGGTCTACCCCCAACTCCCAGTCGATCCCCGGCAACGGCCGGCTGTCTTCGATGTTGAGCAGCCCGGGAATCTCGTGCAGCCGGACGACGATCGCTTCGACGGTCTGGGCAAGCTTGGCGGAATCGTTCGAGGTAATCTGGAGATGGATGGGTTTGCCAACCGGCGGCCCCTCCTCCTGCTTGCGACGATCGACGACGATGCCGGCCAGATCGGCCGCCCGCCGCCCGATGTCACCCAAGATGGCATCGGCCGTCCGTCGCTTGTCCCAATCGGCGAATTCGAGCGAGATGGACCCGATGATGTCCTCGGCCTCCTGGGAATTCCGCTCGGCCCCGATGCGGGCGTAGACGGTTTCGATTTCGCCGGTTGCCGGAATGCGGGCCTCGACCTCGCGCACCAGGGCGTCCATCTCGTGGATCGACAGGTTGCCGCGGGCGCGAATCTGCAGTTTGGCGTTCTTGGGTTCAACGTCGGGAAAGAACTCCACGCCCTGGCCGTAGGTGCCGTAGAGCCATTGGGTGCCGATCAGCAGCACGACGGCAGCCAGCAGGATCTTGCCGGGGTGGTGAAGCGCCACCCGGAGCGTGCGCACATAGGTTCCGGTCAAGCCGCCCAGAGCCATCAGCGAGGCTGCATCGCCATCGCCCCCCAATGCCTTCATGGTCTCGGCATCGGCTTCGCCCGGCCGGCCGATAAACCCGCCCAGCGTCGGCACGAAGATCAGCGCCATGACCAGCGAGGCGGAAAGCACCACGACAACGGTGATGGGCAGGAACTTCATGAATTCACCGACGACGCCGGTCCAGAACAACAGCGGCAGGAACGCGGCGACGGTGGTGGCCGTCGCGGCGATGATCGGCCAGGCCATCCGTTTGGCCGCAAGGGCATAGGCCGCCTTGCGCTCCACGCCCTCGATCATCTTGCGGTCGGCATACTCGGTAACCACGATGGAGGCGTCGACCAGCAGCCCGACCGAAAGGATCAGGCCAAACAGCACCACCAGATTGACGGTCATGCCAAAGGAAGAGAGCACCAGGACACCAGCCAGGAACGAGCCGGGAACGGCAATGCCGACGAGAACTGACGAGCGTACGCCGAGGGCGGCGACGATGACGATCATGACCAGCACGACGGCAAAAATGACGCTGTTTTGCAGATCGCGCAGCATGTCGCGGATTTCCTCGGAACGATCCTGCGCGAACGACACATTGACCGCTTGGCGCAAGGTTTCCGGCCAGGCATCCCGCCGTTCGGCGACGACCCGGCGCACCGCCTCGACGGTCTCGATGATGTTGCGCCCGGTCCGCTTGGATACCTCCAGCGTGATGGCCGGCTTGCCGTCGACCCGGGCGAAGCTTTCCGGGTCTTTGAATGTCCGGCGTACATCGGCGATGTCGCCCAGACGCACGACGGCATCGCCATCGACCTTCACCGGCACGCCGATGACGTCGGCCACGGTTTCGAAAAGGCCCGGCACCTTCACCGAAAAGCGCCCCTTTCCGGTATCCTGCGACCCAGCGGCGACCAACAGGTTGCTGCGAGCCATCTGTTCGATGGTCTCGCGGATGGTCAGCCCATAACTCTGCGCCTCGACCGGGTCGATCAGGATTTCGATGAACTCGTCGCGGTCGCCGACAATCTTAGCTTCCAGCACGCTCGACAACCCTTCGATGGCATCCTGGAGTTCGCGGGAGAGATGCACGAGGGTGCGTTCCGGCAGGTTGCCCGACAACGTCACCAGAAGGACCGGAAAGAGGCTGAAGTTGACCTCGTGCACCGTCGGCTCGTCGGTATCGGCGGGCAGTTCAGGCTTGGCCAGGTCGACCCGTTCGCGCACGTCGTCCAACGCCCTGTCGGCGTCGAAGCCGGCCTCGAATTCCAGGAGGACGTAAGCCCCCCCTTCGTAGCCGGTGGCGCGCATCTCCTTGACGCCCTCGATGGTCCGCAATTCCTTTTCCATCGGGCGGATGAGCAACCTTTCGGCATCCTCCGGCGAAATGCCCTCGTGCGGAATAGTGACGTAGATGATCGGGATGTTGATGTCGGGAGCCGATTCCTTGGGGATTGCCCAATAGGCATGGGCCCCAGCCCCGAGAATGAAGAGGAGGATGAGGATGACCACCCGCGAGCGCCCGATGGCGAATTCGATGGCGCCGGTCATGACGACGGCCCCGCCCCCGTTTCGGCGACCGGCACCACGCGCTGGCCGGCCCGCACGAATTCCTGGCCCACCGTGATCAGCCGGATACGTTCGGGCAGGCCGCCCAGCCACATGCCTTCCGGCGTATCGGCAACCAGTTGGACCGGATGGAATTCGACAATGTCGTTCTCGCCGACCACCTTGATGCCGACGGCGCCTTCCTCCGACAGCGTAAGGACCGCCGGCGAAACGCGATGGGCCCGCACGCGCCCCAGGGGCAGCCTCAGTTCGGTCGTCAGCCCTTCGGCGATCCTGCCATCCGGGTTGTCGACCTCAACCTCGACACGGAACGTCCGGGTCGCCGCCGTCCCGACCTTCGAGATGTAACGGACGGCCCCCACGACTTCCGTACCATCGAGCAGACGGACCGCCGTCGTGGCGCCAACCTTGACGTGGCCGACATTGCGCTCGGCGACGGCGCCGACGATGAGGATGGGATCGAGATCGACGACGCGGGCCACCGTCCCCCCAACCTCGACGAAATGGCCGATTTCTGCCGGCAGTTGATCGACGACTCCGGCAAACGGGGCACGGATCGTACAGCGCTCGATGTCCAGCCGGATGCGTTCGAGTTGCGCCCTGGCTGCCTCCAATTCCGCCTTGTTTTGGGCCACGTTGACCGTCGAGCGGAACTGCTTCTCGGACAACTGCCGGGCGGCCTCGAAGGCCAGACGCCGCTGTTCCACCATCGCATCGGCCTCGGCCAGGCGGGCGTTGCGATCGTCAATGGCGATCCGCACCAGCACGTCGCCCCTGGCAACCCTATCCCCCTTGGCAACCCGGCGCTCAATCACCCGGCCCGTGGTTTCGGCCATGACGTCGACGCTGCGCTCCGCCTCGGAGCGTCCGAAAAGAAGAAGTTCGTTGACCCGATCCTCGGCGGTCAGGGCCCGCACGCGCACGTGCGGAAGAACCTCCTCGGCAATGGCTGCGCGAGGTGCCACCGCTTCCTCAACGACGCGGCCCGAACCGATTTGGCCGGAAAGAACCCAACCCGACACAAGGGCGGCGACGCCCGCCGCAACCAGATAGGATCGTTTCATGACACCGTCGTTTCCTTACTTCTCCGTGGCCAACGCCTTCTTGTCCACGTCTTCGGACAGCAGATGCCGGTTCCGTTCGACGGCATCGACAATCGCCTCGTAGATCGACTGCCCGATGGCATGGACAAACCGATGCCCGGCCGGTGCCTCCGTCAGATCGGCCACGCGCATGCGCGTGGCAATCTGCCGATAGGTTTCCCGGTATGCGTCGACGATTTCCGCAGCTCGCCCGGAATCGAGAAATCCTTGGAAGAAGATCATGAACAGCGATTCCGAATGGACGCGGTCGTCCGACGGTTCCTTGCGCAAAGCCTTGCGGAAGGCCGCTATCCCCTGGTCGGTGATCCGGTAGATCTTCTTGTCGGGCCGCCCCTCCTGGCTATGTTCGCTCCAGGTCACCAACCCCTTGGCTTTAAGCTGGCCAAGCGCCGGGTAGATGGAGCCGAATCCGGCGCGGCAGAATTGCGCGAGCGGCCCTTCCTCCAATTGCTTCTTGATCTCGTAGCCGCTGGCTTCGCCCCGGATCAGAACGCCCAGGCACAGGGTCTTCACGTCCATGCTCGCTCCTGTCTTCCCCGCCGGACAAGTTATATCAAATCGATATATATCAAAATGGAATATATGTGACAAGCATATATCGATCCGACATGCCGATGCCGGGCGAGGACGCGACCCGCCTACGTTCAGGAGAGGGGGAAATGCGCCTTGAGGTCGGCGACCTCATCGTCGGTCAGCCGACGGACGTCGTGACCGCGGAGCAGGAAGAACAGTCGGGCCGTTTCCTCAAGCTCCTCCAGGGCATAGACGGCGGCGTCCAACGAAGAACCGGACACCACCGGGCCGTGATTGGCCAGCAAGACCGCGTGGTGATCCCCGGCCAGTTCGGCCACGGCCGCCCCCAGGGCCTCGTCGCCCGGCCGGAAATAGGGCACCAGCGGGCATTTGCCGATGCGCATGACGTAATAGGGCGTAATGGCTGGCAGAACGTCGGCGGCATCGAGGCCGGCCAGGCACGATACCGCCACCGAATGGGTGCAATGCAGGTGAACCACGGCCCCGGCCCGCGGCCGGCGGCGGTACATGGCGAGGTGCAGGAAGGTCTCCTTGGTCGGCTTGTCACCGTCGACATGGCGGCCCTCGGCATCCAGCTTCGAGAGGCGCGCCGGGTCGAGCCGCCCCAGGCAGGCATTGGTCGGCGTGGCGACAAAGCCGCCCTCCTCCAACCGCACGCTCATGTTGCCGGTGCTGCCGCCCGCCAGCCCGCGGTCGTAGAGCGAGCGGCCGTGCATCACCATCTGCTCACGGATGGCGCTTTCATTCATTCGGCTCGACCTCCGCAGTTCCAGCCCGCCATCTTAGCGCACCGTTGGGCCCAAGTCCCGACCCGGCACCGGCCGGTTCCCGGTTGCATCCAGCGGCCGTTGTCTCCATGATAAGGCACGACCACGTCAACATGTCCGGGGAACCCCACCCAGCGACGGCCGGGCCGTTTGGTTTGTCTGTCGGGGGGGTGGCTGTTGGTGGCAACAACGACGAAGGGATTAGGACCGATGGACGTTCGCCAGGGCATGCACAGCGCCCACGCCAAGACATTGACGACCGAGGAGCTCCGACGCGAGTTCCTGATCGAGCAGATTTTCGTTCCCGGCAAGGTCACCATGACCTACAGCCACATCGACCGCATCGTGGTCGGCGGCGTCTGCCCCACCGATAAGCCGCTGGCCATCGAAGCCGGCAAGGAATTCGGCGTCGACTACCTGCTGGAGCGCCGGGAACTGGGGACCATCAACATCGGTGGCGCCGGCACCGTCAGCATCGACGGCAAGGACTACGACCTGGCCACCGAGGACGGGCTCTACATCCCGATGGGCACCAAGAACCTGTCCTTCCGCAGCAAGGATGCCGCCAAGCCGGCCAAGTTCTACTTCGCCTGCACGCCGGCTCATACCGCCTATCCGGTGGTCAAGATCAACATCGCCGACGCCTCGCCCGAGAAGCTGGGCAAGCCCGAAACCGGCAATGTTCGGACCATCTACAAGTACCTGCATCCGGCGGTTCTCAAGACCTGCCAGCTGTCGATGGGCTTGACCAAGCTGGAGCCGGGCAGCATGTGGAACACCATGCCCTGCCACACCCACGAGCGGCGCATGGAGGTCTACTTCTACTTCAACATGCCCGAGGACGCCGTCGTCTTCCACATGATGGGCGAGCCTGCGGAAACCCGCCACCTCATCATGCGCAACGAGCAGGCGGCGATCAGCCCCAGCTGGTCGATCCATTCGGGCGTCGGCTCGCAGGCCTACACCTTCATCTGGGCCATGTGCGGCGAGAACCAGGTGTTCCACGACATGGACCATGTGCCGATGACCACGTTGAAGTAGACCGTTTCCGATCTTTCCTTTCTCGCGGGCGGGGAGGGGCCAGCGGCCTCTCCCCGACCCTGCCAGGCAGTTCCCCCTCATGAGTTTCTATTCCGCCGCCGTCCGGCCCCTTCTTTTCCGGTTCGACGCCGAGCGCATGCACCATGCCTCGATCGAGACGGCCGCCCGCATGGGATGGGCGCAGGGCTTTCTTTCCGCCCTGTACGGCTTTGCCGACCCGTCCCTGGAAACCGAGGTCTGCGGCCTCACGTTCGCCAACCCGCTGGGGCTGGCCGCCGGCTATGACAAAAGCGGCGAGGCGGTTCGCGCGCTGGCCGGCCTCGGCTTCGGGCACGTCGAGATCGGCTCCGTCTCGGCCGATCCCTCGGCCGGCAATCCGAAGCCGCGTCTTTTCCGCCTGCCCGCCGACCGCGCCCTGGTCGTGCATTACGGCTTGCAGAACGACGGCGCCGACGTCATCGCCAGGCGCGTCGCCGCCGCCCGTCTTGCGGTACCGCTCGGCGTCAACATCGTCAAGACGAACCGCGGCGCCGGCGCCTGCCCGGACGGCGAGGATGGAATCATCGGTGACTACCTGCGATCCGTCCGGCTGTTCAAGGATGGCGCCGACTATCTCACCCTCAATCTCAGTTGCCCCAACACCGAGATGGGCCGGGACTTTTTCGCCGACAAACCGCACGTCGAACGCTTCCTCGCGGCACTTGGCGAAGTCGACATCCCCTGCCCGGTCTTCCTCAAGGTGTCGCCAAAAAGCGGCATTCCCGGCATCGAGATGCTGCTCGAAGCGGCCGAGGCGCACGATTTCGTGTCGGGGTTCGTGTTCAACCTGCCGGCCGGCAAACCGGACAACCTGGTGACGCCGAGGGAGGTCTGGGAATCGTGGCCCGGCGCCGTCTCCGGCCATCCGGTCGAGTCGCTGATCAATTTTTCCATCCGAGAGATGTACAGGCGGATGGACACCCGGCGCTACCGCATCGTCGGCGTCGGCGGCGTGTTCACCGCCGAGCAGGCCTACGAGAAGATCCGCCTGGGCGCGTCGCTGGTTCAGCTGCTGACCGCCCTAGTCTATGAGGGGCCGGGAGTCGTCGGGCGCATCAATCGGGGCCTGTGCGGGCTGCTGGCTCGCGACGGTTTCAAGACCATCGCCGAAGCGGTTGGGACCGCCCACACGTAACCGCCCCTGGGGCACCCCCATGCCGTTCTCCGCCGCCCCGCCTCCCCTCTCGGACAACGTCAAGGGCATCCTGTGGATGCTGGCAACCGCCGTCCTGCTGACCGGAACGGCGGCCATCAGCAAGTACCTGGGCCGCACCCTGCCGGTGGTCGAAATCGTCTTCTTCCGCATGGCGTTCGGCGCCCTGGTCATGCTGCCGTGGCTGCTGCGCCACGGCCTCCGCGGCCTCGCCACCCGGCGCCTGGCCACCCATTTCTGGCGCTCGATCCTGGGCGTCGGCGCCTTCGTGCTTTACATCTACGCCGTCAGCAACATGCTGCTCGCCAACGCGGTCGCCCTGGCCTTCTCGACGCCGCTGTGGATGATCGTCATGTCGCACCTGATGCTGGGCGAGCGCGCCGGGCTGGCCCGCGGCCTCGCCACCGTCACCGGCTTCATCGGCATCCTGGTCATCGCCCGGCCCGACATCGAGATCAGCCTGCCGGCCATGGCGGCGCTGGCCAGCGCCTTCCTGTTGTCGATCGCCATGATCTACGTGAAGCGCCTGTCGGCCACCGAATCGCCGATCAAGCTCGCCTTCTACGTCCAGTTCTTCGGGGCCGTCTTTACGATTCCCTCGACCGCGCTGGCCTGGCAGGCGCCGAGCGCCATCGAATGGACCTGGCTGACCGTTATTGGCGTGATCGGCGCCCTCGGCCTTGTCACCCAGGCCCGCGCCTACGCCATCGGCAACCCGACGGCGGTCACGCCGGTCGATTTCACCCGGCTGCCCATCGCCGTGCTGCTCGGCATGGTCTTTTTCGGCGAGCTGCCGGATCTCTGGGCTTTCGCCGGCATGGCCCTGATCGTCGGCGCCATCCTGTTCATCTCGCGCCACGAACGGCATCGCCGCCGCAACGAAAGCGAGCCTTCCTGAACGCCTTGTCGGGGTCCCGTATTTGGTATAGCTTGTCCAAGTTCCTGGTGTTCGACGCAAGATATTGTGGAGAACGGCAACAGGGAATCCGGTGCGAATCCGGAACTGACGCGCAGCGGTAAGGAGGAACAAGAGCCGCAGGCGGTGTCGAGCCATCGATGCCGCAGGCACTGGTCGACGGATCGGGAAGCCGCGGTTCAAGGCCCACCCCAAGCGTCCGGGATCACCCGGCGCCAGGGGTTCGCCTCCAAGTCCGAAAACCTGCCGGGAACATGAACCGCGACAACCGTACGCGCGGTTCGGCGTTCGGGCCTTCGCGATCTGGGGCCACGGAGCCGTGGGTGTCGCCTTGCTGCACCCGCGTTTCCCTTCCCTTCGCGCGTTCCCGCCGCCGACCCGCGACGGAGAGGAAGGGAATGTCCATGAACGAAAAAGACCGGCCGGCCGCATCCCGTTTCGTCCCCGGGCAAGTCATCAAGCGGGATGGCCGCGTGGTGCCATTCGAGGGCGAGCGCATCGTTTCCGCGGTGCGTCGCGCCGGCGAAGCCTCGGGCGAGTTCGGCGAAGAGGAGGCGCGCTTGCTCACCGCCCAGGTGCTGAAGGTGCTGCGCCACCGTTTCGAGGCCGGAGCCCCCGCCATCGAGCAGATCCAGGACATCGTCGAGCAGGTCCTTATCTCGGCCAATCATTTCAAGACGGCGCGTGCCTACATCGTCTATCGCGAGCAGCACGGCAAGCTGCGTCGCGACCGCCAGACCCTGGTCGACGTCGCCTCGTCCATCAACGAATACCTGGAACGCGCCGACTGGCGGGTCAACGCCAACGCCAACCAGGGCTATTCCCTGGGCGGCCTGGTGCTGAACGTATCGGGCAAGGTGGTCGCCAATTACTGGCTCAGCCACGTCTACCCGCCCGAGGTCGGCGTGGCGCATCGTGACGGCGACCTGCACATCCACGACCTCGACATGCTGTCGGGCTATTGCGCGGGCTGGTCTCTGCGCTCGCTGCTGCTCGACGGCTTCAATGGCGTCCCCGGCAAGGTCGAGGCCGGGCCGCCCAAACACCTGTCCAGCGCCGTCGGCCAGATGGTCAACTTCCTGGGCACGCTTCAGAACGAATGGGCCGGCGCCCAGGCGTTCAGCTCGTTCGATACCTATCTGGCTCCCTTCATCCGCAAGGACGGACTTTCCTACGACGAGGTCCGCCAATCCGTCCAGGAGTTCATCTACAACCTCAATGTGCCGTCCCGCTGGGGCACCCAGACGCCGTTCACCAACATCACGCTCGATTGGGTGGTGCCCGAGGATCTGCGCGAACAGGCCCCGGTCATCGGCGGTAAGGAAATGCCCTTCACCTACGGCGAGTTGCAGCCCGAACTCGACCTCATCAACCGCGCCTACATCGAGGTGATGATGAAGGGCGACGCCAAGGGGCGCGTCTTCACCTTCCCGATCCCCACTTACAACATCACCAAGGATTTCCCCTGGGACGGCCCCAACACCGAGCGGCTGTTCGAGATGACGGCCAAATATGGCCTGCCCTACTTCCAGAACTTCCTGAATTCGGACCTGGAGCCGGGCATGGTGCGTTCCATGTGCTGCCGGCTTCAACTCGACCTGCGCGAGCTCATGAAGCGCGGCAACGGACTGTTCGGATCGGCCGAGCAGACCGGCTCCATCGGCGTCGTCACCCTCAATTGCGCCCGGTTGGGCTATCTCTTCAAACACGACGAGGCGGGCCTCCTGGCCCGCCTCGACACGCTGCTGGCGCTTGCCCGCACCAGCCTGGAAATCAAGCGCAAGGTCATCCAGCGCCACCTGGACGCCGGCCTATTCCCCTACACCAAGCGCTATCTGGGACACCTGCGCAACCATTTCTCGACCATCGGCGTCAACGGCATCAACGAGATGATCCGCAACTTCACCGATGATACCCACGACATCACCGACGATTTCGGCCACGCCATGGCCTGCCGGCTGCTCGACCATGTGCGCGAGCGCATGATCGGCTTCCAGGCGGAGACCGGGCACCTTTACAACCTCGAGGCCACGCCCGCCGAGGGCACCACCTACCGGCTCGCCCGCGAGGACCGCAAGCGCTTTCCAGACATCCTCCAGGCGGGAACGGCCGAGGCCCCCTACTACACCAATTCCTCGCAATTGCCGGTCGGCTTCACCGACGATCCCTTCCTGGCGCTGGAGCACCAGGAGCCGCTGCAATCGCGCTACACCGGCGGTACCGTCATGCACCTCTACATGGGCGAGCGGATATCCAGCGCCGAGGCCTGCAAGACCCTGGTCCGCCGGGTGCTGGAACGGTTCCGCATCCCCTATGTGACGATCACGCCAACCTTCTCGATCTGCCCGGTGCACGGCTATCTGGCCGGCGCCCAGAAGTTCTGTCCGAAATGCGACGCCGACATCCTCGCCCGCAAGCGGGCCGAGGCGGCCGCCGCCTGACAAAGGAGTTTTCGATGCACGGTTCCGTTACCGATTCCAACCTTTCTGAAATCCGCCTCTCCGACGAGGAACGTCGGCCCTGCGAGATCTGGACCCGGGTCATGGGCTATCATCGCCCGATCAGCGAATTCAATCCGGGGAAGAAGAGCGAACAGGCCGAGCGCCTTGCCTTCCGGGAACCCGGCTTGGCGCCCGCCGCCGACCGCTAGATGGCGGCCGACGACTTGGTGGTGGGCGGCATGGCACCACTCACCACCGTCGACTACCCGGGCCGGCTGGCGGCCGTGCTGTTCTGCCAGGGCTGCCCATGGCGCTGCCCCTACTGCCACAACCCGCACCTGCTGGGACGGCAAGCCGAGCATCCTGTGCCATGGGACGACGTCCGGGCTTTCCTGGGAAAACGGTGGGGATTTCTCGACGCCGTGGTGATCAGCGGCGGCGAGCCGCTGCTCCAATCCGCCATCATCGACGCCGTTGCCGCCATCAAGGACATGGGCTTTGCCGTCGCCCTGCACACCGGAGGGGGCCATCCCGACCGCCTGCGCCAACTGATGCCCAACCTCGACTGGGTGGGGTTCGACGCCAAGACGGCGTTTGACGCCTATGCCGGGGTCACCGGCATCGCCGCCAGCGGCGAGGCGGCGGCGCTGAGCCTGGCCGAGGTGGTGGCCGCCGGCATCGACTACGAAGTCCGCACCACCGTCGACGAGACCCTGGTGAGCCGCGACGATCTGCTGCGCCTCGCCGACGATCTGGCCAGCCGCCAGGTACAGACGTGGACCCTTCAGGAATGCCGGGAGACCGAAATAGCCAACCGCCTTCCGGAGATCGCGCTGCTGGACGACGGTGCTTTCCTCGAGCGCCTGGCTGGCCGCTTCGACGGCTTCACCGTGCGGCGGGCCTGAGCTTACCCTTTGCCGTCCTTGGCCTGGATTTTGGCCCAGGTGTCGCGCAGGGCCACCGTGCGGTTGAACACCGGCTTGCCCGGCGCCGAGTCGCGATCGAGGCAGAAATAGCCCTGGCGTTCGAACTGCACCGCCTCGCCCGGGAGCGCGTCGGCCAGCGCCGGCTCGATCCGGCTGTCGGTCAGGATGGTGAGCGATTGGGGATTGATATCGTCGACAAAGTCGCCGCGCGCGCCCGGGTCCGGCTCCCTGAATAGATGGTCGTAGATCCTAACCTCGGCCACCGGCGCGTGTTGCGCCGAAACCCAATGGATCGTGCCCTTGACCTTGCGCCCGTCGGGCGAATCGCCGCCGCGCGTCGCCGGATCGTAAGTGCAACGCAGTTCCGTCACCCGGCCTGCGGCATCCTTCACCACCCCCGTGCAAGTGACGAAATAGGCATAACGCAGCCGGACCTCGGCGCCCGGCGCCAGGCGGAAAAACTTCTTGGGCGGTTCCTCCATGAAGTCGTCGCGCTCGATGAAGATCTCGCGGCCGAACGGCACCTTGCGGCTGCCGGCCGCCGGGTCCTCGGGATTGTTGACGGCGTCGAGCTCCTCGGTCTGCCCTTCCGGGTAGTTCTCGATGACCACCTTCAAGGGGTTCAGCACCGCCATGCGGCGGGCCGCCGTCTTGTTCATCACCTCGCGCGCGCAGTGTTCCAAAAGCGCCATCTCGATGACGTTCTCGCTTTTGGTGAGGCCGACCCGGCGCACGAAATCGCGGATCGCCGCCGGCGGAATGCCGCGCCGGCGGAAGCCGCTCAGGGTCGACATGCGCGGGTCGTCCCAGCCGCGCACATGGCCGTCGCGCACCAGCTGGATGAGGCGGCGCTTGGAAACCAGCATGTGGGTCAGGTTGAGGCGAGAGAACTCGATCTGGCGGGGTTTCGAGGGCACCGGCAGGTTGTCGATGAACCAGTCGTAAAGCGGGCGGTGGTCCTCGAACTCCAGCGTGCAAAGCGAATGGGTGATGCCCTCGATGGCGTCCGACTGCCCATGCGCGAAGTCATAGGTGGGATAGATGCACCAAGCGTCGCCGGTGCGCGGGTGGGTGGCGCGCAGGATGCGGTAGAGCACCGGGTCGCGCAGGTTGATGTTGCCCGACGCCATGTCGATCTTGGCGCGCAGGACCCGGGCGCCGTCGGGGAATTCGCCGGCCCGCATGCGCCGGAAGAGATCGAGGTTCTCCTCGACGGAGCGGTCGCGATAGGGGCTGTTGCGGCCGGCCTCGGTCAGCGTGCCGCGATGCCCGCGGATCTCATCGGCCGAAAGATCGTCGACGTAAGCCTTGCCGGCCAGAATCAGGTGTTCGGCCCACAAATAGAGCTGCTCGAAATAGTCCGACGCGTAGTAGAGATGCGTGCCCCAGTCGAAGCCGAGCCAGCGCACGTCATCCATGATGCTGTCGATGTATTCCTGCTCTTCCCTGGAGGGGTTGGTATCGTCGAAGCGCAGGTGGCAGCGGCCGCCGAATTCCTCGGCGACACCGAAGTTGAGGCAGATCGACTTGGCGTGCCCGATGTGGAGATACCCGTTGGGCTCGGGCGGAAAACGGGTGACGACGGTTGAATGCCGGCCCTCGCGAAGGTCGGCGCGGATGATCTCCCGGATAAAATCCCGGGCGCCTTCGCCGTTGGGGGTGTCAGCTTCGCTCATGCCGTCGACTCCAGGCTTCGGAAAAAGGGAACGGGGGCGGGCGAGACCGCCCCGGAGATGCCTTCTGTGCAAGAAATCGGGGCGGGCGTCAAGGAGTCGTCGGCATGATACTGGGCCCGCTGCGAGGCGGCAGCGACGCACTTCCGGCTTCGGCAGGCCGACCCGCGTACAAGAGCGCCAGGACCAAGACGTATGAAACCTGCCACCATGCCGACCAGAACGAGAAATTAAAGAGGCCGGAAACAAAGAAGGCCGCCGAAGCCGCCAGGGCGGCAAGCATCCGTCCCTCTCCACCCGCACGATATCGGCGCAACATGGCGGAAAACTGCAGCCCCACGGCAAACAGCATGGCAATGCCGCCGATGATGCCGGTTTCGGCGAAGATTTCGAGGATCCAGTTATGCGGATGGCTGGGCAGGACGGGAACCCCGAACTCGATCGGCGACGTCCCGGGCAGTTGCGGGACAAGATTGATTGTGTTGATGCCCCAACCGATCCATGGACGCTGTTCCGCCAAATGCAGCGCGTACTGCCAGATGACCTGGCGATGGGGATCGATGAGCCATGTCGGAAAAATCAGCACGTCTTCCGGAACCGAGCCGCCGTACGGGCGACCGCTTAAATAAATCAGGATGCCGCCGATCGTGAGAACGAAGAGGACGACTAGGCTGCCTGCCCAGCGACGGGATTCCCGACGGGTCATGCAGGCGACCAGCACGATGCCCAGAGCGCCGATCAATCCGGCCATGCCGGCCCGGCTTCCCGCCAGCACGGCCAGGGTGAGCAAGCCCATTACCAGCACGAGCGATGCCGCTTTCCACAAGTCGCCGAGCCGCCATCCCGTCCATGCCACGAACGGCACCAGGACAACCGCTGCCGAGGCAAAGCCCTTTACCATCAGCACAGCATGCACGGTTGAGGACGCGACATGTCCCTTTATCAGCACCATCGCTTCGGGAAAGGCCCATGTGCCCAGAATGGCAACGACAAGGCCAAACGCCAATCCGACGAACAGTGCCTTGAGCAGAAGATCCAACGCCCGTGGTCGACCGCTGAAATAAGCATACACCCACACGCCCAGCACAAGGAACAGAGCCATCCGCGCCAGCACCTGGACCGACGTCCACGGAAGATAGGATAGCGCCGTGCTAGGGACCCATGCAGCGAAAACCGCTGCCACCATCAACAGCTGCGGCGCAACTGCCGCCCGACGGAAATCCCGGAAGGTTTTGGCTCCGCCGGGCGATAACAGCATCGCCAACACGCCCACTGCAAGAATGGCTGCGAAAGTTCCCCGCCCGCTTAGCAGTGCCAAGCTGGACAATCCCAGCGCGATCGCTGCTATCCGAACCGACACCGCCATCGGCGCCTGTTGTTCTTCGAGAGTGTTGACGGAGTACATGTCCCTCCCAAATGCGGCGGGCTGAAAGCTGACAATTTTTCGCATCAAGGCTTGCCTTGAGCCGCCATTCAAGTGAAAAACCGCTCGCTGGCGTATTTTCCGACCGCTACAGTCGGAGCCCGCAGTGGGAGCAAACGAGCGATCATGGGCGAAACCATCCTGGTGGCAGGGGGCGCCGGCTATATCGGCAGCCATGTCTGCAAGGCGTTGGCGCGTAATGGATACCTTCCGGTCTGCTATGACGATCTGTCGACCGGCCACGCCTCAGCCGTGAAATGGGGCCCCCTCGAAAGGGGGCGGCTGGGGGACGGGGCTCGACTCACAAAGGTCATCGACCGGCATCGTCCGAGTGCCGTGGTTCTCCTCGCCGGTTTCATCGCCGTCGGCGAGTCGGTCGTCGATCCGGCCCGGTACTACCTTAATAACGTGGCCGAAATCATCACCTTCCTCGGTGTCCTGAAAAACGCAGGCGTCAGCCAGGTCGTTTTCTCGAGTTCGGCCGCCGTCTATGGCGTACCCCGCCAAACGCCGGTCGGTGAAGATCATCCCACGTGGCCTGCCAATCCCTACGGCTGGACCAAGCTGATGGTGGAACGCATGTTGGTGGATTACGCCCCCGCCTACGGCCTACGCTCGGTGGCACTACGCTATTTCAACGCGGCTGGGGCCGATCCCGACGGCGAGATCGGCGAAGACCACGATCCCGAAACCCATCTCATTCCGCTGGTGCTCGACGCCGCGCTCGGCCGCCGCGACGCAATCACCATCTTCGGCGATGACTACGACACGCCCGACGGAAGCTGCGTGCGCGACTACATCCACGTCAGCGACCTGGCCGACGCCCACGTCCTGGCCCTCGATTGGTTGGGAGGACAAGCGCAACCGACGGCCGAGACGTTCAACCTCGGCAACGGCAATGGCTATTCGGTGAAGGAGGTGATCGCCTCGGCCGGCCGCGTGACGAAGCGGGAGATTCCGACGCGAATGGCGGGGCGCCGGAGTGGCGACCCGGCGATCCTAGTCAGCGCTGCGGGTCGGGCTAAAGCCGTGCTCGGCTGGACGCAACGCCACCCTGACCTGGAGACGCAGATTGCCCATGCCTGGGCGTGGCACCGAAAAAAAGCCACCGAACCAACGGACTGATCGGCCGACGGCCTCGTGATCCGGTCACCCCACCATTGCCTTGCGCGAAACGCGCGCGGAATGAGAGTACGGCATCAATCTTTGGAACAGTTTGGCGAAGAGTGGCTTCGGCAGTACCCGATGCAATGCGAGCCAGAAGAAATATAGCCCCAAGTAATAGGTCGAGGGCTTCTCCCGCCACGCCAACCAGGACGCAACGAGACCGCGGAGACGGTACGCGTTGGGATTTTTTTTCTGGATGTCCCGCCACAGCGTGCCATGGCGCGGCCCCGAGACGGCTTTCAGCATCCCGGTCTGGCTGACGCGATAATGGAAGAGCGGTTCGCGCAACGGCGCGCCAACCACACCATGGCGCCCAAGACGGATGTTGAATTCCCAATCCTCGTAGCCGCGGCGCATGCTTTCGTCGTAACCGCCGAGTTCGCGCCACACCGCTTTCGGCAGCAGCAGGCAATAAGGAAGCTGATTGAGGAACAACTGCTCGAAGTGGTTGTATTCCTTCTCGACGGTGCCGGACATGTCCCCGCACAGGCTCAAGTGGCTGAACACGAAGGAGCGCAGAGGCATGGTGCGGATCTTCGCGATGGCCCTCTCCAGGAACGTCGGCTCCAGCCAATCGTCGCAGTCCAATGGCAGCACATAGGTGCCGCGCGCGTGCCGGAACGCCGTGTTGCGAGCTGCCGGCAGGCCATAGTTGCGCTGGCGGATCAGACGAACGTCGTCACCCACGCTGTCGAGAAAGGCCAAGGTCTCGGGGTCGTTCGACCCGTCGTCGACGACGATGATCTCGAAATCCCGGAACGTCTGGGCGCGCACGCTGTCCAGGGTCTGGCGCAGGTGCCGGTGGGCGTTGAAGCACGGCAACACGACGGAAACCAGGGGCGGGCCGTCTTGACGATCAGTTGGCGCGGCGTCGGTCATGGGCCGGAATTTAGTCGAGGACGCATCTGCTGTCCATCGGGCTCGGTACAGAAGCATGCCGACCGCAGCGCGGGGAACGGCGGCGCGCCAGTCTCTTGGCACGAATTGCCGAGCCGCTGCCGCGGGAAGGATGATGTTGATCAACGCATCCCACCCACATATGGTGAGCTCCGGACTTGTCGCGGCGGAACCGGCCTTTCGGTGGCCTTGCGACACGGCCTCTCTCGTCTCATGGCTTCCATTCGTTTGCCGGACGGGCGTAGCCGAGGCGGCTTTCTGTAGGAGCGGATGGCGCAATGACCCGAAGCCGTCTGTTATCACTCGCACGTGTACTTGTTTCGTTGGCGTTATGCGGCTGGCTGGTTTGGCATATATCCTGGCCAGAACAAGTCGATGCTTTCGGGCGTATCGCCGGATGGGTTTTTCTCGTGGCTTTGGTGGGGCGCCTGGGGTGTTACCTGCTGGTGTCGAAACGGTTGCAGATATTGATGCGAGCAACTGGCAGCGCCGTGCGTTACTGGCCCGTCATGCAACTCACCTTCATCGGGGCTTATGCCGGCAATTTTCTGCCATCCACGGTCGGCGGCGATGCCGTCCGGGCAACGTTCCTGAAACGCCATGGGCATGAGTATCGGAAGACGGTACCCCTGCTCGTGGGAGATCGCATGCTCAACCTTTTCGCCGTCTTGTTGCTGGGCCTCTGTGTCCTGTTCGTCCCGGACCTATGGCGGTCATTCACCCTGCACGTTCCCACTGTGGGGCAGCTCGCGGTCGGCGTCATCGCCATCGCTGCCATGACCCTCCTGCTGGCCGGGTTGATCTGTCTGCCGCGACTGCGGGATATTTTCGCGGCGCTTCGGCATGAAACCCTGACCGCCACCACCCTTCTCGCCCGACGGCCGATTGTCATTGCGGCGTGTCTGGGCCTGTCGTTGCTGTCCGAAGCGACATCTTTCGGTACCGTATACCTGCTGGCCGATGGCGTGGGGACGGGAGCGACCCTCCTCGAGGTATTTGCCGTTATGGCACTGGTTCAGATCATCGTTCTGCTGCCAGTGACGATTAACGGGATCGGCCTACAAGAGGCGGGATTCGTTGTCCTGCTAACGCAGGTGGGCGTCACCACCCAGCTCTCCCTCACGGTCGCAATTCTGGTGCGGATGATAGCGCTGTTGACCACGTTGCCCGGCTTACTGTATCTCCTGCGGGGAAAGTTTCGGGGACCCGCATGACTCGCGCCAGTCCTGGACGCAGTTGCCGATGGCCCGCAGTGGCGGTCCGAATAAAATCTGTTAACGGAACTTCCCAGCTTGGCAGGACGGTAGCATGGCGCTTCGTGTGATCGACAACCTACGCAGATTGCACGAAAAGGCGACCGTGCGCTGCGGATCGGGCTACGTGAAGCGGATCGTCACCCACAATCCGATCGTTCGCGGCGGCAACGTTGCCAGGATCGCTTCATCGGTCAGTCGGACCGAACTGCCGGCAAATCCGACGTTCATGCCACCCGCGATCATCTTGGAACCGACCAACCGATGCAATCTAAGGTGCGAAACCTGCATTCTGGGAACGGATCGAGCCTACAAGAACTACGCCAAGCGCGATCTGACGGTGGACGATTTCCGCCGGGTTTTGGACCAGATTCCAACGCTCGTTCATATCGTCCTGCAGGGGATAGGTGAGCCTCTTCTGAACGAGTCCCTGCCAGACATGATCCGCCTGGCAAGGCAGCGGGGCATTACCTGTTCCTTCAACACCAACGGCACCCTTATGAACGAGAAGAAGTTCGTGGAAGTCATGGAGGCCGGGGTCGAAGAGATATCTTTTTCAGTTAACAGCATTGACGAAACGGTTTTCGCACAGACACGGTCGGGCGCGTCACTTCCCAAGGTGCTTCGCAACCTCGATCGCGTCCTGGAGATCCGCCGCGAGCGCGGAACCAAGGGACCGATCGTCGGTACGCGGTCCATTCTGATGCGGGAAACGGTCCCAGGGGCGGAAAAACTCGTCGAGTACTGCGCCGACCGGGGGGTCGATCGCGTATGTTTCCAGGATTACCTGACCGGATTCGGCCAGGCCAAGATGGACGAGAGCAAGGTGAGCGACGAAGAAGTGAAGACCGTGCTACAGAGGCTGTTGGACACGGGCCGGCGCCGCCGCATTCAAGTCATCAACGATAAGGGTGGCAATGGTCTGGGCGCCTGCCGGCAGCCGTGGCTCAGCCCATTCATCACGGCCGAGGGGTACGTGACCCCCTGTTGCACGATCGCCGACCCCTCGACGATCAATTTCGGCAACATTCTCAAAGAGGATTTTCAGGCGATCTGGCATAGCGAGAGCTATACCGCCTTCCGCGACCGCTTCTACCGGGACCGGCCCTTCATCTGCACCGTCTGCCCGCATTACTGACCTTAGCCCGCCGTCGCCGCTTGCGCCAGAACGGCCTCGTAAGAGTCGACAATGCGGTCGAGGCTGAACCGTTCGCATAGATCCAGACTGGCCGCTTGATAGGCGCCCAGGCGCTGGTGATCCGACATCAGTTCCGCCAGTCCGGTCCGAAACGCCACCATGTCATCGACGGGAGCGGCGGCACCGTTTACGCCGTCCAAAAGAACGTCCGCCAACCCGGGAGCGGTGCTGCCGACGATGGCCAAGCCGTGCCTGAGGGCGTTGACGGCAGCAACAGGCATGCCTTCGAACTTCGAGGGGATCAGCAAGACGTCGGCGACGGCCATGATACGGTCCACCGTCTCCGGCTCCACCCAGCCATGAAAGCGAACGCGCTCCACAAGCCGCAAGGCCGAAACCAGGTCACGAGCCTTGGCCATATCCGGCCCGTCCCCGACCAGATCCAAAGTCCAATCTTGGTCCAAAAGCCCGCCAAGCGCCTCGATGGTCAAACCCAAATTCTTTTGGCTATTAAAGCGACCCACGAATATCAGACGGACAGGCTCTTGCCGACCGCTGGTCGAACGCTCGGAGGACCGCCCGGATACGCCGTTGGGGATGACCGTAACGGTGCGAGAAAAAGCCCGCTCGGCCAGATCCCGCACGAAACTGCTTACCGCGGTCAGGGCGGCCGCGGCAGCAACAATCCGCCTGACAAAGGGCATGACGATCCGAAAGGCCGCGTCCGTCTGGCTCGGTGCCCCGCCCGGTACGTCGCCCAGATGGAAGGTGATGACGAAGGGTATGCGAAGGAGTTTAGAAACCGCGTAGGCGACGGCTCCGCTTGGCACGGCGAAATGAGCATGGATTACGTCGGGCCGAAAACGCCGGGCCGTTCGAAACGCCGGCAGGAAACTGGCAAGGACGTAGATGCCCATGCCGAATATGCTCGCCCCCTCGGCCCGCCGGCGCAGCACCTTGTTGCGACGGACAGTGATACCTTCCAAGAGTTCTTGCTCGGGCAAACCGCGAAAAGCCGACGTCTGTACGCAGACTTCGTGCCCCCGCGCGCCGAGTACGGTAGCGACATCCCGCGCAACCTTGCCGCCCCCGCCACCAAGCGGAGGGAACTCGTAACAGATAACCAGGATCTTCATGGCCGCTTGGCCAGCACCGCGACGTAATCGCCTTTGCGCCAGGAATTGAGGCGGAACAGTTGGTACAAGCCTTCCGCCGCCAGTCGCCGCAACGGCCCGAACTCACCAGTCGTTCCCGCGCCGTTCATGCCGTTGTTCAGATTGCGGTACAATGGCGAATACAGGGGAAATCCCCATTCCACCGTACGCACGATCGACAGCCCGTTTGCCGCCATCTTGCTGGCCACCTCGCCGTGGCCATAGTTGCGGATATGGCCGACATTCCGCTCGAACCGCCGCATGCGGCCTTGCAGCGTCGAGACAATCAAATAGCCCCCCGTCATCGCCGCGAGGTGGCGAAACGCGCTGTCGTCATCGACGATGTGTTCGACCACGTCGGTGCAGACGACCAGGTCGAACCGCTCCGGCAAATGAGACTTCTCTAGGTCGAGTTGGAAGAACCTGCCCTCCGGTACCCGTCGGCGAGCCAGGGCGATGCCCTGCTCCACGAGTTCGGCGCCCGCCAGCGAGGCTTGCGGATGCAGGCGGCCGAGGTCACGCAGCAACGACCCTTCGCCGCAACCGACATCCAGTATGGTGCCTATGCCTGGTTGACGGGCTAGGGTCGTGATGATGCGGCGCATGTGTCGGGCGGTCGGCCCCAGACGTCGCATATCGTCCCACTCGCCCGACCAAGCCGCCTCGTAATCCTTGATTGGCGTTGTGGAATTCTCCACCATGGACCGCCTTCTCCGCCCCGCTTGCCCGTCCCGTTTCGACCGCTTCGTAGCACGCTCACAGGACATTGTCGACATGCGCGTTTGGCCAATGAATCTGCCCGTTCTCGTCGGCAAGCTGCTCCGCTTCGCAAGCGGCGTCCTAAGGACAATCGAAGCACAAAGCGGCAACCGTTTCTTCGCTATCTGCCTTGGCTTTTTCGTGGCGGTCGAGGTCTTCGTCACATTGGGGCCGGCACTTCATCGCGTCGTGCCGGTCGAACCGGACGATGCCCTGACGTACCTTCTGCGGACGGCCCAGATGGTCGAATGCCCCCGTCAGGGTTGTGTGGCGTTGGAAGACCTGCGTGTTCAGTTGTCTGCCGTGATGGACGACCCGCAACTCACCGCGACCGTCCAGGAAGCCTATTGGCATGTCTTCCTCAACCATGTCCCGGGCTATTCGCTGACGGCGGCCGTATTGAAAACGCTCGGACTGAGCTTCTTTCAGTCATACAATCTGTTGACCATCCTGGGAGGCATCGTGATTGCGGTGGGTGCCGCCATCTGGGCGCGGGCGCTCGTCGGTGCGTGGGCGGGCGGCATTGCCGTGGTACTGTTCGCGCTGACCTATTTCGTCGGCCATGGGCTGATCTGGATCGTGCCGAGCAATATGACGCTCGGCATGGCCATGCTGGCGTTCGGGCTGCTCGTTGAAAGACGGGAGCAGCGAGGTATGATCCCGTTCTTCCTGCTCGTGCTGATGGCCGCCATACTGTCCTGGCACTCGATCGGCCGGTTCTACGCCATTGCCCTGTTGTTGAGCTACGCGGCGCTGGTACGCCGCCCCTACGTTCGTGTCGACTGGATCTTTCTGACGGTTGGGGTGGGATTGGTGGGAGTCGCCGAGGCTCTTCCCTATATAATCGAACGTCCCCTGCTGCGAATGCCCATTGTACCCCTGCCATTCGAGGGGACGGCGCTCGACGCCGTGCTGGCGAATGTCAGGGAGATGCCACGCATCATCGCCCGGTCCGCCATTGCGACGCTGGGCTACGGCGGACTGGTCGCTGTCGTCGTGATTGCGGCCCTCACGCTGCCACGATGGCGCCGGTGGTCGTTTCTGTTGTTCCTCGCCGGTTTCGGTGGCTTGTGCGCAGCATCGCTGCTGCATCTGTCGCCGCGCATACCGGCGGAGATTTTCGCGCGGGTATGGGTTCCTGTCGCCCTTCTCCTGTCCTGCGCGTTGGCGTGGGTGCTGCTAAGCCTGGCAAGGGTCTCGGTGCCATGGATGGAAACGTGTCTGGCCGCCGGGGCCGCAGGCCCCGAGAAGCGGGGTGACTCGATCCTGCGCGAGGGGCTCCCCCTGCTTCTCCTTCTGGGTATGCTTTGCGGGGTGGTGCTCCATGTGATCGTCGGCGCCTATGCCGTCGTCCGCGCGGAACGCATGGTCAGCGCGCGCAACGACTTTGCGTATTTCCCTGACAGTGTGACCCAGTTGCGCGATTCCGACGGCAGTTGCGGCCGCATTTTCTATAGCCGGAAGGAAGTCATGTTCGCCCATTTTCTGGACGGCGCCATGGACTGCCGCGTCTATTGGAACCCGTCCGGGAAACGCGACTTGACCGGCTCCGGTTTTGCCGACGTCCGGCGGGTCGCCTTTTTCAACCCGATCCACCACAATCAGGGGTGGGTCGATCTCGCTCCCAGTTCGGGTGTCGTTGTCAACATCGAACGCTCCCCGACCGGATCGCCATACCTCCTGTTACGAGGGCGCGGAGAGGTTGAATGGAAACTGGTTGATGCCGAGAAACACACCGTCGCAAACGGCCGCTTCGCCGTACAGGAAGGACCCGCGACGTGGCACCCGTGGGATGCTTCGGCATGGCGGCCGCAGTTGCGTCTGACCCTGACGACGCTGGCTGGCCGCATCGAGATGGGCGGCTTTCGTATCGTCGGTCCGGCGGCCGTGCCGGCCGATCACAGCCCGGTCAGATGGCCGTGGGGAGAAGGCGTACGGATGAAATATTTCCCTCGCGTTCCCCATCAGGAGATTCCCGCGGCCGACATCGCCTTCGACGCCGCTCTTTGGGCCAACGTATCCGGCCGCCCCTTGCGCGTTCTTGACGATCGGGGATTTGGCGTGATCGCGACCGTACAGTGACGCGGGGCTTCCCGGTATCCTCTCGGCCTACGCGGCCCTTCTGGCCACCAGCGTCACCAGGGTGACGGACATGGTCGGATCATCGCGATCGAAATCCTTGCTGACCCGGTCGCGGATTTTTGCGTAGCCCGCCGCGTCCGATTCCTGAACCGGCACCTCGGCGCGATATCCCAGCTTGTCGAACAGGCGCAGATAGTCACTCAGGCGCCAGCGCGGCAGGTCTCCGGGATCGAGCCACCGCGTCCAGGTATGCTTTTCGAACTGGAGGAAATGAAATGGGTACTTGAAGAAATGATCGCGGAAATCGACCGCGTGACACATGCACCCACCGGGCGCCAGTACGCGATCGAGCGAGCGCAACACCGCCTCCGGCTCCGACAGGTGCTCAAGCACCGAATGGGAGACGACAAGGTCGATGGATGCCTCGTCAACATCTTCAACGTTGCCGATGCGCGCCACCCTGGCCGCCAGATCATCCGGCACGCAGCCGGCATCAGCGGCGACTGTTCGCAATGCGATGCTGTCCGCGGCCGCATCCAGGGATCTGAAAGGCTCGACCGCATATACGCGCTCGGCCCCTTGGCTGGCGAGGCAGTAGGCCGCAGAGTTCGTTGCGCCCGAGCCGAGCTCCAGGATGCGCACGCCGCGATAGGGCTCGGCACCGCCAAGTGCCCTGCCCCACCCTTGCACGATAGGGTAAGGGCTCTGCATGCCGATATTCGCCTGATAGTACGGCAACAGGCGCCCGATCCGCATCAGCGACGCGTCCGTGAATAGGAATTTCCGGACAAGCCGGAGGGCGACGTACTCCACATTTGACAACGGCATGCTGGTCTCTCCCGGAAAGCGGCAGCAGATTATCTTCGTGCGCACGGCACTGCCAAGGGTCGTCCGCGTCACGAGAGAGGAAATCGACATCGCTGCCGATCCTGAAAGGTCTCAAGAAACACCTTCAATCCGTCTTGAAAAACGTTATTCTGGCGCCGCACGGGGGCGCTGTCGCCAACATCCCGCGGTAAAGACGATTAAATGCATAAGCTTGGCCGAGCGTAACCGGCCCCCCGCAGGAACTCCGGAATGGTTTTCACGAGCTACGCTTTTTGGGGATTTTATGCCGTTTTCTGTGTTTTCTATGCCGCCAACCTGAAGTTGGCCCGTTCCGTAAAGCTGCAGAACGTCATCGTCCTGGTCGGCAGCTATTTCGCTTACGCCTGGTGGGACTGGCGATTTCTCGCCCTCATCGTCGCCATCACCATCGTCACCTTCGTCGCCGCACGCCTCATCGAGAGCGGACGCTACCGCAGACTTGCGCTGTGTACGGCCACCACGTACGCCTTGGGCGCGCTGTTCGTTTTCAAGTACTTTGATTTTTTCGTCGGCGAGGCTGACCAACTATTGCGCGCGGTAGGCCTTGAGACGTCGATCCACGGGCTGTCGTTTATCCTGCCGGTGGGAATCAGCTTTTACACGTTCCAGAGCCTCACCTATGTCGTGGACGTCTACCGCCGGTCCAGCCCGGCAAGCCGCAGCCTCCTGGACTATGCGGCCTATATCGCCTTTTTTCCCCAGCTCGTCGCCGGTCCCATCGAGCGAGCCGCCCATTTGTTGACGCAGTTTCACGGACTGCGGGCCCCCAGCGGACCAGACATCGTGCGAGGTCTGGAACTCATCCTGACCGGGCTGGTGATGAAGATCGTCGTGGCGGACAATCTGGCGCCAACGGTCGACCACATATTCTCGACGCCGATTGAGGATCAGTCGGGAGGCGTCCTTGCTCTCGGTCTTCTGTACTTCACTTTTCAAATCTACGGCGATTTCTGCGGATATTCGACGATTGCAGTGGGGACTGCCAGGGTTTTGGGGTTCGACCTGATGCAGAACTTCAACACACCCTACTTCGCGCGCTCTCCGCGAGAGTTCTGGCAGCGGTGGCACATCTCGCTCAGCACCTTTTTCCGCGACTACGTCTATCTGCCGATTGGCGGCAGCCGTGTCGGCACCGGACGCGCCACTGCCAACCTTCTTGCGACCTTTGTGCTGAGCGGCCTCTGGCACGGTGCAAACTGGACTTTCGTGCTATGGGGATTCTATCACGGCGCCCTGGTGGCCGGACAACACTTGGCGCGGCGCCTGCCGCTATTGTCGTGGGCATTTCCTGGACGGACGTTGTTGGACATCGCCTTCACCTTCTTGCTTGTGCTGATCGGCTGGAGTTTGTTCCGCAGCCCCGATGTCGGTCATTCCCTCGCATATCTCGAACGCGTCGTCGCAGATCTCTGTTTCCCCGAGGACTTCAAGTTCGTGTCGATCTACGTCGCGCTGTGTCTTGGCATGGACCTAGCCTGGCGGGACAACACCAGCCTCCGCCTTGATGTTGGCCTTTTCGGAGCCAAACAATTACAGTCTTACATAAGTCTCGCCTATTATTCGGCCCTATTCTGGCTTCTGGTTTTTTCGTTCCAGAAGAACGAGGGAGCCACCTTCATCTATTTTCAGTTCTGATCATGCTCGGGACGCCCCGCCTTCTTACCCTCTTCCTCCTGGTTCAGGCGCTGATTTTGGCCGCACTTCTGAGTCTGTGGTTGTGGCTTCCGAAATCAGATCGCTTCCATCAGAATTACATGTTTGCGGCCGTGGATGCGGTGGACCGACTCAAGGCCGAGCGTGACACTCGGCGCATCATCCTGCTGGGAGGATCGAATTTCGGTTTTTCGGCCTCGGCCGAAACGCTGAGCCGGCAGTTTGGCATGCCCGTGGTCAATCTGGGATTCCACGCGCGCTACGGATTCGAGAACATGTGGCGGAGCTTTCGGCCATACCTTGATCCGGCTCGCGATCTTATCGTCATCTCGCCGGAGTACTTGCAGTTCTCGAATCTATCGGGCTACAGCGACATCTTCTGCGAAGCAATCTACTTGGGCCGGACAATCGAGTTGGAGGCTCGAGAGATCGCCTGCCTGCCCGACGTACTCCGTTTCAGCCTTTGGGATGCGGCATACTGGGCACTTGGGAAACGGCACCCACGCGACGCCTATTTCCGCGACGCCTTCAACGCCTACGGTGACGTAACCGCCCACTATGACCTGCCGCCCCGTCCGTTCGAATCGGACAAGGGCTATATCGCCGTACCGCAAACGCAGCAGCAAGCCTTCGTCGATTTTGTGCGCGAACATATCGTGGGAGCCGGCTTCCGCATCGTCTATGTGCCGATCTTCATTCCGCGGTCATCCTGCAAACGCGAGGACGACGTTCTGGAATTTCAGAACCGCTTGCTGGCCGCCTTCCATCAGCCGCCAGTCCACAATACGGACGAACTGTGTTACCCGGATGAATTGTTCTTCGATACCTGGTACCACCTGCGCCGGCCGGGAGTCGAGCGGCGCACGGCATTCATCCAGCACCAGATCAAGGCCGTTGCTCCGCTCTTCAGGACGGCGGTCCAATCTCGCCCGTGATGTTTCGAGTGGCCCGCAGGGTGTAGAACCGCTTGGCTTGGCTTTCGAAATAGACTCGCATCTGCAATTCGGCAATCAGGCCAAGCAAAATGAACAGCACGCCCGACAAGGCAAAGAAGGCTGCCAACAGCGGCAGCGGCGTTGACACGAAGGACGTCCCCTCGATCAGCTTCAGGCCCAAGGCCCAAAGCCCCGCCAGGAAGGCAGTCCCCAACGAGATCGTCCCCACGGTCCCAAAGAAATGGATCGGCCGGTCGAACGCCTTTTGCATGAAGCGAATTACCAGCAAGTCCAACAGCACCCTGTTGATGCGCCCCAAGCCATACTTCGACGTTCCGAACTTGCGAGGGTGGTGCATGACCACCAGCTCCGAAATCCGCGCGCCCTCCCAGGCGGCATAAATGGGCACAAAGCGGTGCATCTCGCCGTACAGGTGGACATTGCTCAAGACCCCGCGACGGTAAGCCTTCAGGCTGCATCCATAGTCGTGCAGCGGCACACCCGAGATCCACGAGATCAGCCAGTTAGCGATTTTGGAGGGAAGTATTCGGCTCAGGGCCTGGTCCTGTCTGTCCTTGCGCCACCCCGACACCACGTCATACCCCTGCTCGATGCGTTCCAGGAGGCGTGGGATGTCCTGCGGATCGTTCTGCAGATCACCGTCCATTGGAATCAAGACGTCGCCGGTCGCGTGGTCGATCGCCGCCATTAGCGCGGCCGTCTGCCCGAAATTGCGCTTGAAGTGAACGATCTTGAAACGGACGTCCGACGCGGCAATGGCGTCCATCACCTCCGCCGAACCATCGATCGAGCCGTCATTGACGAGGATGACCTCAAATGGCTTTCCAAGGATATCCAGCGTCCCGAGAAGAGCCGCCCGAAGCGGTTCCAGGTTATCCTTTTCATTATAGATGGGTACCAAAATGGACAGCTTCATCATGTTGCTCCAGAAGTACTCCCTGGACCTCTATCCCGGAAGCCGACACGTGTTTCAAGCCTCAAGTAATGGGTATTGGCAACCGGACCATCATCCATGCCCCCGTCCACCCGGAACAACCAACGCAGCCGCCTACGTTCTGGCCCGGGTCACCGCCGCCAACACGCAAAGAGTCCAGATCTGGCGGCTGTTGTCGTGGCGGCCCTGCCAGTGATCGCGCAATAGTTTCTCCAATGCTGGGCGATGGAGCGCGTCGTGGATGGGGCCGCTTGCCTCCAAAACCAACTCCCCTATCCTGCCGCGCAAGCGGCCACGGAACAAGGATGCCAAAGGCACGGCGAACCCGTGCTTGCCTCGCATAACGATATCCGACGGCAGGTAGCGCCGGGCCAGCCGACGCAGGATGTACTTTCCCGTCCCGTGGCGCAGCTTGAACCCCGTAGGCAACGACAACGCAAACTCTCCTATGGCCTTGGACAGGAACGGCGCCCTGACTTCCAAGGCATGATACATAGAGGCGCGGTCCACTTTCGTCAGTACCGAGTCGGGAAGGTAGCCGCGGAGAAACAGCCGGGCCAATATACCGACCGCGTCAACGTCGGACTCGCCCCAGCACTCGCCCGCCAACACCTCAAACTGCGAGGCCAGCAGCTGATCGACATTCCCGCCAGGCCAGACGCGTGATTGATCCGTCGCCGCCAATCCGGACATCCAGTACAGGCTCTGGACTTCCGGAGGCCGGCCAAAGCCGAAAGACAGTTGACTGAACTTGAACGGCCAATTCATATAGCCGCTGGTCGCCGGCAAGGCGGACAAGACCTTCCGCACGGCGGCACCAAGTGCCGACGGCAGCAGCGACATCATTCCGGCGTAACGCCGTACCATAAAGTTTGGATAGCCCAGGAACAGTTCGTCGGCGCCATCCCCTCCGAGCGCCACCGTCACATGCTCGCGCGTGACCTGGGATAGCAGGTAGGTGGGGAGAATGCTAGCATCAGCCATCGGTTCGTCCAGGCGGGCAAGAACCCCGTCAAAGGCGTCCACGATCGCGTCGCGCCCTACCGGTATCGTCCTGTGCCGCAGTGCCAGATGGCGGGCGGCGGCTTCGGCGTGCGAACTTTCGTCGAAGCTGGCGTCCTCGAACTTTATGCTGAAGCTGTGCACGTTGGGGTCGCACCGTTTGGCATAGGCTGCGACGAGACTGGAATCGAGGCCACCCGACAGGAAGATTCCGACCGGCACATCGGCAACCAGTCTGTCACGCACGGACTGCAAGAGCAGGTCGTCCAGGCGTTCAACATGGGATTCCAGCGATGCCACCGGCGCACTGTCGCTCCGAGGGTGATGCCAATAGCGAGTCAGCCTCGATTGTCCATTGCAAAACTTCAGCATTGTGCCTGGAGGTAGTTTCTTGATGCCCGCAATCCCGCTGTCGGGCGCCGGCAGGTATTGAAGAGCCAGGAACAACCTTAGGCTTCGTTCGTTCCACGGCCACCCGGCCAGGTCGGGATGGGCGCGCAGAGCTGCAAGTTCCGATGCGAAGTAGAGGTCGCCACCATGTTCGGCATAGAACAGCGGCTTTTCGCCGAAACGATCACGGGCGAGCCACACGGCCCCGTCGGGGTCGCGATAGGCAAAGGCAAACATGCCATCAATGCGCTGCAGCGTGGCTTCGACGCCATTCCGGCGCAGCATCTGGAACAGCACTTCCGTGTCGGAACGATCCTGCAACTCGACGCCCGCTTGGCGCAGTTCGGCGGCATGCTCGGCAAAGCCATAGATCTCGCCGTTGAACGTTAGCGCGCTGCCGTCGGCATCCACGCGGGGCTGGGCACCGCCGCAGAGATCCACGACCGCAAGGCGGGTATGGGTAAGGGCAATTCGTCCGTCGCAGTAATTGGCTTGCGCATCCGGACCGCGGTGACGCAACCGCTCGCGCATGTCCGTAAGAGCAGCCGCCGCCTCTGCCTGCGTTCGATGTCGCGTAAAACCCGCAATGCCACACATGTTGTTTGACTATCCGGCGCTCTTACGGCCAATCACGGTCCAGGAAACGTTGTTGACGGGCTGCGCATGAACACCTTCCAATCCCGCATCACGAAGCAAATCCAGCGCTTCAGCCTGTGTGTAGTAGCGGGCGATCCGTGGAATCATGTGATCAAATACGATGGCCAGAAGATGACGAAAGCTGAATCGGCGGATCAGCCGGAAGTATTCCAGCCGAAACGGAAAAATTCGAAGCGCAATCCACAGCACGGTTGCCAGCGGTATCGCCAGGGCATAGACTAGACCCAGCGGCGCTTTGGCAAACAAAGCCTGACGCAACGGGTTGAACCACCGGATCAACCAGTCATTGTTTTCCCGACCGTAAAGCCAGATCAGGACGACGCCACCCGGCTTGGCCGCCCCAACCATCTGCTTCACGGCGGCCAGGGGGTCGTCGAGGTGATGAATGACGCCAATGCTGTAGACAATGTCGAAGCGGTTCTCCTCGCCGATCTCATAGGCGCTGCGGCGTTCCACGCGGGCGTCGGGGAAAGAGGCGAGGTTCCGCCGCGCGGCCGCCAGCGAACGCTCATCGAGATCGATTGCCAGAGCCGATCTCGCTCCCCACAGCATTGGCCAATAGGTGTTGCGGCCGATGCCGCATCCGACATCAAGGATATCCGCACCCTTCCACGCATCCGGCGGCAAAGGCGCCGTCCAGCGGCGAAACTGTTCTTCATGAACGGGCAAAATCTCGTTAAAGATATGCCAGGAATAGCCAAAACGCCCGGGCGAGCCCCGTTCGGTCCGCTCATCATGGCTGGAGGGGATGTCGTGAGTGGTGGCCGGTTTCAGGTGCATTGTCGGTGTCTCGTTCATCCGCAAGCCAGCATTAGAGAAAAAAACCAGCCGAGCCAAGGCAAATACGCAGCCCATCGAGCGTTCGCGGCCACCATGCGCGGTGGTTTCCGTGGATGCTGGTCCCCCTCCGATCATCCCGATATGATCGCTGGGACACGCATCGAACAGCGATACTCCGGACATAAACGATGACGGATGGTGGTTTCCACGACTCCGTGGCAAAGCGGTTGTTGCGCTGCGGATGGTCGGCCGCTTTGGGGTGCCATGCGCTGACCAGTGCGGCCCTCCCGCGACGAGAGGGGATCCGCGTGTTTTACGGGGGCGCCCGGCCCGGCGACGTCGGCGGTCCCCTGGTCAAGGTCAAGCGGCTTCGCGCCGCGTTTCCGGAGAACTGGTGGCGCTATTCCGTGGTCTACACGCTCAGTAACACGCCCTACCTGCCGGACTTCGCGCTTTGGCTTCTCCGGCGTCGCGGTGTGCCGATCGTCCACAACCAGAACGGCGTGTTCTATCCCGCCTGGTTTCGCGGCGACTGGCAGGCCCGCAACGTCCGCATGGCGCGCACCTACCACCAAGCCGACTACGTATTCTACCAAAGCGCTTTTTGCCGGAAGTCAGCTGACAGGTTTCTGGGCGAGCGTTCCGGACCGGGGGAGATCCTCTATAACGCCGTCGATACGCGCGCCTTTTCACCCGGCACGGATGCGTCCGAGTCCCCGCGGCACTTTCGGCTGCTCGTCACCGGCAAGATCGACGATCACCTTTTCTATCGCCTGGACAGCACCCTGCGGGGTGTGGCGGAGGCCCGGCGGCAAGGGCTGGACTGCGAGCTTCAGATCGCCGGCTGGATTGCCGCGGCACCGCTGGCCCGTGCCCGCGCCTTGGCTGACGAACTCGAGCTTTCCGATGTCGTCGCCTTCAGTGGACCCTACACCCAGGAAGAGGCTCCCGCCGTCTATCGGCGGGCCGACGCCTACGTGATGACCAAGCACAACGACCCCTGCCCCAACACCGTGCTGGAAGCCCTGGCATGCGGCCTGCCGGTGCTTTATTCGGACAGCGGTGGGGTGGCCGAACTGGTGGGACCGTGCGGCGTCGGGCTGCCCTGCGAGGAAAGCTGGGACGCGCCGAAAGTGCCAGGGCCGCAGGCGATCGGCGCCGGCATGCTTGCCATCGCAGCCGACCGCGCCGGGCTGGCGACGGCGGCACGGGCCCGCGCCGTCGAGCGTTTCGACATCGGGCAATGGCTGCAGCGCCACCAAGAGGTATTCGTCCAACTTATCGGAGATCGTTCATGACGCCGACCGCAAAGGCCCTGATCTTGGCGCTGCTCAAGGGTCTCGCATTGCCGTTCTCACTGATACCGGCCAGCCTGCGCGTCGGCTTCATCAAGGGCCTGATCGCCACCGACTCCCGGATCGGCCGGCCGGACGGCGCGTTACGGCGTCAATTCGCCGTTCTCGACATGGTCGAGAGGACGGTCGCCGAGCGGGCGACGGCCTATGGCGGCGGCGAGCACCCCAAGCACCGGTTGATGCGTTATCACGATTTCTTCGTCGGCAACATCCCGGCCGGCAGCCGCGTCCTTGACGTCGGCTGCGGCTATGGCGCCGTCGCCCGTAGCGTCGCCGGCCGGATTCCCGGGGTCACCGTGGTCGGGATCGACTTCGACGAGACGCGGATCATCCAGGCGCAAGCCACCGACAACCCGCCCAACCTCCGCTTCGTGCTTGGTGACGCACTGGTTGATCTGCCGGAAGGGCCGTGGACCGTCGTCATGCTGTCAAACGTGCTGGAACATATCGAGAAGCGGGTGGACTTCCTGCACCGCCTGATTGCAGTTACCGGAGCGAAAACGGTGCTGATCCGGGTGCCGCTGTTCGAGCGCCACTGGCATCTGCCGATGCGCAAGGAACTCGGCATCGGCTATTTCTCGGACACCACACACTACATCGAGCATACCCTGGACGAATTCGCCGCCGAAACGGCGGCGGCGGGGCTGGAAATCCGCAAGCAGGAAATCCGCTGGGGCGAGATATGGTCGGTATGCGCTCCGCAAGCAAAGGTAGGAAACTAGCGCATGCGCGTCGGCGATAGCGTCCGACTTGATCGTCCCCCCCGCGTCATCGGGGATGCTCATGCCCTGATCATCAACTTGGTAGCTGGCAGCAGGGTTCTCAACGTCGGGGCTGCGGGCAATGCCCGTTACTATAAGGAACACGGCACGGGAAGCTGGCTCCACAAGCGGTTGGCCGACCGGGCGGCGGGGCTGATCGGCCTTGACATAGATGAAGCCGAAATTGCGGCTGCCCGCAACATCGGCTTCGATATCATCGCCGGCGACTGCGAAACCGTCACCCTCGGCGAAACCTTCGATTTGATCGTGCTGTCCGACGTCATCGAACACGTCGGGAATCCGGGAATGGCGCTCGCCAACATGGCCCATCATCTGGCACCCGGGGGCAGGATCGTCATCACCACCCCCCAATGCCACATCCGCCGGAACATTTCTAAAAGCGCTATGCGGCCGTTCGCCGAATGTCTACTGGGATCATGTCGCCCTTTACACGCCCGAGCATATCCAGGCGGTTTGCGACCGACACGGATACAGGCTCCAGGACACCGCCTTCTTCACCCTCTCCGACCGCCGAACGCCGGCCATGCGGGTCGCAAGCGCCATCGTTGCCGCTCTCGCTCTCCTCTGGCCCCGCTTTCACGCGTCTTTTCTGTGCGTCATCAGCACCCAGCGCGCCGCCTCTTAAGACGCCGGATACCCGCTCCCCTGATGTTCACGGAAAAGAAATTCCGTCAGGAATAACGCTGGCTGTAGACCCGCCGATAGAGGTCTTCGTAGCGCTCGACCATCAGGTTAATCGGATGTTCCTCGACGATGCGCGACCGCGCCATTTCGCCCAGCTGGCGGCGTTGGGCGGCAGACATGTCGGCGACATTCCGTAGCGCGGCGGCCAGGGCATCGGCATTCCGACATGGTACAATCCAGCCTGTCGTGCCGATCATTGACGCGGCGTCCCCGATGTCCGTCGCCACACAGGGAACCCCGCAGGACATGGCCTCGCCCAGCACGTTGGGCGCCCCCTCCCCATAGGAAGAACTCAAGGCGAGTACGTCGAGCGCCGGATAAAACGAGGCCAGACCATCACGCAAGCCAAGAAAATGGGTTTGCCGATCCAGCCCGTGCGCATCGACAAGGGTTCGGAGACCGTTATTCCTGTCATCGATTCCTTCGCCACACAGCACGAAATGGGCATGCGGTAGATGGTGGGCAAGCCGGGCAGCGGCGGCGAAGAAGGTCGCGTGATCCTTCTGCGGGTCGAAGCGGGCAACCAGCCCAACGAGGAATGCCTCGTCGCCCACCCCAAGTTCGCGCAACACGTCCGAACGATACCGCGGGTCGGGCAGGAACGCCGCCGTGTCGAACCCGTTGGGCACCACCACCATCCGGTCCGGGCGATAGCCGAACCTGACGTGGGACTCATGAGCCGCGTTCGACCCGCAGACGATGGCGTGCGGCAGGCTGTTGGAAAGCCTGGCGCATAGCCTGGCGCTGCGAACGGTCGTCTTCTTGCTGCTCTGAGGGTCGAACGTGCTTTGGCGCAGATTCCAGATGACCGGCACCCCGGCGAAGAAGTGCGCCGCGATGCCCCCGATCAGGTCGGCGTGGTACATCCAGGTCTGGACGATATGAGGGTCGCTCCGGCGGACCGCTGCGATCAGTTTGGCGACCGGGGCAACTCGAAAACGGCTCTTCGGAAAACCGGCCGCCGACACCGGTACATGGACCTCTTCGATCCGGCGCGCCACCGGGCCGAGGTCGGTGAGGGAAATGACGCTGTTGGAAAAGGCGTCGCCGTCCATACGCATAACCAGTTGGCGGAGCACGTTTTCGGCGCCGCCGGTTGACAACCCTGTGATTACGTGGGTTATCCGAATCTTGTTCATGGACCGACCATCCGCCCGCTCGTGCGTTCTCTGACCTGCCGCACCAGCCGCCGGTATAGGATGGCGACACCACCCAGGTGCGCAGCGTTGACGGCGATGAGGGGGCTGTAATATCCGGCTACGGGAAAAAGCACCAGTAGCAGCGCGATCTTCGCAGCAACCTCGGTCGCGATAGCGATGTTGAGCGGGCGCAGCCGCAACAACGAAAAGGCGAAGATCGCCGGCAGCCGCGCGCTCACCAGCCAAAAGATCGCACCACCCGCCAAGACAAACGCCCACGGAGCATCCGGAGCGTTCTCTGCCCCCACCCAAAGACGAACCACCGTTGGACCGAACGCAGCATAGCCGACCGCCGCCACGGCGGCGATCCCAGTCATCCAGGCTTGTCCTTGCCGGTAGATGCGGCGCAGCCGTTCTCCTTCGTTGCGTACATCCATTTGAACAATGTAAGGCTGCAATGACTCCGGGATACGCCACAAGGCCTGCATCCCGACATCGGCGATCTTCCAGATCAGTACGAAGTCGGCCACCAACTTGGCCCCGCCCAGCCACCCAAGAATCAGCACATCCGCCTGCAGCAGGGTCATGATCAGGCCGCCATAAACAGCGTAGCCCAGGCCCATGTGGCCGACCAATCGCTTCAGGACCTGCCGGCCGCGCCCTCCCGGCCAACGCCAGCGGATGCCCTGGCGGCTGAGCGCCCACCACGACACCCCCCGCGCGACCGCAGCGCCGCACAGGAAGGCCGTCATCACCCCAGGCAAGCCGTACCCCTGCCGCAGGAGCAGGATGGCGACAACCGCGAAAACCGCTTGGTTAAGGATGGCCAGGACATTGGCCTTCGCTTGGTGGCCGGAGGCAACAAGCACCACGCGATCAAGGTTGAAATCGAACGCTACAACGAAATAGACGCTGGCGATCGCCACTGTGTCGAACAGCGCTTCATAGGCGATCCCCGCGGCGGGATCGACCACGCCTTGCGCAAGCGACACCCCACCAAGTGCGAGACCCGCGATCACCAGCGCGTAGCCGACGAACAGCAGCTTGGACATCCCATAGGCTTCGGCAAGTCCATCGTGATCGCCGACCGCGACCATCTCGCCGATGATCCTCTGCGTACCCGAACTCGCCCATGCCACCCCGATATTCAGGTAGTTGATCGCTCCAAGAACGATCATCAGGATCCCGAACTGATGCTTTCCCAGGTACGCGAGGTAAAGCGGGACCAGCACCAACTGCACGAGAACGTTCAGCGCAACGCTGCCGTAGCTGGTAACGACGCTACGGGTATAGTCGGGATTATTGACCAAGCGGGACCACAAGGCGCGCAGGCTAGCTTCCGCTGCGCCGGTCACGAAGCACCTCCAGTTGGGCCGCGGAGCAATTGGCGATGACGTTGCAACGCGTACAATTTCGCAATCATTGCCGCCGGGACTTTACCGCGGGCATCGAACTCGGTTTTGAGCGCGCGGGCCGCCTCTGCATCCAGCATACCGCCAAGACCATCGAAATCTGCGAAAGCGGCATCGACGCGCTCCTTCCACGGTCCGCGGAGTACCGCTTCTTCCTGGACGAAAAAGCCGAAGCCCCGCTTTGGGGCATAAAGAATATCGGTCGGAAGGCGCTGCTCCAGCGCCTGTTTGAGAAACAGCTTGTTGCGGCCGCGATCGGCGATACCGACGACCTTCTGACGGTAAGGGATGCGCAGGGCCATCTCGACCAACTCGTGGTCGAGAAACGGACAACGAACTTCGATGCCGTGCGCCATGGCCGGCAGATCACCCGCGATCGTCACGGCGTGGCTGTTCTCCTGCATAAGGCCCAGGTAGGCCGCTTCGTCAACGTAGGCAACGGGCGCGCCGTCCGCGAACCATGGCTCGACCCACCGCGCGATGAGATCATCGGCCAGTTTTCGCGCGTTTTCCCGACCCAGCAGCACCGGCCAAACGCGGGAAGCCTCATCTCCGTAGAGGGCGGCCTTCCGCCCTCCGGGCCGGGCCGACGCCACCAGCAGGGCCTCGCGTGCAGCCCCGGGTGGCAGCTTGCGTGCCAGCCCGCCGGAAATTGCCCGTGTCGCCAACGTCGGCGCCAGCCTCAACACGTCGGACAGTACGGCCATACGGTTGAATCCGGAATAGCCGAAGAACGTCTCGTCCACCCCATGACCGGCCAGCACCACCTTGAGCCCATCGGCCCGGATTTCCCGGCACAGGCTGTAGGCGTGCGTCAGCGGCAGCGCCATGATCGGTTCGCCGTGTAGCCTGAGAAGGGCGTCGAAGTCTTCGTGCTGGCGATCCGGATCGAAGTACACTTCGCGATGCCTCGTTCCCAGCAGAAGAGCGGCGCGACGTGCCCGGATGAGTTCCTCGTCCTGGGGATCGCGGCCGAAGGCATATGTCCGAATCCCTTTGACGTCCTGACGGCCAAGGGAATCGACGATGGCCGTGGAATCGACGCCACCCGACAGCAGCGCGCCCACCTCGACGTCGGCCTGCCGGCGCAGGGAAACCGCCCGGTCGAAGACATCGAGAAATGCCTCCGCCGTCGTCGCCAGGGGCTCTCGGCAAGGGTGCCAGTAGGACCGGATGTGCTGGATCCGCCCACCACGAACCGTCATCGTATGGGCTGGCGGCAGCCGTCGGATCCCGCGATACAAGGTCCACGGATCGGGAATATGCCGCAGGTTACGCAGAAGGTAGAGGGCGACCGCCTCGGCATCGATGGACAAGTCGACGCCCGGAATGTCGAACAGCGCCGGGATCTCGGAGGCCACCCCGACGCCGGCCGCCGTCTCCGCATAGACGAGGGGTTTCTTGCCGATTCGGTCGCGGGCGCAGAACAGGGTCTCGTCAGCCGTGTCGAATACGATGAAGGCGAACATGCCGTGCAGTCGCTCGACGCAACGCTCGCCCATCTCTTCGTACAGGTGGACGATCACTTCACTGTCGCTGTCCGACCGAAAGCAATGCCCCCTGCCCTCCAGGTCGCGGCGAAGGTCACGATAGTTATAGATCTCGCCGTTGCAGACGACAGCGAGGCTGCCGTCCTCGTTCAACAGGGGCTGGCGCCCGCGCGGGGTCAGATCGACAATGCTGAGACGCGCATGCGCGAGGCCGGCACGCCCCGTCGCAGCCACGAATGTTCCCTCTTCGTCCGGTCCGCGATGCCGGATGGCCGACATCATGCGGCCGAGCAACCGGTCCAGGTCGGGGATGGGGTGGTCGGCGGTCAGCGCCGCGATGCCGCACATGACGGCGTCAGCCGAACCGCCGCAGAAGCCCAAGCCGCTTGCCGAGCCTGACCATGCCAAGTCCGATCCGGCCACGCGAAAGGACCAGGACCAGCGCGGCGGCACTCTCGATCGGAAGTCGCCAATGAATGGCGTTGCGCCACAACGCCATGGCACGCGCCTCACCAGCTATGGCGGCGAAAACCGCCTGCCGCAGTCGTCTCCGGCGGTAGGCGCGTGGGGCAAGATGCCGGTAATCCTCGCCATAAGCGTCAAAGACGAAATCATAGCATAGGCTGACATTGGCGGCACCGGAGGCCCGCATCACCGAATCGCTTAAAGAACCCGGCCGCCCTGCATAATAGACTCGTATCACCTCTGCACTGATCCACAATGGATGCTTCTTGGCAAACCCGAGATAGGTGAGCATCTCGCAACCCCACAGTCCCCCCGGGTCCCTGTATCCACCCGAGCCACGCAGATCGTCGCCCCAGAACATCGGCAGGTACTCACCACTAAACCGCTCGGCCAGCATGTCGCTGAAGGATAGTAGCCCCGAATAATCAGGGTGCGTGACTGTTACCCGGCCATCGGGGGTCCGACATGCGGTGAAACAGATCGGGCACTCCCGTGGCCAGTTGGCGACGACCCTCTCCAACACCGTCGGCCATCCCGACACCAGTGTATCGTCGGCATCTAGAAGTATGACGACGTCGCCGGTGGTTCGCGCGATACCCTCGTTCATCGCCTTGGTCTTGCCCTGGTTCTGCGGAAGGCAAAACAGCATCACGGCGGGATAAGATGACACCGCCGATGCCAGCGCCGCACTATCGGGACTGCCATCGTCGACCACGACCACGTCGAGGCGCCACCCCTCCGGCAGCGGAGCGGCAAGGATCGACGCCAAGGTAGCCGGAATGGTCTTGGCGGCCTGGAAAGCAGGAATCACGATCGAAAGGTTCATGATCGGAACCACGCCCTCACCCTGTCCAGGGAGGCTTGGCCGGCAGAACTGCGGCGGACGGGATCGCGCGCCAACGCCAGCATGGCGTTGGCCAGCGCCGTCTCAAATAAACGGGTGTCCGTCGTCCGGAGTGCTGCGCGCACCTTTCCCGTATCGGAAAACATCGGACCCGGCCGGGTGCCCTCCCAAATCGACACCGGCGGATCGATCAGGATGCCGCTGACGCCATCCTCGACCATCTCGGGCAAAGCATAGAGCCTTGTGGCGATGATCGGTAACCCGTAAGCCATTGCCTCGAGAACCACCATGCCGAAGGAGTCGAAGTAGGTCGGATGGACGAGGACGTCGACATGGGCCAGGAACCGTTCGGCAATCTGCTCGCGGCTGAATCCCGCGTCATGCACGGTCAACCCCGGACAGGTCCGCGCGGCCTCTCCAAACTCGGGCGGCAGGTGGGTCACCAAGTCGAGCGTCGCCCCCGGAAAGGCGGCGACGACCCGGCGGAAAGCCGACAACAGGGCAGCCCCGCCCTTGATCTCGAATTGGGTGGCGACGAACAGGAATCGGCAACGATCCGCCGAAGCCGGCGGCGGTGTCTGAACCTTGGGCGGCATGAAGGGATAGGCGACGACCGCCTTGGCGGCGACGGCTTCACCGTAGAGGTCGCGCACACCATCAAGGCAGGCCCGGCTCAGGCAGCGGATCGACAGGCATCGGGAACTTTGCAGAAACCAGCGGATCAAGGGTCGGTAAAGCCGCATCGCAAAAACGTTGTAACCGGTCAGGGCATAGGGATTGTCGAGGTCGACGATGTACGGTCCTGAGAGGATCAGGCCGCCCCACACGTAAACCGCCGCATCCCGCGGCGCAGCCATAGGCCGCCACTTGACGTTGAGAAGCGGTAAGGCTTGCTTCCAGGACCGTCGCCGCGTCGTCAGGGCCGCGTCCCGCGAGACCTGGGCGCCATGACGTCGATCCACCAGATCGGGATTTGCCACCCCGCCGGCCGGCCAGGCGCGGATCGTATCCAACTGCCGATCCCGCAGGTAAGCATGGGGATAGAAGAAAACCCGCGGCGGGGCCGCCCCCCCCTTGCGAGGCCGCAGCCGGAACGTATCGGCGACGAGTTGGCGCACCGTGGCCACCGTTGGGCCGATGCCGTACATCGACGCGGTGATTACGGCGAACACCACCAGCGTCTGCCCGGTCGCGGTACCGCCCCGCACGGTGTTGAACATGAAGATGAAGGTGACGAGTGAAAACCCGACCGCAACCGGGTGCGCCGCCCGGTTCCACAGGACGCCCTCGCAAACCCGGAAATAGCGGCCGAGGAAGAACGCCAGCACCAGCCCCAGCGGCAGCCCGAACCCGAAAGCGAAATCGACCACGAATGACGTCGGAATGGCGGTGGTAGGTAACCCGTCCCTAACGTAGGCCGGATAGAGCCACGCCATCTGCTCCAAGCCGCCGTACACGACCGGTTTGCTCTGCCACACGGCCCGCGGGACGAAGCTGAGGCCCAGATTGAACACCCATGACATGCCGTAGTCGATCCCCGTTAGGAGTTCGCGCCACCCCGCCTTGCCCAGGAGCCTCGCAACATGCTCCGCACCTTCATAGCTGGTTGACAGCAACAGCAGCAGGTTTTCCGTTAGGGCCGTGTTTATTATTGTAGCTACCGCCATTGCGGCGCTCTCATCGCGTTCGGCGGCATTATGAATTGCGGCGGGAATATAGCGAACCAATTCGAAGACGCCGGCCCCGAACACGCTACCGACGATTGCAGCGACACCCAGGGGCCACAGCCGGCCTTTGCGCAACACCGTCACGACGACCATCCCCAACAGAACCGCCGCCAACAGCCGACGGGTGCTGAATTGCATCGTCAGCCACAGCGAAACGGCAGTTGCCAGGACCAGCACGAAAATCAGCAACCGTCGGCCGACCAAATCGGGACGAACTGTGATGCAGCCGAGAAAGGCGATGAAGGCGGGGACAAACTGTTCCGGAAGCATCCAGATCAAGCCCGCTCCCGTTCGTGCGCTCAGATAGGGCGACCCGTCGAGATCGGACGGAGCGGGGGCTAGGTAAAGTGTCGCGCCCAGCGAAACGACGAGCCAACCGACGCCGACGGCAAACAGGCGCGCCCGGTCTATCTCCTCCGGATAATCCGTCGCCGACAGCGTGTCACAGCTACCGTCATCGGCCCAGCGATACCCCCCATAGACCGCCAGCCAATAAGTGAAGGCGACCGCCAGGGCCGCCGCCAGGAAGGTGCTGTCGGGCTTTGTCGCCGCGCCCGTCATGATCACCTGAGAAACCTGCCACCCGCTATCGATCAGCCATGCCCGCAGCGGAAATGCCGCCATCCAGATCAGGGTGAAATACCAAAAATGCGAAAGCGTCACTCGCTTGAGCGGCTGGCGCTGGACCTCCCTTGCCAACAGGGCCAGGGGAATGGTGACGCAGAGGATAACGGCGAGCCCCGACATCGTGCCGCGCTAACTTTCCAGCCCCAAGCGCACGATCTGGCGCGCGACCACTTTCCCCTCATCGAACTGCGCGAGTGCGCGCTGCCGGCCTGCCGCACCAAGGCGCGACCGCAACCTGCCATCCGTCACCAGGCGTTGCAGCGCCGCGGTCAAGCGACCGGCGTCCCGCACCGGCACCAGGAACCCGGTTTCGCCGTCCACCACCTCTTCCCGGCTGCCGCGGATATGTGTCGCCACCACCGGGAGCCCGCTCATCATCGCCTCGATGATCGAGCGCGGCATGCCCTCGCGATGGGAGGGCAGGGTGAAAATGTCGGCCGCCCGCAGCAGTTCGTCGACATCGCCGCGATAGCCCAGGAACGAAATGCGCCGCGACAGGTCGGGGTCGGCCTCGACGCGGGCGATCGCGTCGTCGACCGAGGCCGCGTGGTCGCTCTTAAGCCGGTTGCCCACCACCCACAGGCGGGCGTTGACGTCCTTCATCGCCGCGAACAGCTCGGGATATCCCTTTTCCGCGACCAGGCGGCCGATCATCAGGATGACGACGTCGTCGCTACCGGCGCCCAATTCCGCCCGAAGCCGTTGCCGCGCCGCGTCCGCCGCGTCGGCCGGCCGGAAGCGGGCCGGATCGACCCCATTGCCGATGGCCTCGATGACGCCGCCCCAACACAAGCCCAGATCTCGCGCCGCTTGAGCATCCTCGGCCGACTGGGTGAACAGCACGTCGGTGAAGCGGCCGCCGATCCATTCCAGCCCGATGAAGGCGTGGCGCAGCCCCCACGGCTGATACTCATGAAAATAAAAGCCGTGCGCCGTATAGACCTTTTTCGGGACACCGGCGCGCGCGGCGGCCAGCCGGCCGATCAACGCGGCGATCGGCGAGTGCACGTGCACCATGTCGAACCGTTCCCGCCGAAACAACCGCACCAGTTCGCCGTAAACGCGGCCATGGTGCAGGACATCGTAGTTGCGGCGAAATCCGACCGCTTCGACCCGGAACCCCTCGGCGCGGACCCGTTCGGCGAAAGGGCCTTCGCCACAGACGCCGACCACCTCGTGACCGGCCTCGCGCATCGCCCGCATCAGCGGCAGCAGGAAATGGTAAAGGGTAAAGCCCACCGAACAGAGCTGGCAGATCTTCATGCCGCCCGCCCCCAATGCGCCCGCCAGCTCTCAAACATCAGCACGGTCCACAACGCGTACTGCCGGTTCACCGTGCCCGACAGATGGTCGCGCCACGCCTTGCGAATGGGCGCCGGATCGAGCAATCCGCCGTCCCGCAGGCGCCGCTCGTCCAGAAGATCCTCGGCCCATTCGCGCAACGGCCCGCGCAGCCAGGCATCGAGGGGAACGCCGAAGCCCATTTTTGGCCGCTCGATCAACTCGCGGGGCACGTATTTGTAAAGGATGTCGCGCAGGATCGCCTTGCCCTGGCCGTTTCGCACCATGAACGCCCGCGGCAGGCGCCAGGCGAACTCCACCACCCGATGATCGAGCAGCGGCACCCTCGCCTCCAGCGCCACCGCCATGCTGGCGCGGTCCACCTTGGTCAGGATGTCGTCCGGCAGGTAGGTCGCCATGTCCGCCAACTGCATGCGCCCCATGTCGTCGGGCCGGTCGGTGGCCAGGGTGCCGTTCCACAAAACCCCTCGGGCCTCGGCCACACCCGGCATCAAGGACTCGGGGGCGGCCCATTGGCTGACCAGACGCCGGTAGATGTCGTCCATGTCCGCGGCATCCAGGATTGCCGCCATCTTGTGCACCTTGTCGCCAACCTGTGGCGGCATCAAGCGGCGCGGCAACACGCCGTATAATGCATCCCAGCCACCCGGTGGCACGGCTGTGAGCGCAGCCCGCAGCGCCGTCCGAACTGGGCGAGGCATCCAGCCGACGGCGCGCTGGATGCGCTCCGCCCAGAAATAGCGGTTGTAGCCGGCGAACACCTCGTCGCCGCCGTCGCCCGACAGCGATACCGTGACATGGTCGCGAGTCAGCTGGGACAGCAGCAGGGTCGGGATCTGCGAGGAATCGGCGAAGGGCTCGTCGTACCAACGCGGCAACTCGGGAACGGTGTCGAGAGCCTGCCCCGGCGTGACATAGAGTTCCGTGTGATCGGTGCCGAGGTGCGCGGCCACCGCCTTGGCGTGGGTGGCCTCGTTGTAGGCCTGCTCGTGAAAGCCGATCGAAAAACTGCGGACCGGGCGGTCGCTTTGCGCCTGCATGAGGGCGACAACCGCCGAGGAGTCGACACCACCGGATAGGAAGGCGCCGAGGGGAACGTCGGCGACCAGGCGCTGGCCGACGGCGTCGAGCAGCAGCGCTTCGACCTGTTCGCGGGCTTCTTCATAGGAGCCGGTGAAAGGGTCGGTGGCGCCGGCGCGGGCGAAGCCGCGCAAGTCCCAATACTGGCGGGAAACCGGCTCGCCGCTGGGACCGACGGTCAGGATATGGCCGGGCTCCAGCTTATGGACGCCCTTGAAGATGCTGTAAGGCGCGGGGACGTAGGCATGCCGGAAATAGGCCAGCAGAGCGCCCTGGTCGATCTCCTCCGGCCAGCCGCCGTGAACCCAGAGCGCCTTGAGTTCGGAGCCAAACAGGAAAAGCTCGCCGAAGCGCCCCCAGAACATCGGCTTGATGCCCAGGCGGTCGCGGGCCAGGGTCAGGGTCCGGGTCGCACGGTCCCACAAGGCGAAGGCGAACATGCCGATGCATTTGCCGAGCGTCCGCTCGACGCCCCAGAATGCACAGGCCTCCAGCAGGACGGCCGTATCCGAGCCGCCGACGATGGCGCGGCCAGCCGCCTTCAGCTCTGCGGTAATGGCCTGGAAATTATAGATCTCCCCGTTGTAGGCGATGACGAAGCGTCCGTCGGCCGATACCATCGGCTGATGCCCCGAAGGCGCCAGATCGATGATGGCCAGCCGGCGGTGGGCCAGCGCCACGCCGGCGGCCGGATCGCTCCACACGCCGTGATCGTCCGGCCCGCGATGGGCCAGCGCCCGCTGCATGGCATCGGCGCGACGTTCCAGCACATCGGCAGGCGTCGATCCAGTACGGTCGAGTATGCCGGCAACACCGCACATGAATCAGGTTCCCGCCGCCATTCTGCCGTCACCGCCTGCTTCCACGGACGATCGCTGCGATGGCAAAAATGAAGGCAAAGAACGCGGCGACAATACACGTGAAGAATGCCGCCGCCCTGATCCACGGAAAACTGACGAAATGGGCAAATCCGAAATACTGCTGCGGCTGGAACAGGAAGCGGTAGAGCTGTTGCGCATAACGCGCCGCACCCGATCCCTGCATCTGATAGCGTCCGTCATGGCTGCCGATGTAGATGAGGAAACTGTTCCTGCGCATGAATTGTTTCAGCGCGTTTCCCACGGTCGCGAAGGGAACGGACTTGTAGCCGTTCTCGACCAGAGCCCTGGCGGTCAACGCCGACGAGGTTTGGGTGATGATGGCGGTATAAAGCTCGGCCCCGCTCAGCAACCTGCCCGCCGCATTGGTGACATAGGCGATCTCGGTGGTGGGATCGACGAACGCCCACCCGGCTTGCTCGCGAATATAGCTCTCGGAAAACGCATGGGATCCCAGATCGACATTGTCCATCGCGCCCCCCGTAAACACGTTCCGGGAAGGAATGCCGATCAGGTTGGCGAGATAGCCGTAGACCAGCGACCATTGGCGACAGAAGTTTCCCGCGCCCTTGAGCTTGCCCTCCAGAAAGACCCGCCACGGAGACAGATCGTTCAGATACGAGGGGGGAGCCGCGCTTGGCATGTGGCGGCGGACAAAAGCTACGAGAAATTCGATCTTTTCACGGGTTGACGCCGAAGGATCGAATCCCGCATCGATCAACGCTTCCCGGGCCTGCGCAGCCTCCTCGGGAAAGGCGGCTTCGACGTCGGGCACCCAGCGGGAGAACGGCGGGGGTTTGTCCAAGACCATCGGCACATTATGGGAGTTCACCTGATACTGCTCGCGGGACAGGTTCTGCACGCCGAAGGACTCGGCCTCCCCGAAGAACAGGTTGAAGCGCAGGGCATCCACGGCCGGTTCGCCGAGGACGCACCCCAGCGGCCTGGCCACGTAGTCGTGGTCGCCCGGGCGCAAGGGAATCCGCAACTCGCCGTCCGATTGCGCAACCTCCGCCGTTCCGCTTTCGATGCGCCAGCCGGTGCAGTCGTCCGCATTGCGCAACCGGGGAATGAGAAACGGTCCGGACTCTGTGTCAAAGCTGGCAATCGCCACCGCCGATGGCGAGACCGGATAAAGCTTGGCGATGGGCGTCAATTCCACTTCGACCGTACCGTATAAATCCGCCCGAAACACATAGAGGCCACCAAAAGTCAGCGCGGCCAAAAAGGCCACGCCACAAAGGATCGCGGCCACCTTTCGCATGACCTTAACGCGTTTATCGGTCATTCATCTCGTCGCACTGCTTGGCATCCCCCAGGCTCCGGCGGCACACGACGTACATCCCGGGCGGGGTCGAGAATACCCGGTCAATTTTGAACGCGGCATTGAGAAAGGCTCGATAGGTTGCGGGAATTCGCCTCCGCAGATCCATGCGGAGAAGGATCTCGCCCAGCGAGATGAACGCGAGGTGCACTCCGAAACTGGCTAGCCCTCCAAGGCCATAGACCCGCGTTCCCTCCCCCGGGAAGAGCAATCCAATCCGCGACAGCGGATATTGGCGATAACCGTGCCACAGATAGAGCGGCAACCCCCAGCCGCTCGGGACGATGTGCACTTGCATGCCCCCCGGCGCCACCAGTTCGTCAAGTTTCGCCAGAAGGCGGCGGTCGTTCGGGATGTGTTCGAGGGCCGAGTTGGAAAAGACGAGGTCAAAAGAATCGGCTTCGGTTAGGTCGTGGGCATCGCCGTGCACAAAACGGCGAGCGAAGGCTCCTGTTCCTCCGCCATCGCGGGCAAAGCGGTCATCGATGTCGACACCGACGTAGGTCCCCCGGTACCCGGCCCTCTCCAGGAGGTCGCTCATGCGGCCCGTTCCGCACCCGACGTCGAGGACGCGGATCTCGGCGGTCGGCAACAACCTCGGCAGTTCCTCGCGGATGAAGACCTGCCCCAGGAAACGCGTGGGTGACGGCGTTCCATCGGATTTCTCGACGCGCCCCCGACAGAACGGCCTGAATGGCATGGACCTGGGCAAACCAGCCATGTTCCGGCGCAGGTTGCGGACCAGATAGGTGAACCGCTTCAGTGGCGAAAGAGGTAGGTCGCCGTTGAGTTCTCTTTCGGCCCTCACCGCTCACCTCTCGAACGATCGTAGGCGTCCGTCCCAGCAGAGATTGAGATCACGTCTGTTACGGCTGCGAAATTTGGGCGGGACATCTCGCTTTTCCTGCTCTAGCCTCGCTCCATCGCGGGCCGTCAAGCCTTCCATGGGAGAAGAAGAACACGCCATGTTTCTGCCTTACGGACGACATTCGATCGACGACGACGATATTGCCGCCGTCGTTGAGGTCCTGAAAAGCGATTTCCTGACAACCGGCCCGGCCGTCATGGCGTTCGAGAAGGCGCTTGCCGAGAGGTTCCAGGTACCTAACGTCGTCGCCTGCATCAATGGAACGGCAGCCTTGCATATGGCGGCGGACGCCCTTGGAATCGGTCCCGGCGACGTCGTCATCGTCCCGGCGATCACCTTCGCTGCCACGGCCAACGGGCCATCCATGACGGGAGCCAACATCGTCTTCGCCGATGTCGATCCGGAAACCGGCCTTTTGACCGGCGCCACCTTGGCGGAAGCGCTGCCCAGGTCGAGGCTGGCCGGCAGGCCGCGGGCCGTCTTTCCGGTCCATCTTAACGGCCAGTGCGTCGCCATGCGCGACATCGCTGAAATCGCTGGGGCAAACGAACTCCTTGTCGTTGAGGACGCCTGCCACGCGATCGGCGGAACGACCGCCGGACGCGATGGCGTCGATACGCCGGTCGGCTCCTGCGCATGGTCCGACGCCGCGACGTTCTCGTTTCATCCGGTCAAGACCATCGCGATGGGTGAAGGCGGCGCCGTCTCCACCCGGAACGCCGCCGTCGCCGAGCGACTTCGACTGTTGCGCAGCCACGGCATCACACGGGACCCCAAAGCATTCGTTCATAAGGATGCGGCCTTCGGCGCCGACGGGCGCGTCAATCCCTGGTATTACGAAATGCAGGTCCTGGGCCACAACTATCGCGCGCCGGACATCAACTGCGCGCTCGGCCTCAGTCAACTCAAGAAGCTCGATCTTTTTGCCGCCAAACGCCGCGGCCTGGTCGCAGCCTATGACGAGAAAATCGCCTCGCTGGCGCCTATCGTCCGACCGTTGCCTCGAATGGGAGGCCAGAAACCGGTCTGGCATACCTACGGCGTGCGGATCGATTTCCGTGCCGCCGGCGTGTCCCGAGCCGACGCCATGAGGCGGCTTGCGGAAAAGGGTATCGGCTCGCAGGTTCACTACATCCCGGTCCCGGATCAGCCATATTGGCGCGCCCGGGTCGGGACGGTTCAGTATCCGGGGGCGAAGGCCTATTACGAAAGCGTTCTCACCCTACCCCTGTTCGTCGAGATGGGCGAAGAAGACGTCGATCGCGTGATCGCCGCGCTTTCGCAAACCTTCGGGCTCTAGCCAAGCTCCCCGTTCAACAAATGCAGCGCGGTGTCGGCAACCTCGCCGACCTCGATGTCGAGCATGCAGCGGTGACCATTCAGGCACCAGCCCGCGTTGCCGCATGGCGCACAGAACACATGCTTGCAGATCGTCGTCTGATGATCCGGATAGCCGATGAATTCCGGCAGGGTCACACCGCCCCAGAGGATGAGCGCGCGGGCGTCGACGGCCCGCGCCGCGTGCATCAGCCCCCCCTCGGTTCCGATGAACAGGGTGGCGCTGCCTATGACGAGTGCGGCATCCCGAAAGCCGGTCCGTCCCGTCAGATCGACAATGCCCTCCAAGATTCCAGAACGCCCCAGGCCGACCTGCGCGACCGGCAGGTCCGGATGGGCCTCCCGCACACGGTCGACGACCGCCTGCCAGCGATCCATCGGCCAGGCGCGGAGTTCCCCGAACCAGTCGCGATTGGTGTCCGGTTCAATGGCGACGAACGCCTTGTGCAGCCCCGCTTCCGCCAGCAACCGCGACACCGCCGACCGCTCGTCCTGCGTGAAATGCAAATTTGGCGGTTCCTCGACGCGCTCGACACCGAACGGCTCGGCCATCGCATCGACGGCCCGGCCCTGCTTCCAATAGGTTCGGCGCCGGGTCTGACGGGCGGCATAGGAATGGCGCTGCAGGTCGATATGAACGAAGTGGGGACCGCCTTCGGCCCGCACCCGCTCGGCCCGACGGAATATCCAATCCTCGTAGCATCGGCGGGCAGGCGGGAACTTCAGGATGAGGCGGGCGCCGGTATCGAGCCCGCGCGACCCCAGGCTTTTCCGCCGCGCCTCGGTAAAGGCGACGAAGGGATTGTGACGGAACACGGCGTTGTCGCTAAGAGAGACGGATCCTTCGTACAAGCGGCCGGCCAGTAAATCGGAGATCCCCGGCATAAAACAAGCAACGGGGGTTTCACCGTCGTGGTCGCGGACGGCCTTTAAAATGGCCGTCCAGATGAGATCGCCGCCCAGGCCCATTCCCTAGCTCACGAAACGGCAGCGGCTTTGATGATCATCGCCTGATAGTACGCCGTCACCACCGGCCGTTCCGGCTTGTCGGCGAGGAATTCGTCGATGGCCTTGCGAACCCCCTGGCATTTGGGCGAATCGAAATCGTCGAACAGCATGACGCCCCCCGGGACCAGCCGGGGATAGAAGAACGCCAGCGCGTCCTTGACCGACTGATAGATATCGACGTCGACATAGACCAGCGCGAACGTCTTCTCCTCGAGGCCGGCCGCCGTCGCCGGAAAGAACCCCTTGTGGAAGGCGATCCTTTCACGGAAAGGGGCAAGAAAGGAGCGGACGTCGTCGTATCGCGTATCGGCAAAATCGCCCGTCCGATGCGCATCGATACCGGCATCGACCTCCGGCATGCCCTCGAAGGTATCGAACAGATGGATTGTCTTGCCGGGGGCGGCACGTGCCGTCAGATAGGCGGTCCCCCCTTTATAGACGCCGATCTCGGCAAAATCTCCGTTGCTCCCCTCGAGGGTGCGGGCCAATTGATGGAGGACGAAACACCGCTCGCGGGGAACGAGGGTAACGCCCTCGATCTTGGCCATGGCGTCGATGAACGCGGCGTCCTTGGCCCAAATGTCCGGCCAATCGATGTACCTGGGCGCAAGCTTTAGGCGGGCCGGACGCAGGCAGGCCGACAGGAACGTCCTCACGACGTGCCGAATGGACGTCATATTCCGTCTCCCCGCTCCACGGGCTGAGGCAACGGTTTCTTCGCCACCGCCATTAACATGTGCGCGACGAGGCCGCCTGGGATGAACGGCGTCAGCACAATGCCAAGTCCCTTCGTCGCCAGCCATTCGTAGGGAAAGCCAAACTCATGGTGCAGACTTCGTAAGACCCCCTGCCGTTTGTGGATCGGCCGGATATCGAGGACCGAGAAGCCACCGCGCGCCAGTAGCCCCCGCACTTCCGGCCGGGTCAGGCGCCACTGATAAAACCGCTCCTTTCCGGAGCGGGGGTCCACCTTCCGCCTTCTGTCGAAAGTTGCCCGTAGGGCATGGCGAAAGTTATCGAAAGGGACGCTGATGAACAGATAGCCGCCGGGCTTGAGAATCCGCCATGCCTCGGCCACGCAGCGCTCAAGCCCTTCTTCGAAATGCTCGAAGGTCCCCCACGAGAAATAGCCGTCGAAGCTGTCGGCAGGCAGCCCAGTCTCGCGAATGTCGCCCACCGCGAACTCGACGTCGGGAAATAGTTCCTTGAGCTTGGCGACGGTGCTGCGACTGATGTCCAGGCCGAGGGTGGGATAGCCCTTCCGCGTCAAATAGGCCGACCAGTCGCCCAGCCCGCAGCCGCCGTCCAACAGGCGCGCTCCCGGCGACAAGGACTCGATATAGGGCTGCATGATCCGGTATTCGGCCTTGCCCGGGATTTTATTGATCGCTGCCTTGGGACCCCCTTCGCGTTCCCACACCGCCGTCCAATAGCGCTCGACGAAGGCAATCTCGCTTTCGCTTTGAGTACTGTCGATTTCCACGAAGTCCTTGCGCATGGATCGGCCCTAAAACGGAATCTGGTTGAATACAAACCGGAGCGGGTTTCGCCAGATCCGGCGGATGGCCACGATCTCGTTGCGTCGTGCCAGCAGGTTATCGAGAAGCTTGATCCACGCTGCCGTGCATCTTTCGCTGGTATGGGGATAGGCGGGCATGAGCGCTGCCAGGCCATGGTATTGGCCGATATAGCGGCTGAGCGCCACCGGAAAGTCCTCTGGCCCGTCGAAGGCAACGCCGAACTTGTCACAGTACTCCGGTAGACATCCGCTGTTGCGGTACAATAACGGCAATCCGCACAAGGCCCCTTCGTTCTGATGATTCCCGCCGGGTTCGTTCAACGACGCCGTCACGTACCCGTGGTGCGCGCGCAATTCGTCGGCAAGAGCGGAACCGTCCAGAGGCTCGAGATACCGTGCGTTTCTGAACCGAAAACCGGCGGGCAGATTGCCGATATAGGTGAATGCGAACCGGTCGTGCCAAGCCGGCTCCGCCAACATGGCGTCGATCCGGGTGTAGACGTCGAAGCCCTTCATCCAGTTGGCGCCCCAGTGATGAGTGACCAGGCGCAGGGGTTCCCGGCCGTCCCAGGCCTGGAAACCGACAGGGTTGAACACGCTTGTGTCCGAGCCGTTGTGGATGACGCTGGAGGCACGCGGGGGATGGGACTTCCATATCGGCAGTTCCCGGAGCCACGCACCGACGAACACGGTATGGTCCGCGCAATAGTTGGCAAGCCGCAGACGATGGTTCATGGTTCGCGTTCCCTTTCGTTCGTCGCATTCGTTGATCCTATGAACGACGACGGCGCGCGAATTCCGGAAGGCCAAATAGCGAAGAATGTGCGATGCACCGATGGTCACATTCGGCAGACGGGAACGGGGATCCACCATCAGGATGATGTCGACGTCGCCATCGGCCAAGTCCGGAACCACCTCATGTCCGACTTGGCGCAACGCCGTCGTCAACGAGGACACGAAGGAATTCCCCCCGCCCCATGGCCCCTCGTGGATCCTATAGCCGATACAGACCTTCATCGATCCCTCTCGACGCGCATCCAGGGGCCCTATCGTCAGAAAGATGCGCCATATTTCTCGCGCCACACCTCGAACATCAGCAGGGACCACAACCTGTTCTGGTGATTTCTCAGACCGCCCTGGTGTTCTTTCCAGACCCGGGCGATTGCGGATCGGCAAAAAAGCGCCGGTTCGTTCGCCATCAGATGGTCGAGGGTTGCCCGTCCCCATTCCCTCAAGGGACCCCGCAGCCAGTCGCCGGTCGGCGAAGAAAAGCCGCGTTTCTGACGGTCGATCAGTGCCTCGGGCAGATAGCGGCCCAACAGCCGTCGGAGAGGCATTTTCCCCCTGCCATCGCTCAAATGGTAGTGCCTCGGCATGCCAAAAGCGAACTCGACGACCTTGTGGTCGAGCAACGGCGAACGCACCTCGAGGCCGAAAGCCATGGAGGCTCGATCCACCTTTGCCAGAATGTCGTCCGGCAGGAAACGCCGGGCATCGCAGCACTGCATCCGCAAAATGGGATCGCCGAGAGAAGGTGGCGGCTCGGCCCGTCCGACCGGAGTCGCCTGCTGCCGCAGCACCTCGGACGGACACAGCCAGTAGGCGGTGACGCGGCGATAGAGTTCGTCGATGTCCGGGGCATCGACCAATTCGGCATAGCGGCCTATCCGCTCGCCCAAGGCTAGGCCGTCGCCGACCCGGCCGGCGATCCCCCACGTGCCCGACGGGATGCCCGCCATCAGCGCCCCGGCTAGGCGCCTGAAAGGCATGGGATAGCGCCGCAGATTCCGCCAAATCCTGTCCGTCCACGGATATCGCGAATAGCCTGCGAACATCTCGTCGCCGCCATCGCCCGACAGCGCCACCGTAACATGGCTTCGCGCCTTCATGCTGATCAAGGCGGTGGGCAGGACGGAGTTGTCAGCCAGAGGCTCGTCAAACCATTCGGTGATGCGTTCGGCGGAGTTCAGGACATCCTCGCCCGACAGCTTGAATTCGACGTGCTCCGTGCCGAGGATCTCGGCCACGCGGCGGGCGAATTGGCCTTCGTCGTACTCGCCCCCGTCGAACGAGAGACAGAAAGAGCGGACGGGAGCGGATGCCTCCTCCCGCATGATCGCCGCTATCAGCGACGAATCGACACCTCCAGACAGAAGGATACCGACCGGGACGTCGGCGATCATGCGATGCGCGACCGATTCCCGAAGCAACTTCTCCAACTCGGCATCGGCTTCCTGCCGATTGGGCGGTGGCGCTTGACGACAGAGGGTCCCGGCTATCGCATCGAGGCTCCAGTACCGAAGCTCTGACACCTTTCTACCCTCCGAAAACCGGACCAGAGTCCCCGGCAGCAGCTTGTTGACGCCGGTAATGATGGAAACCGGAGACGGCACATACCCGAGTGTCAGATAGGAGCCGAATGCCTCGTTGCTGATCTTGCGGTCGATTTCTGCAACATGCTTCAGCGCGTTCAGTTCGGAAGCGAAGAAAAGACGGCCGCCGACCGTCGCCCAGTAGAGCGGCTTCTTTCCCATTCGATCGCGAACCAGGGTGATCGTACGATCGCGTCGGGACCACAATGCGAAGGCGAACATGCCGTCGCAACGCCGTATCGCCGCCTCCACCCCCCATGCAGCGCAGGCCTCGAGCAAGACCTCCGTGTCGGACGTTCCTCTCAGCATCCGACCCGCACGCTCCAGATCCTTCGCCAGTTCCCGGAAGTTGTAGATCTCGCCGTTGAAGGTGATGACATAGTTGCCGCACGCGCTGATCATCGGCTGATGGCCGGTCGGGCTGAGGTCGATGATCGATAGGCGGCGGTGCCCAAGACAGATGCCGGCCGCCTCGTCGCACCAAAGCCCCTCGTCGTCGGGTCCCCGATGCCGAAGCGCGTGCGTCATCGCCGAGACAAGGCGGCGAACCCCCTTCATATCGCGGGCGCTCCAATCGACCGCTCCGGCAATACCGCACATGCCGTCCGACCTCTTCCTAGCGGCCTACCGCGACATTGGCGAAGGCGATCGTGCTGGCCGCCGATCGCGTGGCGGCACAACACAAGACCCGGATGGCCATCAATGGCGCGCCCCCGCCCGCGCCGCAAGACCTCGCTCGACCAACGGAACCATGCTGCGGTTCATGTCCTCAATCGTGAAGTGATCCTCCACCGTCTTCCGCCCGGCCATCCCGATCCGCGCCGCCAGCGCCCCATCATCGCGAAGGGACTCGACGGCAGCGCGCAGGGCGGCGGGATCCCCCGGCGGGATAAGCAAGCAGTTCTCGCCGTCCTTCAGGTATTCCGGCGTCCACAGCCCCTTGTTGCGCGACAGCACGACCGGGCGGCCGCACGCCATCGCTTGCAGCGTCACGCTGTAGCCGCTCGGCTGAAAGACATCGTGAAGCGGCACGACGACCGCCCCCGCATTCCTGTACAGATCACGCAAGACCGCATCCGTCAGTTGCGACTTCCAGAAACTGCCCTCCGTGACCTCGACATTGGCGGCATCGGATGTCCGCTTGACCGGCAAGCGGGTAATGATCGTCACGGGGTACGGCAGCCGCGCCGAAACCAGCGTGTCGTAGTCTCGATTGGGATCGGACCCGATGGACAAAACCTTGAAGTCCCTGTCATCGCCGCCGCCCTTCTCCGTCGCCGGCGTCCAGAACGATTCATCCACGCCAAATCGCACCAATGCCGTCTTCGCCTCGGGAAGGCTCCACCGCCGCACCGCCTCCGCGCGATCGGCCGGGCCGAAGAAGCCGATGACGTCCAACCCATCGAGGGCCCGCCTCACATAACGGTTCAGAATACAGCGGCCAAGGGGGGAAACATGGCGGGGAATGTCGCCGAATCCATGAAAAAAGCCGATCGTGAAGGGGCGGTCGCGATGGCCGCAGAAGTAATTCCCCATGGTCAGGCTGAAATGGTCCATGAAGCTGACAAGCACCTTTGCGCGTGCCCACTGAGGTCGCAGACCTGCCAGATACTGGCGCCTTATGCTGATTCCGGAAATTCGGGAGACGATACGCTCTCCAACATGGATCGCTTTCGCCGCGGCGCCCGTATAGGGCTCGGACGTATTCATGATGCGCGTATCGATGCCGTTCTCCAACAGGCCGAAAAAACTGTAGAAGAACTCCCGCGGTGCCTCTCCCCGAAGGACCGCCTCGACCCTCTCTTCAAGGCCTGACTTGAGCAGTAGGAAGACGTCGGCATCTCCGGGTCCGATCCGGGTCCGTGCCACGTTCATCTCTTCTCTCACGTGGCGGCTCCGACGGCAGCCCCTACGCCGAACGAGGCGTGGTACCAGCCGATCATACGGACAATGCCCTCCTCGAGACCGACGGCAACGTGGAAATCGGGGACCACGGTACGCAGTCGCCTGCTGTCCGCACTCTTGATGAAGCGTCCTTCCGGTTTTGTCGTGTCCGTCACCACCTGCGGCGAAACCCTGCTCAAGCGGCAGATGAGGCCGACGAGTTCGCGCATGGTTACGGTGTCCTCCGTACCGATGTTCACCGGCTCGGTGAATCCCGAGGCCATCACGGAAACCATCGCCCGCGCGCAGTCTGTTGCATGGAGGTAGTTGCGCCGCTGATTGCCGCTACCCCAGATCACCACGGGATCGGCTCCGTCCATAACCCGCTTGACCAGCATCGGTATGGCCTGGCTGTACTGGCCGACCCAGGTATAGCGCTCACCATAGATGTTGAAGGGACGCACGATCGACACAGGTATGCCCGTCTGAGCCTGAAAGACCACCGCTTTCTGCTCCAGAAACCGTTTGGCCCAGCCATACCCCAAATTCACTCCCTCGGGCTCGCCGGTGAACAGTGGCAGTTCCGGTACCGTATCGGGCCCGTCATCCGGGTAGACGCAGGACGACGAGACAACCTGGATTCGCGCTGGCCGGGTCCGACGCGCCGCCGAAAACAGGTTGTTGTTAATCCGCTCGTTGTGTTCGAGCATGTCCAGGTGGTGCGCCGACGAATAGCCCACCCCAAACGCCCGGCTGGCGAGATGAAAGACCATTTCGACCCCGCCCAGCGCCTCTTCGGCAAATGCCTGATCCTCCAAATTCCCCTCGCGGACCTCGATCCGGTCGGCGATACCTTTCAGGTTGGCGCGTTGTCCCTTCGAGAAATCGTCGACGACGACGACGCGCGCACCGGCATCCACAAGCTGCTCGGCGACGAACGAGCCGATCAGGCCGGCACCGCCCGTCACGGCCACGGTACAGCCATCGAAAAACTCACTGCGGGGAGACTTCATTTGGGGAACTCTTTTTTCACGGCTGCGGACCTTTCTTGTCGCACCCCAGTTGCAGGAAATCGACCTCTCGTTCGTCGCCCGCTCTGTAGTGGTCGTTGCCGCCGGCAGGAATGCCAGTATGAAGGGGTAACTCGAGAAGATCATTGAACGCGCAGGCTGGGGAGCGCTCCGGTTTCGTTGCGACGATGCCCCCTCATCGAACCTGATGCTTCAGCTTCCAGCCGGAATCCGTGTGCTCCCATAGGTGCGCGCTGCGCCCGTTGTCGATGAGTTCCCAGAAACGCTGTTCCGTGATTCCGATGTAGTCCAGGAACTCCGCGAAGTATTTCTTGGGAAACTCGCCGTCGAACTTATGGGCCAGCGCGACCGCCTCTTCGCGCGTGATGTGGCCGTTGCGGACCTCCTGGGCGGCATCGTAGGTCGCGCGGCCGATTCCGAACTTGATATACGTCGTGAAGTAGTGGAAGCCGTCGATCCTGTCGTCGAGGCTTGCGTACTTCGAGTAGGTCCCTTCGCTGCGTTCCGGGTTGGCCTCGAATCCGCAGTGTTCGGCGGCGTAGTAGTAATTGTCCTGCGGTCTCCACAATTTATAGTAGCTCATGAAGTGGACGTCGATGCCTGCGGCTTCGACATCCTCCAGCGCAACCGGAATGTAGGGCTGCAACTCGCTCTCCGGGATGCCGTATGAAACCAGCTGGTCGAAGGGCACCCCCCCAACCTCGATGCTGCGCAGCCGATCGCGCGGCCGGGCGAAAAACGAGTTGGGCATGCGCGGGTTGTCGGCATTCAGCAGCGAACCGCCCTCGGCCTGGCTTTCCCCATACATGATCAGCTTGATGCCCTTCTCGAGGGCGAGGCGGGGGCCGACGTTCTTCTGGCCGATCATGAACGGCTGGAAGGGATGCAGAAGATTCTCGAAGGCGAAGCGCGTAAGGGTGCGGTGGACCTTGCCGTTCGGCGTCACCAGAACGTTGTCGAAGCCGGCGTCGATCCAGTTCTGGAAATTGCGCCAGCCAATGTCGGTGTAGCGATGGGGCGCCCACGTCACCGTCAGCGGATTCATGCCGTACTTGTGCTTCAGGATATGGCCGACGTAGACGCTGTCCTTGCCGCCACTCCCAGGGACGACGACGTCATAGGACCCGTCGCGGCTGCGATGGCGGTCGCACAGGTCCAGCAGTTCCCGTTCGCGCTGCTCCCAGTCGATTTCGTGGTACTTTCGATGATGATAGCGGCAGGCCGAACAGACGCCCTCATCATCGAAAAAAATCGTCGGCTTGCGAGAATCCTTGCCGTGCTCGTATTCCACCACGGTCGAGGGACGTTGATTGGATACGACACATTTGGTGCAGAACTGCACTGTCTCGGGCAGTCCCCACTTCACTCTCGGTTCATTGGAACGGTCAACCACGGCGTAAATCCTAGCTCCGTCTGGCGTGCGGGTATTATCGGAGTCCGACGAACCGCGACAAGATGGCAAGTCCGGCGTCGGCGCTTTTCTCCGGATGAAACTGAAATCCGATGACATTGTCGCGGTGGACCGCCGCGCAAATCCGCTCGCCGTTGTAGTCAACCTCGGCGAGCACGCAGTTGGGGTCGGCCGGCCGGCCGTGAAAGGAATGCACGAAGTAGAAGTGGTCATCCGGCCGAACGTCGGCGAGGATGGTGTCGGCCCACGACCGCGTCGGACCGGGCCGCATCGCCGTCCAGCCGATGTGCGGGATGCGCACGCCGTGGTCCGCGGCACGGTCCTTGTCGAACATCTGCACCCGGCCCGGCACCAGCCCGAGCCCCTTGTGCGGTCCGAACTCCTCGCTCTCGTCGAACAGAAGCTGCATGCCCAGGCAGATGCCCAGTAATGGCTTCCCCACCGCGGCATGCGCCGCCACCGCCTCGGCATAACCGCGGCGGGACAGACCATCCATCGCCTGCCCATAGGCACCGACGCCCGGCAACACGAGGTGGCCCGCCGTGGCGACGTCTTCGGCCCGCTCGATCATTCGCACCTGGGCGCCGACGTGGACAAACGCGCGCTCGAGGCTGCGCAGGTTGCCGCAATCGTAATCGAGGATGGAGGCGATGGGCGCGGGCATCGTCAGCCGTCTCGCCGCGCCGGCCGCCCGCCGATGCCGCGCCCGGCGAGGAAGTCCTTGATGGTTCCGATTCCAGCCATGCCGAAATGCAGGATGGAGGCGAGCGCGACGGCATCCGCGCCGCCGTCCTCGATCACCGCCGCCACGTCCTCAAGCCGGCCGGCGCCGCCCGAGGCGATGACCGGAACGTCGACCGCGCGCGCGATGGCTTGCGTCAACTCGACATCGAAGCCCATCCGCGTGCCCTCGCGGTCGACGGAAGTAACCAGCAGTTCGCCGGCACCCAGCTCGGCGGCCCGGCAAGCCCATTCGACGGCGTCGATCCCGGTGCGCTCGCGCCCGGTCTCGACCAATACCTCCCAACCCGCCGATCCCCGGGCTCGACGCTTCGCGGCAATCGACACCACGACGCACTGCGACCCGAACGCCTCGGCCGCTTCGGTGATGAGTTCGGGACATGCCACGGCGGCGGTGTTCACGGCGATCTTATCGGCGCCCACCCGCAACAGCCGCCGCACGTCCTCCACCGAGCGCACGCCGCCGCCCACGGTGATTGGGATGAAGATGTCGCACGTCGTGCGGTCGACGATGTCGGAAAGGTTATTGCGACCGTACAAGCTGGCTACGGAATCGATGTACAGGATCTCATCGATCCCCTGTTCGTAATAACGGCGGGCATGTTCGTGTGGATCGCCGACCACACGCAGTCCCTCGAGGTGGATGCCCTTGATGAGGTTCGGACCCTTAACGTCCAGACGGGCGATGAGCCGCACGTGAGGCGCCGGCCGGCCCCCGTTCGACGGCCGCTCTCCGTTCTCGCGCTGTTGAAGATTGGTCAAGCGCGCGCTCCTATCATGTCGCCGACCAGGTCCCGCAGGCGTTCGCCGTACGTCGGGCCGTCCATGACAACGAAGAACTCGGCGCTTTCGCGAAGCCGCGTCGCCAGGGCGGGGTCGCCGATCTGGCCGACGAGGCGCCGGCACGCCGGATGGAACTCCCTTTCCTCGAGGCAGACGTTCACCTCGGGCATCTTCAGGAAATCGGCGAAGTGCACCTCGTCGATTCCGAACACCACGCCGTGCTCCCGCTCGGGGAAGAACGCCAGCACCGGCTTTCCCTTGACCAACGCCTCGATCAACATCGTCGACAGCGGAGAGATGACGGCGTCAACCAGGGTGAGCAGCTTGTTGGCGATCCTGTAGTCGGCCATGAAGATGACGCCGCTCGGGCTCTTGGTTTCGCGGCGGTAATAGTCGGCCATGAACGGGTCCATCGTGATGTGCCGCCAGGCGATCGAAAAGAAGTCGTCCTCTCCAACCGCCAGGCCGCCACGCCAGGGGTGGGGCCGATAGATCACGTGGCAGTCCGGAAAGGTCCCGTCTTCGATGCCGTTCTCCAGCAGGCGCAAATAGTGCGTCTCGTGACGGCCGTTGCCGGCTCCGGCATAGAGAAGGATCTTCTTTCCGGCCGGGACCCCGAACATCTTCCGAAGTTCGGCCTGAGATTCGGGTGGCGGGTCGCGATACACCTGGAACTGGGCCGCCCCGAAGCACTTGATGCGGTCGGGCGGCATCCGCATGTACTGGATCGCCTGGCGCTTGCTCTGCTCGCCCCACACGACCAGCCGGTCTGGAAAACCGGTACACACCGCTTTAGCCGACGGATTGTCCCATGAATTCATGAGCAGGACGAGCGGAATGCCGTGGCGCTTGGCCTCGATGAGCAACTCATTCACATAATAGCCGGTGAGGATGCTGGGGTGCAGGACGAGATCCGGCTTCTCCGCCTCGATCACGGCTCGGACGCTGGTCTCCACCCCCATCAGATGAATGAACGCCCAGCGAAACAGGTTGTACAGACCGGGCAGCCCCAGGAACTCGAGAATCCGCACCCTCCAGGCGCCAAGCACGTCCACTAGCTGGCGATGTCTCGCTACGAAATTCGGCGACCCGCGCTGTTGCCGGAGCACCGTCGCCGTGTAAAGAAAGTACCATAGCCCGGTCCGCTTGCGCGGGATCGACGTGAAAATAACCCGGGGCAGCCCAAGTTCGGCCACGTCGATCGTGACGCCCATTTTCGCAGAAGTCGTATCATTGTTGAAAACATAAACGACGTCGTTCTGGTCGGCCAATTCCCGGAACGTATTGTTCTTGAGAAAGTGCCTTACGACGACGTCGAAATCCACGAACACTAAAATTTTCTTCTTGGTTTCCATTCCTGGCCTGTTCAGTCCAAGGGGCCCGGCCAATACGTCGCCAATTGATACCGGACCCTGGCGGTGATGCTGGGCAATCCCCGTCTCCCCCGGGGTTTTGTGAGGGCGTGCCGAGAATTGGCAGTGGTCAGAGGGCCTCCTCGGTCTTGTCGCCGGCGAGCCACCGGACGCGCGGCAGGATGGCCTTCGGGTTGACGTTTTCCGCGTGCCGGCGCACCACGGCAAGCATCCGATCCATCGCCTGTTCCGTCAACAGGTGCGGCTCCAGGCCGAGGTCGGCCAGCTTGGAGTGCTTGGCGTTGTAGTAGTGCTTCTCCTGCTCGACGCGCGGGTTTTCGATGTGGTTGACCTGGACGCCCAGTCCTGCGCGACTGCCCGCCGCCTTGATCATCTCCGCCAACTGGTTGACCGAGAACTGCTCGGTAAACTGATTGAAGACACGGAACTCGCCGCGCTCCGACGGATGATCGACGGCCAGTTCGACGCACTGGAGGGTGTCGCGCAGGTTAAGGTAGCCTCGGGTCTGCCCGCCCGCGCCATACACAGTCAGCGGCACGCCGATGGCCGCCTGGACGAGGAAGCGGTTCAGCACGGTGCCGAACACGTCGTCGTAATGGAACGACGTATGGAGGCCAGGGGCCAGCTCGGTCTGCTCGGTCTCGATGCCGTAGACCGGCCCCTGGTTGAGGTCGGTGGCCCGCATTCCCCATACCCGGCAGGCGAACTCGATGTTGTTCGAATCATGCACCTTCGAGAGATGGTAGAAGCTGCCGGCCTTTTTGGGAAACAGCACGCGGTCCTTGCGGCCGTTGTGCTCCACGTCAAGCCAGCCTTCCTCGATGTCGATATTGGGCGTGCCGTATTCGCCCATCGTGCCCAGCTTGATGAAATGGCAGTCGGGGCAGGAATGCTGAATGCCGAACAGCAGGTTCAGCGTGCCGACGATGTTGTTCGTCTGGGTGTAGACGGCCTTCTCGCGGCCCTGCATCGAATAGGGCGCCGAGGGCTGCTCCGCGTAGTGAATGATCGCTTCCGGGCGAAAGTCATCGAGAAGGGTGTAGACGAACCGATGATTGCAGAGGTCACCGACCCGAATGAGCATTTTATGGCCGGTAACCTTCTCCCACTGCCCAACCCTACGGTGCAGTGGGGGCACGGCCACCAGCGGCTCGATGCCGTCCTCCAGTTCCCACTGGCGTTTGGCGAAGTTGTCGACGATGACGACCTCGTCGCCACGCGCCGAGAAATGCATGGCGGTCGGCCAGCCGAGATAGCCGTCACCGCCGAGAACGAGCACGCGCATCATTTGTCCCTTTCTTGTCCGTTTCCAGGTTTCCGTCTAGACCGCCCGCCATCAAAGGCCGTAGCGTTCCGCAATAATTTCCGCAAGCATCAGGTCGATTTCCTCGTCAATGTTGACGGATTCGATCACCGTCATCTCCACGAAGCCGACCGGCTCGACCACCAGCGTTCCGGTCGCCATATAGGTGTCGCGCCCGATCACGTAGACGCCGCTGCTGAGACAGCACAGGTCGGCCATGTCCTGACGGTTGGCGAAGGTCTGCCGGGGATCGCGGATATAGCGGGCGAGATGGCCGTCGCGGCCCTTCGCGAAGATGTTTTCCGGCTTGCGTTCGAGGGGGCAAACCGTGATGACCGAACGGCAATCGCCTTGGCGATAGCGCGTCACCGCCCCGGCGACGTGCTCGGCATTGCGGAACGGAACCGTGGGCTCGGTGAATACCAGCGTTTTCACCGTCACGTCCGCGTAGGCTTCGAAAGCGGTAATCGCATGCTGGATCACCGGCCCCATCGGCGCGCGGTCGCTCGCCAGTTCGGGCGGACGCAGGAACGGCACCTCGGCGCCGGCTTGGCGCGCGGCCTCGGCGATCTCTTCGTCGTCGGTCGACACCAGCACGCGGTCGACGACGCCCGAGCCCCGGACAGCGGCAACGGCCCGCTCGATCAACGAGCGGCCGCCCACCAGGCGGAGGTTCTTGCGCGGCACACCCTTTGAGCCACCGCGGGCGGGAATGAGGGCGAGAACGGTCATGCCGTGGCCATCAGTAGGCGATGGTCTTGTCGAGCGGCGGCCACGCCGTCGCCAGGATCTCGGCGATGCGCGGTCCCGAGCGGCCGTCGCCGTAGACGCCGTCGGACGGATAGCGGCCGTGGGCGATCTGTCGGCGGCCGGCGGTTGCAATTTCGTCCGCCGCGTAGCCGACGTCGATGACGTTGCCGCCGCGCTGCCGCCCCTGCTGCCGGGTCCCGATGTTCACCGCCGGCACACCCAGGAAGGCCCCCTCGCGGATGCCGCTCGACGAATTGCCGATAAGGCAGCGGGCGTGAGCCAGCAGGCGCGCATACTGGGCGAACGGAAGGCTGCCCAAGGACACCACCGGCAACCCCTGCCGGGACAACCACGCGAGGGGCTCCGCCACGTCGGTCGCCCCGGCCTCGTCGTTGGGCAGGACCCACACGACCGGCAGGCCAAGGCCGCGGACGGCTTGCGCCGTCTCGTCGAACTGTCGCCGGGCATGGCCGTATTCCGTCGCTACGGGGTGCTGGGATACGACCACGTAATCCCCACCGGCATCGACCAGCCCTCCCTCGCCCCGTTGGTCGAGGAACTGTTGCAGCGAAGCGCGGTCGTCGAGGTCGATGCGCGCCAATTGATCGAGACTTGGCGTGCCCACCACATGAACCGACGTCGCGTGCTCGCCCATCCGCACCAGACGGTCCCCCGCCTCGCGATTGGCCGGGAAGTGGACGTGGGCAAGCTTGGTGATGGCGTGGCGGATGCGCTCGTCGATCGAGCCCGACACCTCGCCGCCCTCGAGATGGGCAATGCGCACGTTGTGGCACAATGCGCCGAGCGCGATGGCGAGAGCCTCGTAGCGGTCGGCGATGACCAACAGGAAATCGGGCTCCAGGCGCGTTAGGATATGTCCCATGCCCTGCGTGCAGCGGCCGGCCGACTCCGTGACGCTGCCAAGCGTCTTGCCTTGCGCCATGTAGTCCAGAGTGTTGTCGACGCGAAAGCCATCCGCCTCGATCACTCCCCGGAAATCGCCATAGGCCGGATCAAGGAGAGCGCCCCCGATGACCGTCTGCAAGGTGAGATCCGGATGACCGGCGATCGCCTGCATGGTCGAACGCATCTTGGCGTAGTTCCCGCGCGTGGTGAGCACGATGCAAATCCGCCTGCTCACGGTTCGATATCCTCCAACCGCACGACCTCGTCGGCAGCCAGCGCCCGCCTGAGACGCCCCCCCAGCAACTCGCCGATACGGTTGGGCTGCAAACCGTCTCCGGGTCGCTTGGCGGCAAGATCGCTCTCGGCCAGGATGTGGCCCGCCGGCAGATCATGCCGCGCGACCAGCGACTTCAACGCCCAGGCCACGCCGGCGGCCTCGCTTGGCGCCGGCTGCTTGGTGCCGCGACCGATCATCGCCTCGATCCGGCGGATCCGCTCGATTATCGAGGCCAGATTCTCCGGCCCGGCAGAGACCTTCCAGTCTTGCGCATTCGGCACGTCGCGCAGGATGGTGATGTGCTTTTCGACGATGTCGGCGCCGCGGGCCACCGCCGCCAGCACCGCCAATTCGTCGACCGTATGGTCCGAATAGCCGACCGGCCCCGGAAAGATCTTGCGCAAGGTCTCCATCGCCGCGAGGTTCACGTCCTCGGGCGGGGTCGGATAGCTGGTGACGCAGTGAAGCAGAGCCACCGACCCGCAACCACTTCCCGAGCAGGCGTTAAGCGCCTCGCGGACGTCTTCGGCGCCGTACATGCCGGTCGAAATGATCATCGGCCGGCCGAGTTCGGCAAGGCGGGCGACAAATGCCGGGTTGTTTCGCTCGCCCGAGCCGATCTTGACCGCCGGCACGTCAAGCTCGCGGAGCCATGGAATGCGGCTGTCGTCGTGCGCCGTAGCCATGAACAGCAGGCCGCGGGCCTCGCAGCGCGCTTTCAGTTCGAACACCTGGTCAAGCGTCAGGTTGCGCGGACGCAAGCGTTCCCGCCAGTCGGATGCGCGCTCGGCGATCAAGACCTCGACGTCGAAGAGTTGGGTCTTGAAGACGTCCGCCCCGGCGTCGGCCGCCAGGTCGACGAGATTGCGCGCCAAACCCATGTCGCCGAAATGGCTGACGCCGGCCTCCGCAATGACCAGACAGGGAGCGCCGCCGCCGACGAGGCGATCGCCGATTCGGAATTTACTGTGAAACAAGGAGGGACTCACGACAGGGATCCCGCGATCGGTTCGTCTGAAAGAAGGGTGTGGTCCGACTGCGCCGCGACCAGCCGCGCGAACAGCGGCGATGACGTTCGCAGGCTATCGTAAGTGCCCTCGTCGACGAGCCTGCCGTTGTCGAGCACGAAAACATGGTCGGCGTCGCGGATGGTGGACAGGCGGTGGGCGACGATCACCAGGGTTACCTTGCCGCGGAGGCGTTGGATGGCCTGCTGGATCACCAATTCGTTGATGGTGTCAAGGGACGAGGTCGCCTCGTCCAGGACCAGGATGTCCGGCTGCTTGTAGAGGGCGCGGGCGATAGCCAGCCGCTGCTTCTGCCCTCCCGACAGGCGCGATCCACGATCGCCCATACGGGTGTCGAGGCCGGAAGGAAGCTCGTCCAGCAGTTGCGACAGGTTCGCCGCTTCCAGGCACTCCGTGACGCGCTTGTCGTCGGCCTCGGAGGCCGGCACACCGAAGGCAACGTTCGCCCGCAGCGTGTCGTCCGAGATGAACGGCACCTGAGGCACATACCCGAGCCTTGCTTGCCATGACGTCTTGTCGATCCCGGTCAAGGGCTGCCCCTCCAGGAACAGCTTGCCCCCCACCGGATCGAGGAGTCCGAGAAGAACGTCGACCAGCGTGCTCTTGCCGGCGCCGGAAGGGCCGATGATCCCATAGGTCCGGCCCCGCTCGATGACAAGGCTGATGTCGTTGAGGACGAGAGCGCCACTGGACCCGTAGCCGAAGTCGATGCCTTCGGCCTCAAGGCGGCGCCAATCGGCGGGAACCGGCCGCCCATCGCCGGTCCAGTCCGCGCGCTGCGCCTCCATTGCCGCATGGAGACTTCGGCTCACTTCGTTGATGCCCGTGACATAGGGGCCGACGGTCCAGATCTTGTTGACGTTCGCCGCGATGCGGTTGAGGGCCGGAATCAGGCGCGCGGAAACAAGAACGATCACGGCCATCGTCGCCGCGATTTCGGCCGTCGGCACCTTCGCCCACCACAGACCGAAGGCCATCGTGACCAGGGCGAGTTGGCCGAGCAGCAGCATCAGGAGCGGCGCAATCTTGCCCCACACGGACGTCATGACCCTGGCGTTCGCAACCTTTGCATTGGCCCGGCTGAAGGCCGAGACGAAGAAGGCCTCCTGCGAACTCAAACGGATGTCCTTGGCCCCCGAGAAGGCCTCGTGAGCACTCAACGCCAGTTGATCGGACTTGCGCCGGCTGACTTCCGCATGGCCCTGAAGGCGCGGGCGTATCCACAACAAAATCCCGCCATAGATAACCAGCACCGCGGCAACGGCCGCCAGCCCGGCGGCCGGCGCAACCGCAAGGATTACGACGATGGCCGTGGCAACGATGACGAAGTCGCTGAGGAAGGTCAGCAGGAACTCGACAAAATCCCTTGCCCACAGAACGAGATCATGGGTGAACAGCCGCGTAAGTACGGAGGCGTTGCGCTGCAGGAACCAAGCGTACGGCGCGTCCAGGCTGCTCTTCATGAGGTCGTGACCAAGCCGGGTCCAACAACCCGCCGCGAACCGCGCGATTGCGTAATCCTTCAGGTAGCTGGCCACGGTTGCCACGATCAGCGCAATAATCACCAGCGCCGTCAGCAGAGCGACCAGGGCCTGATAGTCCGGGCGGCCGATCCGAGCATGGAGACGCCCCAAAATCTCCCACCGGCCCAAGGCATCGGGATCGATGATGATGGCAACCAGGGGCATGGCAGACGCCAGGGCGATGACCTCCAGGACGCCAATGGCGCCGACGAGGGGGGCGAGCAGCAGGATGCGGCGGCGCTCGCTGCCGACAAACAGTGACCACCCATCCCTCAGCGTGCCGAGGGCATTCGCGGGCCTGGGCTCGGTCATCTCGTACCTTTCCCGGGCGCAGGTTCGCGAACGACGTTGGACAACGCGTAGCCCGAGGCCCTGAGCATCTTGAAGGAGTGGCTGCCCTTCACATCGGACCCCCACCAGTCGGAGATGAGATCGATTTCCTTGCGGGCTTCCTCGGCATGGTTCTCGAACAAATCCGGAATGGTCCGGTAGAGCCGCCCCTGCTCGAAATCGTCGCCCAGCACGAAGCCCCCCTGCCAATCCGGGCAACAGAAATGCCACCCGGCAAAGACATTCGCCAGGTAACGGGTTTGTTCGTTGCCAAGACCTTCCCACCAGGTGGTGCCGAGCGCGGCCTTGTAGTCATCGCGGGTGGCCGGCGTTCGCGTAAACCCGATGTCGTGGTACCAGCCGCGAGAGGCCGACAGGACCGGCTTCCCCAAGCCAGCAAACTCTACGCCGGCGGTGCCGTACAGGGTGACAAGCGCATCGACGCTCCTCATGATGTCCGCGCCGCTCGAACCCCGAGGCGCCAAACGGATATGGGGAGGAAGATGCTCAGGCATCAGGGAACGCAGCGAAACACCGCCATAGCGGTCCTCCAGGGGATGGGGACGGAACAGCCAGTTCACGTGCGGAGATTGCAACGCGGCTTCGATTGTCGTCTGCATCCAATCCAGTGGGTCGAGGAAATTCAGCTGACCATAGAGGTGAGGAAAATCGAACCAGGATATGGAATACACCGCGACGATAGGGTGGCTTTCATCCCAGCCGGCAGAACGGCAAATTTCAGCTCTCGAAGTGCCGGTGACACCGTTCTGATAGGCGTGGATCGCACCGACATCCCACGTCTGGGCAGCCAAGCGGCGTTCCAGGTACTCGCGGCCGACGGCACCCAGAACCGTGCGCTTAGGCTCTGGAAGCGCGGCAAACTGTTCCCGCGTCAAGAAGTTGGCCGACAGGTATACATCGTCGGGCTCGTGAAGCTTGAAAAACCGCAGCAAACCGTACTCGCCGAATAAGATCACTCCCGGAATGCCGTTGCGAATGGTGAGCCAAGCGAGTGCGCCGAAATCGAAGTCGACCGTATGACTGAGCACAACTAGGTCGGGGTGAACCTTGTCGAGGACGCATTCGGCCTGCTGGAGTTTCATCAGGGCCTCCGTGACGTGGTCCTCGATTCCCGGGTGCCGCACATCCACGGTCGGACTAACCTGCCGACGGAGGAGGCCGTCGTAGACGATCGCCGGCGGCAGGCCGTAAGGCAGATCCCAGGAAAGGATGTCCTCGGGACGCTGTGTCCCCGCCAGCAACCGGCGCGCTTGGCGTCGGGCCGCCCGTTCGTCGGCTGGCATGTCGCAAAAGTTGACCGCATCGTCGAACCGGAACCGCGCAGCCGTTCCCGCCGTCTCGGCACGGGCGTAGCGCCCGTGCAACGAAATCTCCCGCCCGTACGCCAAGCCAAGCGCCGTCCTGAACAGCGAGTAGCGGACCCAGTGGTTGGGATTGTCCCACATGGAATCGACCAGTACAGTTCCGTCGAAATGCTGGGCACTGTCGCGGGCCAGTCGGTCCAGAAGGACATCGACCTGAGCACGCTGCACAGCGATGCGGGCCACCTCGCGCCGCTGGCAAGGCACGAATGAGGACCTAAGGCCGAGACCGACATTATAGATCCGGCGAGCATTTTGACCGAGGCGGTAGATCAATTTGTTTAACGGCAAGACATTAATTCCATCAGAGACGAATGGATCGTTCATCAATTATTATTGGGATTAGCAGAGACTCAGCAGCGCCGCGACAGCGAACCGAAAGTGCTACATGTGAAAATGAGTTTCCAACGATCTTCATCCCTCACTTTCAGCGTATCAAGATAACTCCTCTCTCCCTCTATTAAACTTGGAGGCATTGGATGGAGGTTGATAAACTCCTGTCGACACTCCTCAAATCCCCACTTCTGCAATTTAAATCTGTAAGAAAGGGGGTTCTCTCGAATGTTGTACATCACCCTTTGAGTAGGCCTATCCGCTGAAGTCAATAGTTTGGCAATCTTCAAGGGCCCACCTCCCCCCAAACCGACAAAGTACTTTTCGAAAAAATCGACAGTGTACCGGTTCAAGCTAAACATATCGAACAGCTCGTTAGAATGCGTGACAGCAAGCCATCCCCCTGGCTTGATAATGCGTTTTACCTCCCTATAGAAAATTTCCTCTTCCTGAAAGGTAAGGTATGCAATGACATTGAATGAGAAAATTGCGTCAAGGGATCCGGATTCCAATAGTTCTAGGTCGTTCACAGTCCCAAGTCGAATCAAGTTTTCATCGTATCCTTGAGAGCGAAGTCTCTTTCGGCCAAGGTCGATCATCTCTTCGGACGCATCTATTCCAAAAATTTCCGCTTTAAAATCCAGAAACTTTTCGAATATAACAGCATCTCCGCACCCGAAGTCCAAAATCTTCTTTGCGACTCCATACAATTCGTTTGGGATAATAGCTTGGATCGTTCGGAGCCGATGCGAATGATAATCGTTCGTAAGCGCGCGCCCGTATACTCCGGCTTGCTCTTTCCAATATTCTTTTGAATCTCTATCGTTCCCTAGAACTGACATTTCAACCTTCCTCTTGAATGCTCAATTGGTCGACATACTGTATAAGTTAACGGATGAGGTCCCATGTCAGGGGCGTGCCGCGAGCAATCGCCCGAGATGCTCTCCGTCCCAACACTTCGGGCAGATGTTTCGGTGGCAGCCCCTTGCCCGGACGGATGGAACGGACGTTGGACTCGTTGAACGCGGCGCCATCCGCCATATCCGCCACAACGTAAAGCGAACGTCGGAAAATGGCGCTGGCCTGCTCGCCGGGGGTTCGCTCGTAAGTCACGCGGCCAAGGGCCAGCCAAGCCGTTCGGCAGTCCCCGACAAGTCGGGCCAGTTCATCGGGTTCCAGCGAAAAAGCCGCGTCCGGGCCCCCGTCGGCGCGGCTGAGCGTGACGTGCTTTTCGACGATGGCGGCGCCGAGGGCAACCGCCGCAACGGAGGTCGCGGTGGTCAGCGTGTGATCGGACAGCCCGGCGACGACGCCGAACCGGGACGCCAAATCCTGCAGCGTCCGCAGGTTGCTCTCCTCCGGCCGGGCCGGATAGGCGGAAACGCAGTGCAGCAACGCCAGGTCCCGGCAGCCTCCACGCCGCGCTGCCTCGACCGCGTCACGGATCTCGGCCTCGTCGGCCATGCCGGTCGAGATGATCACCGGTTTTCCCGTCGCGGCGACACGCTCGATGAGCGGAATGTCGGCGTTCTCGAAGGACGCGACCTTGTAGGCGGGCGCGTCAAGGCCCTCGATGAACGCAACGGCGCTGGCGTCAAAAGGCGAGCTGAACACCGTCACTCCAAGTTCGCGGCCCTTGGCGAACAGCGCCGGATGCCACTCCCACGGGGTGTGGGCCGTTTCGTAAAGGGAATGGAGGGTATGGCCGTCCCACAACCCGCCCCGAACCCGGAAGTCTTCGCCAGCGTGGTCGATGGTCAGTGTGTCGGCGGTATATGTTTGCAGCTTGACGGCATCGACGCCGGCCGCCTTGCAGGCCTCCAGGATCCGCAACGCGCGGTCGAGGTCGCCATTGTGGTTGCCCGACATCTCGGCGATCACGTAGGGCGGATGGCCGGCTCCGATCGGGCGTCCGGCGATTAGGATCTCGGCTCCCATTCAGCCATCCTCCCGCGTCATCTTCCGGATACTCACCTGGTAGACCCGCCCGCGATGCTCAAAAAATGCCGGGTAGCGCTCGTTGTCGACCACGCGTAAAAGCTCGAACTGCTCGGCGATCGCCTTGTCGGGATCGAGGCGGCTGTCGGCCGGCCGCCGGCGCCGATAATGGGTCGGTTCCCCCCGCTGTGGAATACCGACTGGCGGCTCGGCGGCATCCAGGAACCGCCGGCACAAGGTCACGTGCATCTCGCCCAGCCGAACGCGCATCTCCTCGTTCAACTCATGCCCCTCGAAACGCAGCGGGTCCCGAAAGACCACCGGCCCCGCGTCGACCTCGTCGGCGGCGTCGAGCAGGCAGACCGGGATGTCGTTGACGCCTTCCAGGATCAGCCACGTCATCGGCGAAAATCCGCGCCCGCTCGGCAGGTCGCTGGCATGCACGACGAGGTTGCGGCGATTTCGCGCAAGAACTTCGGGGGGCGTGATGCGGATGCAGCCGAGATAGAACGCGACGGCGCCCGCCCGGACCTCGTCGTGCCGCCGGGCGAGGACGGCGTCGTCACCGTCTTTGCATGTTTCATCGACCAACCGCTCGGCATAGGGCAGCACCCAACTGTCGTTGTCGACGACGACCGTGACGCGGCGGGGTCGGTGCCACCACTCCGGTACCGTCGTCACCGTACCTCCTCGGCAAGGACCGCCACCGTCCGCTCTATGCCCTTGCCATCGCAAATGATCTGGGCGGCCTCGCTCATATGCCGGAGGGCTTGGGGGGCTTCGGCCAGGTCCCGGATCGCGACGGCCACCTGAGCCGAGGTGACGTCGCCGTGGCGCCCCAGAACCCTCGCCGCGCCGGCAGCCGCTAGGCGGGCCGCGATCAATTCCTGGTTTTCTGCCGTCGTGATGACGAGGGTGGGAAGGCCCATGCAGCAGCGTTCCCAGGACGTGACGCCGCCGGCGCCGATCGCAAGATCGGCCTCGGCCATCGATGCCGCCATGTCCGTTACCTGGCCCAGCAGGCGCACCGTCCCGCAGACGCGGCCGGCCGAGGACTTGAGTGCCACCGATGGTTCCCTGCCGCCCGATACAACGTCGACGTCCAGCGGCAACCCGGCTTCCGGGAGTCCGGCCAGGACGGTCGCGGCGACGTCGTGGGGATCGGTCCCACCCATGGAGACCATCACCCGGCGCAATCGCACGTCACTGCGCCTCGCCAGGCTGACGGCCCTGCCGGTGGCGAACTCTGGCCGCAGCAAAGCGTACCCTGGTTCCAACAGCATCGAGCAGCCTTGGGGCACCAGCGGACTGTAGTCTTCCTGCTTACGCCCCATCGTCTGATCGAGGATGAGGTCGCAGTCGTGGGCGCGGTCGGCCAAGTCGTCGATGACCAGGATGCGGCGCACCCACGACCGGCAGGCCGTCTCAAAGCGGGAGTCGCGGCCATAATGATCGACGACCAGCAGGTCCGCGGTACCGATGGCGGCGCCGATCTCACCCGGCTCGGCACCCACGTCTCCGTCGAGGACGATGCGGGCCACCCAGTCGGGGACATCGACGATGCCGAAGCTCTCCGGCGAAGCCGCCACAGCCACTTTCCAGCCGGCATCGGCCAGGCCCCGGGCCAAGGCCAAGCTCCGCACGCCGTGACCGGAACCGATCGCGGGCGAGGCGTCGAAGCGAAAAAGGGCTAGCGGCGCCATCAGCGAGTCTTCTCGAACACGAGACCGGTCAGCCGATTCCAGGTGTCAACGTCCGCAGTATTCGAAGGTTATTGTCGATACTGGAGCCAACCTCAAGAAAGCTCGTCGGCCGATGGCCAGCCATACACTGACCTTAGCCCACAGGGCGGCGCGGCCGCGCAACTGTTCGGCGCTCGCGGCATTGCGGGCGATGTACTCGGAGCCGAAGTCGCCCCGCCAGAATTGGGCCTGGGCGGTTTCCTTGGGGGTGGTCATGGTATTCCTTTCACGGCCGCAGGCATGGTGGGACGGCTCACATTTTGGTACCGCGCGTTCAAGGTGCCGATGTCCGGCCGGGCTCGGAGCACCGCCAGGATCTCGTCGGTCGACGGCATTGCCGGCAGCAGCGGCAGTTGCGCGAACAGCGCCCGGAAAAAATCCAGATCCTCCGGAAAGTCGAGCGTCCAGCGCTGCTCGGCCGCCCACCCGCCCGGTCCGGCGAGATTGGCCTTGCGAAGGGTTGGATCGCCCCGCAGCCAAGGCGTCACGTGCTCGCGCTGGTAAGGTACGGAAGCTTCGTGTGCGGCCCGGTCGAGCGCCGCCATCGTGAAGGCCTCGCAGTCCAGACCGTGGGGCCAACTCGGTGGCATGTTGTTGCAGGCGTAGTCTGCCCCGCCCTTCGTCACGAGCTGCAGGACCCGGCCGCAAACCGAAGGATCGGTGAGGGGACAGTCACTGGTGACCCGCATGACGACCTCGGCGTCTAGGGTCAAGGCGGCCTTCCAGTACCGGTCGAGCACGTCGTGCTCGGAACCCCGGAAAATAACCGCGCCAGCCCTCCTGGCTTCGGCGGCCACGGCATCGTGGCTTTCCCCCTCGGGAACCGCACAGCAGACGGCATCGATGCCGGGGGTCGCGGCGCAGCGAGCCAGGGTGTGGGCCAGCACGCTCCGCCCGGCGAGATCCATCAGCACCTTGCCGGGCAGGCGCGTCGAGGTCATGCGCGCCTGCACGATGATAACGGGTTTCATCGCCCGCTCCGCCTACGACTTCCGGGCCACGAGCCACAGGTGCGACGACAGGCCGTTTGCCGACAGGAACTTCTGGAACGGCTCTCCGAGGCGGTCCCATTCGTCGACCAGCACGTGCTTCAAAAACGGCTCCTGGCCAAGGTCGGCTTCACCCGCCAGCACCTTCTTCCTCACCAACTCGGCGTCCAGTTCGCCGGGCGTCGTGGTCTCCAGAACGGAAAAACCGCATCGCGCCACAAGATCCGACAGGGAGGCCGGATTGAAGTAGTTGAGATGCTCGACGTCGATGGTGTCCGAGGCCGACTGAAGAACCTCGACCTCGAAGCCCCTTGCGTTGGGACAAGACAGGATGAGCAGCCCCCCCGACGCGAGCAGACGTGCGCTTGCCTCGATGAATGCGCGCGGCGAAAACAGGTGCTCGATGACTTCGAAGCTGGCGACGACATCGGCGAAACTGTCCGGCAGGGCCGTCCGCTCGACCGGCAACTCGATGACTTCCAGGCCCTTCTTGCGGCAGGTCGCGGCGAGATCGGGCGTCGGCTCCACCGCGACATACCGATCGAACAAGCCACTTTCCCGAACCACCTCGCCGAAGGTGCCGAAGCCGGCACCAATCTCCAGAAGGGTACGAGTGGGCACGCCGAACCGGCGGCAGATATCCGCCAGGCGTTCGACGCGCGGCCGGAAAATCCTCTCCCGTCGGACGCCTTCGGAGGCGGGGAAGATGAAAGTATTCCAATACCGGTAGTTCTCCGACGTCTCGTAGTACCAAGCGAGAATCTCCGGCGTCGGCCGTGGATTGACGTACAACGTCCCGCAGGACGGGCAGTCGACGTAGGTGAGTCCGAACTTGCCGAAACGGACGGTCGGAATGTCCGCTCCGCACGCCGGACAAGGGGTTGCGACGAACTCGTCTTTGCGTTCGTTCAGACGACGAATATCCTCGGCGAACCGCCGGGCCTGCTCTGCCCGCATCGCGTCGGGGCGAATTTCGTTCTCGGACAGCACGACGTTCAACCCCTCTGATACTTGTCCCACTGGTCGCGCGGCAGATGGACCCGTCCATAAGACGACGGTGTGCCCCACAGATTATCTTTCACCCACTCGCCGTCTTCGATCCGCCACACTCGCGGATCGCGGAACGTGTCGGCGATACGGTCGAACTCCACCTCTCCCATGCCGGTGTATTCCAGCCACCTGGCAAGGTCCCGGGGCTTCACGTGGTCGCGCTTGCGCACTTCCTCAATACCTTGGTCCCTTGTCATCACGCCGGAACGAATGTCCTTGCACACGTGGTCCGAGGCGCGGCCATAACCGAACTTGATGAACTTCATGTAGTCGTGGACGCCGTTCTCGTGCATGTCATCCAGGTTCGAGGCCCGTCGGTAAGTCCGCTCGAATTCCCGCTCCGAGGCTCGCCATCCGTAAAGCGCCGCGACCAATTCCGCGTTCTTTGCGCCATTCCAGTCGACGAAATTGGAAAGGTAGATGCCACGAACCTCGACGTCATCGATTTCATCGTCCGACGGATACTGGGCCCACAACAGATCCTTGGCCCGCAAGCCTTCCTTCCATTCCGGATGCCCGAGCCGCTCCAGCCCCTCGTCGGTGAAGTCGTACCAGTCGTATCCTCTCAGCGCATGCTCCTTGCGGTGCTTTGCGGTGAACTCGACAAAGTCGTTGTAGGAGTACATGCCGCCCAGGTCCATGAAGCCATGTTCGCCCCACATCATGAGCGGGACCCGGTAGCGCACCGCAACCTGGATGGGCGCCGAGAAGATGCCGCAGTGGGCGTGCCAGTTCATGTCGCCCTGAACCTTGAAGCCCAGGCGGTTCATCTTGATGAGCGTCTGAACGGATGGCCGCACCACGACATGGTCGCAGTCGAACACCTCGCGCATGCGAAAAAGGTTATACTCGCCTTCGGGCAGGTAGTTGTTGCCGTGGTAGGTGACGAGCAGCGCCTTGAGGCCGAGTTCTTTCACCGCGACGTGCGTCTGATAATAGCTGTCCTTTCCCCCGCTGACCGGGATGACGATGTCGTAGTTCCCATCGCTGCGATACTCCGCCACAAGATCCTTCAGCATCTGCCAGCGCCTGAACCAATCGATATCCACCTTCTGGCCCGACACGCGGCACCCAGAGCAGACCCCCTTGTCGTCGAACGTCAGCGGCGTCGCCGCCGCCGAAGGATAAACGCAGTTGGAGCAGTACCGAACCGCCATCGCCATCACTCGCCTTTACCGCCGCACGTTGATTCCGGCTTTGGCCAAGGCTCTCTTCCCGCCCCGGTCGGCCAAATCCTTGAAATGCCATATGTTGGCGGCGGCGACCGCCGCCGCGCCGGCCTTGATGCCGTCGACATAGTCCTCGTACCGGCCGACCCCGCTGCAGGCAACCAGCGGAATCGATACGGCCCCCGCCACCCGCGCCAGAAGGTCGAGATCGTAGCCGCTTCCCGTACCGTCGCGATCGATACTCTGGAGGAGGATTTCGCCGGCGCCGCGATCCTCGGCCTCGCGGGCCCATTCCTCGGGCCCCCGGCCGGTCGCCACACGGCCACCCTCGGAAAAAACCTCCAGCCGCCCATCGCCATGCCGGCGCACATCGATGCTGACGACAATCGCCTGACTGCCGAACACCTTGGCCCCCTGCGTGATGAGGTCCGGGCTCGCCAGCGCCTGGCTGTTGATTACCACCTTGTCGGCGCCGCCGCTGATGATGTCGCGCATGTCGGCCACGCTCCTGATGCGCCCACCCCAGGTCAGCGGCATGAAGCAGTTCCTGCCGACCGCCCGCAGGATGTCCAGCGGCCCGCCGATGTTCTTGATGCGAGCATCGTCGCGGCGCAGATCGTAGGAATCGTCCCGGCTGATGTCGAGGTAGACCAGCTCGTCGACGTTCCACTGGTTGAAGCGCTCCACCTCGTGGATCGGATTGCCGATCGCCTGGTGGATGCGAAACAGCTCGCTGCGGACCAGAAGCCCGTTCTGCAGCAGCAACACCGGAATGAGCCGCTTCTTCAGCATCGCGCCGCGGCACACCAGTTGTTCAGGAGGTTGAGTCCCGCCTTGTGGCTTTTTTCCGGATGGAACTGGGTCGCCCAGACGTTGCCGGCTTCCACGCTTGCGGCAAAGTCCTCGCCATGGCGGCAAACGCCGCTCACGACCGCTTCGTCGGCGGCACACAGAATGTAGCTGTGGACGAAATAAAACGCCTGCACGTCGCCAAGATCGCGATACAGCCCGTCCGACTTGCGGATCCGCACATCGTTCCATCCGATGTGCGGGATGCGAATGTCGGGATCGTCGGACTTGCGTTCGAGCCGCCGGCAAACCCCCGGGATCCATCCGAGCCCGCGATGGTCGCCTTGTTCCATCCCGCGCTCGGCGAGCAGCTGCAATCCAAGACACAAGCCAAGGAACGGCTTGCCCTTGCCGCGGACCTCATGGTCGAGGGCGTCCACGAAGCCTTTCGCCCGGAGATTGTCCATCGCGTCGCCGAACGCCCCGACCCCCGGCAGCACGATCGCGGTTGCCGACGCCAGGGCCTCCGGCTCGTCAACGCACCGCACCTCCCGGCCCAATGCCTCAAAGGCATTCGCGACCGAGCGCAGGTTGCCCATGCCGTAGTCGACGACCGCGATCACCGCCCGCGTTCTCCCATCCCGCCGATCATCGCAGGCGTCCCCTCGCCATTGTCATCGTGCGGCAAGGACGGCCATGAGCTGATCGGCACGCAGCCATTCCGGGTTGCTGTCGCTGCCATACTGGAAACCGTTCTCGATCTCGCGCGCCCCCATATCCCGATAGGTCTCGTGCCGGAACGAATTGAAACTCGGGCAGATGACATAGCGATCGTCCAGTTCGATGGTAGAGCGCGCATCGTCGCTGGTGATCATGACCTCGTGCAGCTTCTCGCCGGGCCTGATACCGATGACTTCCTGCGGCAGCTCGGGCGCCATCGCCGTCGCCAGGTCGACGACCTTCATGCTGGGGATCTTCGGCACGAAGATCTCTCCTCCCTGCATCATGGCCAGCGACGACAGCACGAAATTCACACCCTGCCGAAGAGTGATCCAGAAGCGCGTCATCCGCGGATCGGTAATGGGCAGGGTCTTGGCGCCATCCTCCACCAGCTTGCGAAAGAAGGGGACAACGGAACCGCGCGATCCGACCACGTTGCCGTACCGGACGACCGCGAAAGCCGGGTCGCCCGCCGATAGGTTGTTGGCGGCGACGAAGATCTTGTCCGAGGCCAGCTTGCTCGCCCCGTACAGATTGATGGGGCTGGCCGCTTTGTCGGTGGACAGCCCAACAACCCTCTTCACGCCGCACCGCAGCGCCGCCTTGACCACGTTCTCGGCCCCGTGCACGTTCGTCTGGATGCATTCGAACGGATTGTACTCGGCGATCGGGACGTGCTTGAGCGCCGCGGCATGAACCACATAGTCGACGTCGCGCAGGGCCAACTCCAGCCGGTCGACATCGCGGACGTCGCCGATGAAATAGCGCATGAAGGGGTATTCCTCCACACGGAATTTCTGCGCCATTTCATACTGTTTGAGCTCGTCTCGCGAGAAGATGATCAGTTTACGGGGCTTGAACCGCTTGATGGCCTCGGAAACGAGGGCCTGGCCGAAAGATCCCGTCCCGCCCGTGATCAGAACGGATTTCCCGTTCAGATCGATCATCGGCTGGTCAAAGGGGCGCATGCTTAACTCCCTGCTTCTCGATTATAAGGGCTTGGATCGATAGACGGACGTCATGCGCCGGAATGCAACGGTTCGGCCGCTCCGTTCGCCAGCAGTTCGACGTCCGCCTCGACCATCTCGCACACCAGGTCGCTAAATCCCGTGCGGTGGCGCCAGCCCAATTTCTCATGGGCCTTGGCAGGATCGCCGAGCAAGAACTCGACCTCGGTCGGCCGGAAGTAGCGCGGGTCGATCCTGACCAGCATCCTGCCGGATGCCTCGTCAAGCCCTTCCTCCGCGACGCCCTCGCCCCGCCAGACAACGGTGTGCCCCACATGGGCGAAGGCCAGCTCGACGAACTCGCGCACCGAATGGGTCTCGCCGGTCGCCAGCACGTAGTCGTCGGGCTCCCCCTGCTGGACGATCCGCCACATGCCTTCCACATAGTCCCGGGCGTGGCCCCAGTCGCGCTTGGAGTCGAGATTCCCGAGATAGAGGCAGTCCTGCCGGCCGGCCGCGATGGCGGCCACCGCCTGGGTGATCTTGCGGGTCACGAAGGTTTCGCCGCGGATCGGGCTTTCGTGGTTGAAGAGGATGCCGTTGGAGGCATGTATCCCATAGGCCTCGCGGTAGTTGACGGTGATCCAGTAGGCGTAAATCTTGGCCGCCGCATAGGGGCTGCGCGGATAGAAGGGCGTGGTCTCGCGCTGTGGCGTTTCCTGGACTTTGCCGAACAACTCGGAGGTCGAGGCCTGATAGAAGCGGGTCGTCTTCTCCATGCCGAGGATGCGCATCGCCTCCAGCAGGCGCAACGTCCCCAACGCGTCGGCGTTAGCCGTATATTCCGGCGTTTCGAAGCTGACCTGCACGTGGCTCTGGGCGGCCAGGTTGTAGATCTCGTCCGGCTGCGTTTCCTGGACCAGGCGGATCAGGTTGGTGGCGTCCGTCATGTCGCCGTAATGCATGAGAAAGCGCGGATCGTCGATGTGGGGGTCGACATACAGATGATCCACCCGCGCGGTGTTGAAGGATGACGAGCGCCGTTTGACGCCATGCACCCGATAGCCCTTTTCCAGCAGCAGTTCGGCCAGATAGGCGCCGTCCTGGCCGGTGATGCCGGTAATCAGTGCGACTTTCTCGGTCACGGCGTCCCCCCCCGGCCCGCTATTGGCGGATATGGTCAATGTTGTCGAGGAACCAGCGGTAGTACCCGCGCAGCCCCTCCTCGAGCGGCGTCTTCGCCCGCCAGCCCATTGCCGTCAGCCGCGACACGTCGAGAACTTTGCGCGGCGGACCGTCGGGCCGTGAGGCATCGCAAACCAGCCGCCCCTCCCAGCCGACCACCCGTCGTACCATCTCGGCAAACTCGGCAATCGTCACGTCCTCGCCCGTCCCCACGTTTACGTGCAAATCGTCGGAATAGGCATTCAAGAGGAACACACAGGCATCGGCCAGATCGTCGACATGCAGGAACTCGCGGCGCGGCCGGCCGGAGCCCCAAATCGTCACCTCTGAAAGCCCCGTTTCCTTCGCTTCATGGAAACGCCGCAGCAGCGCGGCTGGAACGTGGCTGTCGGTCGGATGGAAGTTGTCGCCGGGACCGTAAAGGTTGGTCGGCATCGCCGAAATGAAATCGCAGCCGTGCTGGCGCCGATAGGCCTGGCACAGCTTGATGCCGGCGATCTTGGCCACCGCGTACCACTCATTGGTCGGTTCCAGGGGACCGCTCAGCAAGGCCTCCTCGGGCATCGGCTGTGGCGCCTCGCGGGGATAGATGCAGGAGGAGCCGAGGAACAACAGTTTCTCCGCGCCCGACTTGGAGGCGGCGTGGATGACATTGGCCTCGATGGCCAGGTTGTCGTACAGGAAATCGGCCGGATAGGTGGCGTTTGCGTGAATACCGCCGACCTTCGCCGCGGCAATCACCACGACTTGGGGCCGATTGACCGCCATCCAGGCTTCAACCTCGGCCTGCCGGCGGAGATCAAGCGCCGCGCGATCGGCCGTGAGGATATCGCACGACTCGCGAGACAGCCGGCGCACGACCGCGCTGCCAACCATCCCGCGATGGCCGGTCACCCACACGCGTTTTCCCGCAATATCGTAGGTCATGAGGCTCAATGTCGATCAGAAAGCTGGGCGTCGGCCACGCTACCGCCATTCGGGTGAAAAACGCTTCACCCGTCAGACCGATTGCCGATGGCTCGGCGGCTCAGGCGGTGGCCTGGACCCAACCGAGCGGAACGCGCGCCCGCACTTCGCGGCCAAGAAGGCTGAGCAGAACGACGACGCGCTCCTTGGAATCCAGCCCTTCAAAAACCCCCCGAAGATCGGCGAGGGGGCCGTTGGAAATCTCCACCATCTGGCCCTGTTGCAACGACGTTTGCGGACGCAGGATAACCCAGCCGGCCGGATCCTCGCGACCCTGGATATCCTCGACCACACCAGCGGGAACCGGCGCCGGATTATCGCCATGGCACACCAGCCGGCTGACCCCCACGGTGCCGTGGATCGAGCGCCAGCGGGCCGCCGCCAGATCAAGCGCGACAAACAGGTAGCCCGGGAACAACGGGACCGGCGCGATGTCCACCTTGCGGGCATGGCGGCGGCGCTTGAGAAAACGCGGCAAATACCCCTCGAACCCCTGGCGCGTCAGATGAAACAGCGCCGTCGATTCATCCCGCGGCCGGGTTTGGACCACATACCAGCGCCGCATGGCTTATCTCTCCACTCCCCGCCCCCGCGCGCCGTTTCGGACGACACGTAAGATGGATGGCGTCAGGATGCGATCCTCCGGCAGGTGCTCGGCCAGCGTGGCATAGGCGGCCTGGGGGTTGGTCAGATCGGTGATGACGACCGCATCGACCGGCCCCAGCTTTTTGAGCAGCGGAACCACCGGCAGATTCTGAAACGTTTCGCGATGGACAGAAGGATCGACGACGCCAGCCACCGTCACCGAATACTCATGGGCGCACAGGATCATGATTTCCGCCAGTTCGCTGGCGCCAGCCAGCGCCACGCGCCGCCAGTTCCGCTCCTCGCTAAGAGCGAGAACTTCGGCGCATTGCTGGCGCGCGTTGCGAAAGAAAGTGAACGAGTACGACAGGTACTGGGCGGTGAGGCGGCTTTTCTCGGTGAAGCCTGCCGGCGTCAGGTAATAGGCATAGCGGTTGGCCGGTGCCTGGCGGACCTTGATGTAACCCTTCTTCACGCAGCGCTTGATGTACGTGTTGACCAAGCCGAGCGCCACGCCCAGTTCGGTCGCCACCGTGCGCTGGGTCACGTGGCTGTTCTCGTGAACCGCGTTCAGCAGGCCCAGGGTGATTTCTGTCTGCTCTTCCGACATTCCCAACGACGCGAGCGTCGCTCCTATCCAGACCGTCGCCAAACGCATGTTCATTACGCGAACGCGTTCACGCCAAGAACATACCGCGCGATGCATGTTCAGTCAATGAATCGCTGAAACCGGCCGTGGCGTCGCACCGATCCCGGAGGCGGCTCGCCTTCCTTATGCTCGATCGTTTTTGGAGACCAGGAACGGCCCGATGGCCAGATACCGCAACTCCGAATGGCGCAATGTGTCGAGAGCTTGCTCGGGCGTCGCAGCCAGCGGCTTGCCGTGCAGATTGAAGCTGGTGTTGAGCACAGCGCCGATACCAGTTTTGTTTTCAAACCGCCTCACCAAGTCGTAATAATCGGGGTTGGCGTCGCGGCGCAATACCTGAGGGCGCACCGTGCCGTCGCCATGATGGATGGCGGCACACAGTTCCGTCTGCCCCAACGGCGTAGCCTTGAAAGCCGTAATCATGAAGGGAGCCGGCGTACGCTCCATCGACCAGTTTTCGAGATATTTCGGAGCCGCGCCGTCCAGGATCGTCGGTGCGAAGGGCATCCAGAAGTCGCGGCATTTGATCTGGTCGTTGATGGTGTAGAAGGACTCCATGCGCCCCGGATGGGCAAGGATGGCGCGGTTACCCAGAGATCGGGCACCCCATTCGTTGCGTCCGGCAAAACGGGCAACCACGTGCCCCTCGGCCAACAGGACGGCAACCCGTTCGTTCAGATCGTCCGGCCGATCGACCTAGAGCAATTTCCGTTCAGTTGAGGTCATATCCGGCAGCGGCGAAGTAGTTTTCGCACTCGGCCGGGGTGAAGGTGTCGATGCCTCGGCCGATGGCGTCCCATAATTCGTCCTTTGTTCGGGCTGCGGTCTTCTTAAGGA